>NZ_CAJXKH010000006.1 GCF_913055755.1 uncultured Microbulbifer sp.
GGGTCAGCGACTTATTGTCTGTAGCAAGGTTAACCGCATAGGGGAGCCGTAGAGAAATCGAGTCTTAATAGGGCGTTCAGTTGCAGGCAATAGACCCGAAACCCGGCGATCTATCCATGGGCAGGTTGAAGATTGAGTAACATCAATTGGAGGACCGAACCCACTAATGTTGAAAAATTAGGGGATGACCTGTGGATCGGAGTGAAAGGCTAATCAAGCCGGGAGATAGCTGGTTCTCCTCGAAAGCTATTTAGGTAGCGCCTCGCGTCTCACCCACGGGGGTAGAGCACTGTTTGGGCTAGGGGGTCATCCCGACTTACCAACCCCATGCAAACTCCGAATACCGTGGAGTGCAATCGCGGGAGACACACGGCGGGTGCTAACGTCCGTCGTGAAAAGGGAAACAACCCAGACCGCCAGCTAAGGTCCCAAATATCAGTTAAGTGGGAAACGATGTGGGAAGGCCCAGACAGCTAGGAGGTTGGCTTAGAAGCAGCCATCCTTTAAAGAAAGCGTAATAGCTCACTAGTCGAGTCGGCCCGCGCGGAAGATATACCGGGGCTCAAACTGATAACCGAAGCTGCGGATGCTCTTATGAGCATGGTAGAGGAGCGTTGTGTAAGCCGCTGAAGGTGAACTGTGAGGTTTGCTGGAGGTATCACAAGTGCGAATGCTGACATGAGTAACGACAAGGGGGGTGAAAAACCTCCCCGCCGGAAGACCAAGGGTTCCTGTCCAACGCTAATCGGGACAGGGTTAGTCGGCCCCTAAGGCGAGGGCGAAAGCCGTAGTCGATGGGAAACAGGTTAATATTCCTGTACTTGCAATTGCTGCGATGGAGTGACGGAGAAGGCTAGGCCAGCATGGCGATTGGTTGTCCATGTTTAAGGTAGTAGGCTGGGGACTTAGGCAAATCCGGGTCCCTAAGGCTGAGAGCTGATGACGAAGCCTACTTTGTAGGTGAAGTGGTTGATGCCCTGCTTCCAGGAAAAACTTCTAAGCTTCAGGCAATTGCGAACCGTACTCTAAACCGACACAGGTGGTCAGGTAGAGAATACCAAGGCGCTTGAGAGAACTCTGGTGAAGGAACTAGGCAAAATGGTACCGTAACTTCGGGAGAAGGTACGCCGGTTTTGGTGATGGGACTTGCTCCCTAAGCTGAGGCCGGTCGAAGTGACCAGGTGGCTGCGACTGTTTATTAAAAACATAGCACTCTGCAAACACGTAAGTGGACGTATAGGGTGTGACGCCTGCCCGGTGCCGGAAGGTTAATTGATGGGGTTAGCTTCGGCGAAGCTCTTGATCGAAGCCCCGGTAAACGGCGGCCGTAACTATAACGGTCCTAAGGTAGCGAAATTCCTTGTCGGGTAAGTTCCGACCTGCACGAATGGCGTAACGATGGCCACGCTGTCTCCACCAGAGACTCAGTGAAATTGAAATCGCTGTTAAGATGCAGTGTACCCGCGGCTAGACGGAAAGACCCCGTGAACCTTTACTACAGCTTTGCACTGAACTTTGAGCCTACTTGTGTAGGATAGGTGGGAGGCTTTGAAGCAGTGACGCCAGTCATTGTGGAGCCATCCTTGAAATACCACCCTGGTATGTTTGAGGTTCTAACTCTGGTCCGTAATCCGGATCGAGGACAGTGTATGGTGGGTAGTTTGACTGGGGCGGTCTCCTCCCAAAGAGTAACGGAGGAGTACGAAGGTGCACTCAGCATGGTCGGAAATCATGCAATGAGCATAATGGTATAAGTGCGCTTGACTGCGAGTCAGACATGACGAGCAGGTACGAAAGTAGGTCATAGTGATCCGGTGGTTCTGTATGGAAGGGCCATCGCTCAACGGATAAAAGGTACTCCGGGGATAACAGGCTGATACCGCCCAAGAGTTCACATCGACGGCGGTGTTTGGCACCTCGATGTCGGCTCATCACATCCTGGGGCTGAAGCCGGTCCCAAGGGTATGGCTGTTCGCCATTTAAAGTGGTACGCGAGCTGGGTTTAGAACGTCGTGAGACAGTTCGGTCCCTATCTGCCGTGGGCGTTGGAGATTTGAGAAGAGTTGCTCCTAGTACGAGAGGACCGGAGTGAACGAACCTCTGGTGTTCGGGTTGTCACGCCAGTGGCATTGCCCGGTAGCTATGTTCGGACGGGATAACCGCTGAAAGCATCTAAGCGGGAAGCCTCCTTCAAGATGAGATCTCCCTGACTCCTTGAGAGTCCTGAAGGGCCGTGGAAGACTACCACGTTGATAGGCTGGGTGTGGAAGCGTTGTGAGGCGTTGAGCTAACCAGTACTAATTGCCCGTGCGGCTTGACCATACAACAGAGATGGTTACTAACGATTTGGATTGTGTCCAAACGAGAGACGCGCAACTTGCGGTGTATTACTACAGATTGTTTTACCGACTTATTTGGGGTTATCGCCGGTCAGCAATATGGCCGAGGCAAACAGCGATAACAGGAAGGCCAAGCCAGATGCTTGTAAGACCATCCAACCCAAGCCAGTTTGCCTGACGACAATAGAGTTGTGGAACCACCTGATCCCATGCCGAACTCAGAAGTGAAACGCAACATCGCCGATGGTAGTGTGGGGTTTCCCCATGTGAGAGTAGGTCATCGTCAGGCATCAAATCCGAAAGGCCGTACAGGAAACTGTACGGCCTTTCTTCTTTTCGGTTTACGGAAACATAAAAAAATAAAAAGGCCGCCCGATTGGGCGGCCTTTTTTGTAACGCTATCCTCAAAACCTGACTTGCGCCGCACCGACGGTTTTTTAAACGCACTGGCAAACCCAGTAGTGGTGCCACTCAGCGCCAATATCCCGTAGTTATCCCCAGCTCTATCCAGTGATTCTGTGAGTAACGAGCCTGTGCATAACCCGGAAAAAACCGAAAAATCAGATCGCTTCGTGATTTTGCGAGATCAAAGGTCGTTATCTCTGCAAACTTATGCACCATGGGCGCGGTGCCGGGTATCACCACGGCATGTCACTGAATGATTGATCGGCGGTTTTTGAACGCTTGCTAAAATCCTGTAACTGCTGGGGAGAGAACTGGATACCGGAAATTAATTCCCGGCCCTATTCCACGTTCATGCCTATATTTCATCCGGTGTGACCCATTCATAGCCGAGATCGGATATACCGTTGACTAGGTTACGGAAGTCAGAGAAGCCGTGGACCCCCAGAGATCTTTCCAGCCAGAACGGATGGAAGAAGAAAGAGGCCACTCCGTCGCGGATCACACCGGCGTAGACCGCATTCAGGTATACCTCTTCCCATGAATAATCAATAAAGGAAGCGGGGTCAATTTCCCGGATGTCGTATTCAATATTTCCCAAATTTTCAGGGTAGATTTTCGCTCCGTAGAAGTCCCGAGAGATCGGGTATGGAAAGAACTGCCCCGCAGCGAAATCGCGTGCCGGGTCGTTGGTGTCCCTGTTTAATTCTGGTGAAGTGGACGTGTAGTAAAGCGAACGTTCGTAGCGGCTTTCAAATAAGGTACCAAAAGCGCGATAAGCGTTGGGAGAAGCCTGGTAATGCGGCGTAGTCCAGGTATATGGCATAAAGCCGTTCTCAAGTAGCTCATAGTAACCAGACAGCATCCTCTGCGTTGCCCATGCCTCCGAGTCTTCACTCACGGGCGCATTATTGGGAATATGCCAGAACTCGAAGTCATCCCCGGTGACACCGCTATAAGGGTTGGGTTCCTCCCTGTACTGATGGGTGTAGCCGTGCAGGGAGATTTTGGCTCCTCGCTCTACGGCATAATTCAGAGAGCTGAGCATGGCCTCCGAATCCGCCATGTAAATTTCCTGAGCAATGCCCTGGTTAAATACGCCGGCCGGATCGCGATAGAATGGGACCGCAGTGATTGTAAATGGGATTCCTCGATCACTCAGGAAGTCAGATAAGCGTCGTATATTTCTGAAGTTGACGAGCGCGGCGACATCCTCGATACGCAGCATAGAGTACCTGGAGGGGGGATGATCAATTTCCAGTACGTCGTGCAAAATATCACACAGCACCAGATAACGGTCACGTGGTCCGATGTAAGAGAGCGGCAGGTCAGCGAAATACCAGAAATTACCTGAGCGAGAAATATATGGGATTGACTCTCCGGTTACGCTATTGCTTATGTTGACGACAGTCTCAGACTTGGTGGAGTCAGTGATACCCATCCAACCGACATCCGGGTCCGAGTTGATGACGCCAGACTCCACATTGTAATCATAGTATTTGATAAGCGATCGATCTTTATAGGACACCGTGTCGAAGAAGCCCGGAGATGGATTGTTCTCGCTGGGCTGGCTGTCGAGCCCTCTCAAGCCGTAAAAGCTCAAGCCGAAGACTTGTGAAAAGCTGTAAGCGCTGTTCCACGCAAGCTGCCAGATGTTATACCTAAACCAGACTAGGGGCTTGGTGGTGTTACTGGCATCGACTAGAAATGCCTGTGGCAGGGGATTGTCGAAATAGCTTCCCAGGTAAAAAGATGCATCATGATTATCCAGTTCGCCTGCGGCATAGCTGGACACATCCATCAGCGTGATGTCCGCGTTAAAGTGGCCGAGCACATTCGACAGCATAATGGCGTAGGTATACCCGAGCTTGGCATAGGGCACTCCTGCGGGGGCATCATACAGCACGAGGATTGACCGAGAGGGCGCGCCGATTCCCAGACTGGCCAGCAGTGATGCCTCCCCGCTCCCGCCTTCACTTTGAGCCAGCAGCAGGTCGGTTAAACTGGATTTTTCCTGTGCCGCCTGATGTAACTTCGACTTTGGATTATCTCGAAACTGCCTGAATAGCTGTCTGGCTTCGATTTTAAGTTTTTCTTTCTTCCTTCTGCAGGGGTCAGTTTTTTCCCTGTCATTGCATGCATCTTGATTTCTATCCGGAGTACCAGCCCTCACCGCCGTACCTGGCGTTGGTGTGAGTTTACGGTGGTTACCATCCGGCTGGAAAACCTGTGCATGTGCACTGCTTAGGCCGAAAAAAAGTACTAAGACCGTCATCAAATTTAAATTTTTGATGTCGGTTAAAAAGCTGTGCCACATACAAAGTACCTGTTACGAGCGTCGTAGAGTCTTAGCAACGCAGTTCAGTCATGAAAATTGGCAAATCAAAAAGATATAGACGTGCCAACTTTGTGATCTGCTTGGAATTATTGATGTTTAGCAGATCAACCAGAAGGTCAGGAGGGTTTGGGAAAGAATGAGGGAAAATTGGCGTTAATTTAAATGATATTTGCCTTGTCGACTTGGGCGAAATTATTTATTCCCGCTCCATGGCAGGCCGACGCGGTGTGACTAGAATCACGAAAGCGATGTGATGAGTCTCGCGTATGTGAGGGCGGGTGAGATAGATACGCCGCCGCTGTAAATCAATGCCATCTCCGACAGGGAAGTTGGAAGCACTGTCGTTCGCAGTCGATGCGAAGTCACAGGTTTCTTTATTCCGGAGATCAGTAAAGAGGTCTGCTTTGAAAACCATTCTTTTCATTACCGGAACCCGGCCCGAAATAATTAAAATGGCGCCTGTGTACCTAAAACTTACGGAGCAAAAACCCTGCATCAACTTGCTCTGGTGTCACACCGGTCAACATGGCAAAGTTGCCCGGGAAATGTTTGCTCAGTTTGATATCAAGCCTGACGTAATACTGGACCGCCCGCCGGGTGAGGGGCTTAGTGACTTACTGGGAGGGCTGGTTCAGTCAATTGATAATATTCTGGACTGGCGCCAGCCGCACCTGGTGCTAGTGCACGGTGATACCAGCTCCACTCTCGCGGCAGCGCTCGCGGCATTTTATCGCCGCATCCCTATCGCTCATGTAGAAGCCGGATTGCGCTCTGGTGATCTCGAAAATCCATATCCAGAAGAAAGCAACCGAAGAATTGTTGGCATGTTGGCAAGTCGTCACTATGCACCTACCCCTCGAGCTGCCGCTAACTTGCTGAGAGAAGGCGCATGCAGACATACAATTACGATTACCGGGAATACCGTCGTTGATGCGCAGAAGCTGATTGCACGACAGATGGCGCTATGTGACCAAAGACGAAACAAGGTGCTGGTCACAATGCACCGCAGGGAGAACTGGCCGAAGATTCAGCTCCTTTGCGAAGTGATTCGGGGGTTGGCGTATGAATACCCGGCACTAGAGTTCGTACTGCCCGTTCATCCCAACCCCGCGGTGTCATCGGTTGTTCTAGACACTCTGGCGGACATTCCGAATGTTGTGCTCAGTCGTCCGCTGGGCTATCTCGAGTTGCAGCGTTGCCTGTCACAAGCTGTGTTGGCAATTACTGATTCTGGGGGGATTCAGGAAGAGGCTCCAGGATTCAACGTTCCCTGTGTGGTACTGCGGCAGACCACGGAGCGCCCCGAGGCTATAGAAAGTGGTCAGGCGGTTTTGGCTGGCACGGATGCAAGTGTTATTGAGGAACAGGTCCGTTATTGGTTGGCACAGCCCCTCAGGAGCATGGAAAACCCGTTTGGAGACGGACAAGCTGCCACCCGGATTTGGGAGGATATAAAGACCTTCCTCGCGCTGGTTGAGCCACAGCAGGAGCATCCAAAGGAGGCAGCGAATGCCTGATCTGGTGGTGCTCGTTGCGACCTATTTCTACAGCTTGAAGTGGGTTTTCATCGGACTCGCATTCTGCATGCTGTTCTTTGGCCTTGATGACATTTTCGTAGATGCCTCTTACTGGCTGCTGAAAATCAAGACACGACTTTCGAAATATAGCAATGAAAGTCGACCGACGATTGTACCCAACAATAAAGAAAGCCTGTATCGGAAGACGGAGAAACCGATTGCGATCATGGTTCCCGCATGGCGCGAGATTGGTGTCGTGGCGCCGATGGCCAAATTACTGGTCGAAACCCTGGATTATGAAAATTATCAGATCTTTGTGGGAACCTATCCGAACGACTTGGAGACCCAAGGCGAGGTTGATGATGTCTGCAAGCTTTATCCGAACATACATAAGGTTGTATGTGCCAGGCCGGGACCCACATCTAAAGCCGACTGCCTCAACAATATACTGATTGCTATCGGGCAGTTTGAGTCGGCCGCAAAAATCCAGTTTCAGGGCTATATCTTGCATGATGCGGAAGATGTAGTGAGTAGCTACGAACTGTTGATGTACAACTACATGCTGGACACCCACGGTTTTATCCAGATCCCCGTATACCCGTTTGGGCGTGAGTGGCATAAATTCACGGCAGGACATTATGCGGACGAATTCTCGGAACTACATGGAAAGGATGTGGTTGTCAGGGGCTGGATTTCTGGCCAGGTTCCGAGTGCCGGTGTCGGGACCTGTTTCAGTCGTGATGCGATATTAACTCTTCGCAAGCTCAATGAGGGAGAAACATTTAATACTCATAGCCTCACGGAGGATTATGACATCGGTTTTCGATTGAAGCTTCTGGGTATCAAGGAGATCTTTGTCCGCAGCGAAGTGCTAACTGAGGAAACAAAAAGGGAAAAAAAGTTTGGGTCGAATACTCAGGATCAAAGTGTGATCTGTGTTCGTGAGTTTTTCCCGGACACCTTGAAGACCGCCGTTAGACAAAAAACACGATGGATTGTCGGTATCGTATTTCAGGGGTACAAATCCTTGGGCTGGACCAAATCTTTTCGAATGAATTATTTCCTATGGCGCGATCGACGAGGTGGTATAACCAATCTGCTCGGTTTCTCCGCGATACTGGTTGTTCTAAATCTTTCCTTCCTATTCCTGTATGAGTATTTCGTGCCGAACGGCTACCGGTTTCTTGCGGACTTTTCTGAAGATAGTGTCGTACGATTTTTGATCTTCTGCAACATGACCTTTCTTGTTAGTCGTATTTTCCATCGAATGTATTTTGTTTCAAGGTATTACGGTCTATTGGAGGGATTGCTGTCGTTGCCGAGAATGGTTTGGGGTAATGTAATTAATTTTTGGGCTTGTATTAGAGCAATAAGGCAAGTGTTGTCAGCAAACTCGGTATCTGCTGTTCCCTGGGATAAAACGACACATCACTTCCCGGAAGTAAAAAGTACCCGGATTGAAGATCTTGATGTGGTCAAGGAATTCGAAAACTTTACTGAAGACTGGCTCACGTCATGGCAGCAGCACTGTCCCGAAGGTTTTGATGTCTATCAATACCTTATTTATACAGGTCGGGTTTCTGGAGAAGATGTGGCGACCTTGAAGGCAGAAGTTTCCGGTTTGGGAGTTTTGACGAAAAGTTTGTGGCACATAGATCGAAAGATAACTGACGTGCTCGGGCTTCATCTGGCGATGAAATACAGCGTTATTCCCGTCGGACTTAACGACGGAATTCTGATGATCGCCTCGGAAGAAAGAGTTTCCCCAATCGCCAAAGCTGCTATCTCGAGAGCTACGGGACTTCAGGTTCAGTGTGTCGTGGCGCCGCCAGGATTTGTCGCGATGGCAATTGATCTCTGGAATACCGAGGAAGCGTCGAAAGTCGGTTCCGAAGAATCATTTTTCACGGAAATTCCCGAATGGAACGAGTGTTTCAATCGGGTTCTGCTAAAAGATTTTCTTGTGCGAACGAAAAAAGTACATCCTGCGGTTTTATCACAGGTCTGCCTCGAATTGGGCAAAGATGACTGTTCGTTGGGCAGGTTGCTTGTGGAAAAGGGGATTATTACTGAAAGCGACCTCTCCCTCTGTGAGAGAGAGATCAATATGCTGCGCGGGTTGCGTATTCGTTCCGATATTGAGGAGCTCGAAGCTATGGTGCGGGAAGTATGACTATACAGATATCGAGTAGCCAAAGATAAATGGGATCGCGCATAACTAAGGATGGATTTCGGTGGATTGAATGAAATGGATGTTGTTCGTAGTTTTTGGGTTTTGTTGCGGGGTGCAAGCAGAGGACCTGTCACCCGACGTGGTTCAACGTCAGCAATCCGAATATCAGCGATACGTTTTATTTCCCTACCTTGATAGAGGATTCCGGGCCGAGCAGGAAGGAAACCTTATTCTTGCGGAGCAGAGCTACCGGCGCGCTCTGGAACTGCAACCCACCAGCCAGGAAATACGCGCAAACCTAGCTCATGTTCTTATGAGAAGGGGGAACTATGGCGGTGCGCTCGAAGTGCTCGAGCCAGTCATGTCCCGCTCGGATCCTGCGAGAGATAAATTTCTATTTCTGTTGCTGGAGACTTTCGATCCGCTAGATGCCGGTGATATTTCGACCATGGTGAGCGCATGCATGCCCGGAAGGTGCAGGGGGGTTCTGGAAGGCGTGGCTCACAGGTTGTTCAAGTCTGGCGGGCCGGAGTTAGCACTGGCGTTTCTGGAAGGGGCTCTGGAATACGCTATTGGCGAGGACCGGGTTGAGTTGCTGTCACTGAAAACTGCATATGATGAGCAGGCGAATCGATGGCAGCGTATTGTATCCGATGTGGAAGAAATCGGGCATTCTCGGCCCTTGCGCGACAGCGAATCACTGCGTTACGGTTTTGCGCTGCTCAACATGCGCAGGTTCCGTACCCTGGAAGCGTTTCTCGCGTCCAACCAATTTTTAGATGTGAGTGGCGAATTAGCGCTGCGCCGCGCCAGTATTATGCGGGCGGTTACGATGGGGGAGGATGATTTCGCCAGGCGTCAATTTAAGCGCTTGTCAAAAATAGACCGACTGACAAAGTCCGAGGAGGAGCAGTATGCCCGCCTCTTGGTTACGTCGGGAGACTTCCACGCGGCGCGCGAGCTGCTCAAAGAGGGTGGTGAGCGCGGCTGCATGTTTTTGATTGATTTGGCGCTAGAGCTGGCCCAAAAAGGACGGGCTAAAGAAGAATTGGAAAGTTGTGCACAAGAAAATCGTGCCGCTGATTGGCTGAATGCCGCGATAAACCTGAGAGACGAAGATGCCTTGCGGAAAACATCCTTTAACGGGAAGCTGGAAATAGTAAGGTTGAGGGCCTTGGTGGATATTTATATTGGCTCCCATCGCCATGCGAAAATCATCCACCTGCTCGAGTCACGCAAAGATCAAATACTCGTTCCAGATCTGAAACTGGCGCTCGCCGGCGCGCTCGAACAGGAACAACGTTATTTAGAGGCGGCAAAGTCTTATGAAGAAGTGCTGGCTAACTCTATCGACCCTGGTTCTCGTGCTGAAGTATTCCGTGACGAGAAATCCTCAGGTGACATTTCCCGTGACAGAATACTGGATCAGGCTTCTTACCTATATATGCTCGGCGAAAAGGACAATGCCGCGGCGGATCTTTTGGAGCGAAACTTTCCTTTTGACCAGACGCAAAATCCGGAGCTGCTGAATGAACGGTTGCTCTCGTTACTTCATCTTCTTCCGCCAGCTAAGCAGAAGATTGTCTTGCAGGAAATGGTCGATGCTCCTTTCAGTATGGGGTTTGCGATCAAGTTTGGAGATCTCTGGCGAAATTCGGCTGCGTGCCAGGAACTCACCGAACTTGCGCCTACTCTTCATGCCAGCAGGCACTTCGTAATACTCGCGCGATGCTACGAGGTATCAGCCCCTGGCCTGGCAGCATATTACTATGCGGTGGCTGCTTCTCGCGGCGTGGAGGGGATAGCGATCTATCAAGCATACAACTATCACTATGGAGGCGACTATCGTGCTGCGCGGGATACGTGGCTGGAGCTAGAGCGTGGTGGCTTGTCTGATGACCAGGCGTTTGCCGCTGCGATATCTGCGCTTGCCGCGGAAGATGCCGTGCTTGCTGAACGGTGGTGGCGACAGGCCGATATAAAGACCGAGCAGTGGTGGTTTACCGGATCCATGATCGCCAGATTACGGGGTGAGCTGGCGCTTTCGGCGCAGCGGCTCAATCAGGCAATTGCGGCTTCAGCTGAATTGAATCCCGAGTACTTGTATTCTCGCGCCATGTTATTGCGCGAGCAAGGCAATATCGAGCTTGCCGAGGCCGATGAGTCGCAGCTGGCTGGGCGCGCAGATGTGACGGCAGAGACACAGGCACATTTGGCATTTAATTCGGGTGATATGGATCGGGAAGAGTCTGCTACGCGGTTACTTGAAGCATTACGAGCGGTTCCTGAATACAGTGCGCTCCGCGAGCAATATATCTATCTTTCAGCGGCAGAGGGTAGGTCCCCTGAGGCAACGGCTCAGATTCAGCAATTACTCGATCAACTGGATCCCGATCTTCCACCTGTTGGCACTTCATCGGAAGCGGTCAACGATAAAATATATGCATTCCAGCGTATGCATGAAAGGCTCACAAGGCGCCATCGTTTCTATGTGGGCGGTTGGAGTGGCGCTGGTGGAGGAGGGGGCGGCAGTGATCAGTTAGTTTATGGTAGTGCCTTTAATAGCCGGGGTGTCCAACTTGATTACGACTATCGGCTGGTGGATGGCGCCTCGACTGGGTGGGGAGCGTTATCCGTATACGGGCGCGCGATTGTGTCTGAGTCAACGGATCATCGGTTTTCGGGGCTGTCTCACACCTCCGGCGTAGGTGTCCACTGGAAGCCGGATCTGGGTTTGGATGTCAGTGCGATGGCGGAGCTAAACCACAGGTCGTTCGCACAGGGGCGATCCGGCACAGACGTGATGTTGAGGGCATCAACTGACCTGCTTAGCGCGTTTTCCGCTCAAAATGACTGGCATGTGAGCGTGGATCGCTGGTTCGTCCAGCAGTTTTATCTGGATGGCGCTTATTGGGTCGAAGCGAAAGATTATTCACTGTTCGCGCGTTATTCCGCGGGTCCACAGTTTAAGACCTTCTTGAAGGCACCTTCGACAGTTCAACCGTACGGCTTCTTGCAGGCAGATTATTTGCGTAATTCCCTGGCTGGCGAAATATCTGAAGAGCCTGTTTCCTGTGTCAGTGCTGGTGTTGGCTTTGCGTTTAATTTTTGGTCCGGGAAAAATGATTACGACGCCTATCGGCAAAGCTACTCTCTGAAGTTTGAGTACCAGAGGTATATCGACTCCAATTATTTCGACGGTGACGGGGTGTTCTTGAAGCTGGAGGCCAGGCTCTGATGAAAGCTTTAATGGCCTTTCTGGTTTGTCTGCTGCCGGTTTTTGCTACAGCCAATACGATTTTCTATCAGCCCCACAATACCGATGGGGTTCTCGGGGGAAATGAATGGCAGGAAATCTTTGCGGAGGCGAGAGACGCTGGCTTTACCAGTATTGTCGTGCAGTGGAGTCGTTACGGAGATGCGGATTTCGGGGGTGCTGGTGGATGGCTTGAGCAGGTTGTAGGTATAGCCCATGACCAGGGGTTGAGTGTGGTGATGGGCCTGTATTCTGATCCGGATTTCTTTACCCGTATAACGGGGACGGATTTTGAAGTCGGCGCATATCTCAACAGTTACCTGGTGAAGAATTTGCGGATACTTGAGCAGTTGGCAGCTAGGCCTGTGCAGAAAAAAATTTCTGGTTGGTATCTGCCGGCAGAGTTTGATGACCGATACTGGTTTTCCGTTAAACGTCAAAATTTGCTCCGCGACCAATTGGGGAAATGGGACGCGGCACTTGCAGAACGCACGTCCAAACCCTGGTCGACAACAAGCTTTTTTACGGGGTGGCAGTCTCCGGCCAACTACGCGGACTGGTTGCGGGGTTTGAAATACGATATCTGGATTCAGGACGGAAGCGGTACAGGAGTTTTAACCGACGGGCAGCGGACGTTCTACCTTGATGCTATCGATAAAGTGAATAGCGGGGTGATTGTTGAGGCTTTCCAGCAGCGCAATGACGAAGAGAAGTTTGTGGCGCAGCCCCGTGACCAGGAGGAGGTCCGGCTTCTCGAAAAAAACTATCGCGGACTTGGTTTTCAGCGGGTTGGCTATTTTTCACTGAGATACATGCCGTTCGCGAGGGGCAGACTTTGTGGTTCGTGCAAGAGTTAGTCTGTACTGGTTCGACGTGTCCTTTAAGGTTGGGTGAGACAAGGGGAGCGATACTGTTAATGTTTCCGCGGTGATGGGGTGTTACTCAGAAGGCAAAAAAATACCCCGCATTGCGGGGTATTTTGCGTCTATCGGCAATTAACCAGCAGTCTTTGAGGGGGCTGCCTGGCCTCCAGTGTGCCGCTCCTTCAGCAGGAGATAGAGCGACACGATCAGGATTATTGTCTGGACGCTAATGCCTTCCCAGGTTGAGTAGATACCCAGCCAGTCGAAGCTAAAGTCTACCGGCAGTGACGTCATACTGATTAACGCCGCTTCCTGCAGTGCAGCAATGGCCTTGCCGGCAAGGATGAAGGACAGCGCCAGCAGGATGAAGGTCGTGGCAGAGAAGAACTTGCCGATCGGCAGGCGCTTCGAGAAACGCACCATCAGCCAGCCGAACACCACCAATAGCGCCACACCGGTGAGCAGGCCGCCCCACAGAGAGGATTCCTGTCCCGCGGTGGTCTGGCTCAACAGCGCTTGGTAGAACAGGATGGTCTCGAAGATTTCGCGGTATACCGCGATAAACGACAGACCGGCGATCCCCCACAGGGTTCCGGCGCCCAGATGCTTGTTGATGTTGTCGTGAATATAGCGCTGCCACTCGTGGGCCTGGGTTTTGCTGTGCATCCAGAAGCCCACATAAAAGAGCACGGCTGCGGCCACGGCTGCGGCGACGCCTTCCATGATTTCACGGCTGGCGCCACTGATGGTGACCAGGTTCTGGGCTGCCAGCCAGGTGGCGAAGCCAGCGGCAAACGCCGCAATCCAGCCGAAGTGCACATATTTGATGGCATCCCGGCGCTCGGTCTTGATCAACACCGTGGAGAGCGCAATGACAACCAGCAGTGCTTCCAGGCCTTCACGGAGGAGGATGATCAGGCTGGCGAGAAACAGCGCGCCGCTGGAAAGACTGCCGCCTTCAATCAGTTCTTTGGCCTGGTCCAGGCGGTCAAATATTGCCTGGAAATTGCTGGTGACCTCAGCAGGGTCACTGTCTGCGTTGAGTTGGCCGCGCAGGGCCAGCAGGTCGCGTTCAATGGACAGTCTCAGCGCACTGTCGTGAGAGTTGAGGCTGCTTTCCGCCAGCTCGAAACCGTCCAGGTAAGCGCTGATGGCCAGGGTGCGCGCATCACTGTAATCGCCTGCGTTGTAGGCAGCCTGTGCTGCCTCTAGTTGGCTGCGGGCAACATCAATGGAGGAGGCGCCGCCTTTGCTTGCCGTGAACAGGGAGGCAGGATTCGCCCGCAGGGCCGCGATTTGCTCGTCGCGGATTTCGGCTTTATTGCTTTTCAGTACGTTAGGGCTGTACTGGACCAGGTCGTTGAGGGTGATCGCTCCGGTGCCTTGGGGTGCGTCAGCTCCGGCAAACGCTTTGCCACCCACATAAAAAGCCAGGGACCAGCGCTGCTGATCATCCAGCGCCTTGAAGGCGGTCATGCCCGTGCCGTCGATGCCGCTGCTGATGGCGTCGTACAGTCCGAGCAGCGAACGGTTGTCTGCTCGCTCGCGGTCGTGAAAGTCCGTGGGAGGTGGTTCCAGCTGTGCGGCGAGCGCACCGTCGCCCTTGCCTTCGACCCCGTGGCAGCTCACGCACTGCTGCTGGTAAATGGCCGCGGTTTCTTCCGTTGGCAATAACTTGGAAGGCAGGGAAAGCTGGGGGGAGATTTCCAACAGGCTTTGGCGCAGCGCAGCGGTGTGCTTTTGCACCTCAGCGAGCCCCGCCTTGTTGTCAATTGCCAGTTTCAGCGCCTTCGTCTGACGCTCGATGGCTGCGGATTTTCCAGACGCCGGGAGTGCCCTGCCGCGGTCTAGCAGTAACTGTGAAAACTCCTGCATTTCGGCGTATTCGTCGTTGTTGACGATTTTGCCGTCGACCACGGCTTCGGAGTAGTCGACGCCAATGTATTCCGCCATTTGCATCAGCTGGCGAAGCTCCAGCGGGTCTGCGGGCGCGGCCACAGTATTGGCAATCAGGCTGCCGGCAAGCAGTAGTGTCGACAGAATCTGGAAAACGTAACGCATGAAAAGCTGTCCATAGGGCTTAAGTTATCAAGTTGCGTAATATTATTGATAATGATTCTCACAATAAAGCCCTGCAGGCCAGATAAGAGGAATTTAGCGGGGTAAGCAGGAGGAACGGGGGGTTCTTGCTATTTAGGTTGTGTGCAATATAATTGTGGGCACTCTAACCCTGAGGAGGCTTTTATGGCGGATTTATTCCAGATACCGGTGAAAACCAGTGAAGGCAGCGAAGCGACCCTGGATCAGTACAAGGGGAAGGTGCTGCTGATCGTGAATACGGCCAGCAAGTGCGGATTTACCCCCCAGTACAAGGGGCTGGAGGAGTTGTTCCAGCAGTACAAGGACCGCGGGCTGGTAGTTCTCGGGTTCCCCTGCAACCAGTTCGGAAAGCAGGAGCCGGGCAGTGACAGCGAGATCCAGCAGTTTTGCGAGTTGAACTACGGGGTCAGCTTCCCGGTGTACGCAAAGCTGGAAGTTAACGGTGACGGTGCGCACCCGCTCTTTTCCTATTTAAAAAAGCAGGCACCCGGGATTCTCGGTACCCAGGGGATCAAATGGAATTTCACCAAGTTTCTCGTCAATCGCGACGGTGAGGTGGTGAATCGTTACGCGCCCAAAGACAAGCCGGAAGAGCTTGCTGCGGATATTGAGCAGCTGCTCTGATGGAAGAGGATACCTCCAGGTCGGATCTGGCGCTGGACCGCCAGCTCTGCTTTGCCCTCTATGCCTGCTCGCGGGCAATGATCCGCGCATACCAGCCAATGTTGCGGGAGCTGGGCATTACCTATCCCCAGTACCTGGTTCTGCTGTTGCTATGGCAGTGGGACCAGGACGGCAGGCCGGTCAGTGAGTGGACGGTAAGCGCACTGGGCGCACGCCTGATGCTGGACTCGGGTACCCTGACGCCGCTGCTCAAACGCATGGAAAAGCAGGGGCTGGTCTCTCGTCGCCGCTGGGAGTCGGATGAGAGGGTGACCCTGGTCGGGCTCACGGAAGGGGGGCTTGCACTGCGGCCAAAGGCCCAGGCCTGGAGGGACCGGGCGCTGGGCGAGCTGGCAGTTCCCGCGGAGCGTTTGTCTGCATTACACAGGGAGTTGTGGCTGCTGTTGGATGAACTGCAGCCGGATGGGAAAATTTAGGATGTTTGTTTTTGCTTGTTCGCTAATGCACTTTTATTTTTGCTTAATCGTGCATTTTTGCATGGCAAAATAGGATGAATGTTGATTTTGCCTGACTGGAAAACGTATAGTCGGCCCTGCGGTCACTGCGACCGATCACAGGCAAATCCCTACTAACCAGATAGAAGCAACAGCCATGTCCGTCACTATCCCGATAGTGCAAGTCCGGTGCCCGGTCTCTTCCGGATCCCTTTCTATTTTTCCCCCGGCCATGTCAGCGCGCAACAGCGCCCACCCAGCCTGCCTATCTGCTCGCCTGCTAGCGCTCCCGCTACGACTGCCGCCTTGCGGCATATAATTTTATTCCCGTACCTCACGACAGAATTCCGCACTAAATTTGAGCAGCGCGTAGACAGCGGCTTAACCGCTGTTTAGCCTCGGGCCAGCTTAGGAGAAGAGCCCTGATGAACACTAAAAAAGATAAATTAGTCATTTTTGATACCACTCTGCGCGACGGTGAGCAGAGCCCCGGCGCCTCCATGACCAAAGAGGAAAAGATCCGAATCGCCACCATGCTCGAGCGCATGAGGGTGGACGTGATCGAGGCAGGCTTTGCCATTGCCAGCCAGGGGGATTTCGAGGCGGTGCAGGCGGTGGCGGAGATCGTCAAGGACTCCACCGTGTGCAGCCTTGCCCGCGCCGTCGGGCCGGATATCATCCGCGCCGGCGAAGCCCTGAAAAAGGCCAACTCCGGCCGCATTCACACCTTTATCGCCACCTCTCCGATCCATATGAAGTACAAGTTGCAGATGGATCCGGAAGATGTGCTGCGCCAGGCGGTGGAAGCGGTAAAAACCGCACGCCAGTTTACCGATGACGTGGAGTTCTCGCTGGAAGACGGCAGCCGCTCGGAGCCGGATTTCATGTACCGGATTATCGAAGCCGTGATCAAGGCCGGTGCCGGCACCATCAATATTCCGGATACCGTAGGCTATGGCGAACCCGGTGAATACGGAGCCATGTTCAAGCGGGTGATCGAGAATGTACCCAACTCGGACATGGCCATCTTTTCCACCCACTGCCACAACGACCTCGGTCTCGCGGTGGCCAACTCCCTGTCCGCGGTGATGAACGGTGTGCGTCAGGTGGAGTGCACCATCAACGGCCTCGGCGAGCGCGCCGGCAACGCGTCACTGGAAGAAATCGTGATGGCTGTGCGCACCCGTCAGGATCTCTATCCGGTGGAAACCCGCATCGACACCACCCACATAGTGCCGACCTCGCGACTGGTTTCTTCCATTACTGGCTTCCCGGTACAGCCAAACAAGGCCATCGTCGGTGCCAATGCCTTCGCCCACGAGTCCGGCATTCACCAGGACGGCGTGCTCAAGCACCGCGAAACTTACGAGATCATGCGCGCGGAAGACGTGGGTTGGGGCCAGAACCGCCTGGTACTGGGCAAGCACTCCGGCCGCGCTGCGGTAAAAGCGCGCTACGAAGAGCTGGGTGTGAATTTCTCCGACCCGGCGGAGTTCAACGTGCTGTTCCAGCGCTTCAAGGATCTGGCGGACAAGAAGCACGAAATCTTTGACGAAGACTTGCAGTCGCTGATTTCCGGTGCCGCAGATCCGGTTGAGCACTACCAGCTGCAGGAGCTGGAGGTGCTCAGCAAGAGCGGTACCACCCCGCACGCGCAATTGCAGCTGCAGATCGACGGTGAAACCTCCCTCTGCAGTGCCGAGGGCAGCGGCCCGGTAGATGCCATCTTCAAGGCTATCGAGTCCGTGGCGGACAGCAAGACGGACCTGAAACTATATTCCGTAAACGCGGTTACCCAGGGTACCGACTCCCAGGCCGGTGTTACTGTGCGCCTGGAGCGGGAAGGCCGGTTGGTGAATGGGGTCGGTGCGGATACCGATGTGCTCGTTGCATCCGCCAAAGCCTACCTGGATGCTTTAAACTTGCTCGCCAGCAACAGTAGCAAACAGCAGGGCGTTTAGGTCCTGGTTGGGATTTGGGGATTAGAGTGAACGAACTACAGCGGACGGAATATCTTACGGCACTGGGTGTAACCAGTTATATGCCCAGGTTCCGCCTGCCGCTCGCCCCGGATCCGGTACAGGCGTTGCTGCCGCCAGCGGCGGAAGAGGTTGCCGAACCGCCCGCTGCAGCGGCATTGATGGCGGCAGTCGGTGCGGCAGAACCTGCGGCAACGGCCGCGGTGGCGACCGCGGCGGCGACCGCTCCGCCGTCCGCGGAATCTGCCCCGGTGGCGGATGTCGGCCGGGTCATCGGCAGCCTTACCGCTGAGACCAAAATTGCCGCACAACCGGCGAAGCCGGTTGCCGTGGCGCCGCCGGCGGAGCGGGTCGGCCCATTTGTGCTCAACTGCTGGTGGCTGGGGGGGGAGCTTCTCGCCATCGACAGTCGCGAGCCGGGCACCGCACTGCCGGTAGAGACCCTGTTTGGCAATATTGCCCGCGCCCTGGGGTGGCACCAGCTGGCGACAGAGCGGGACAAGCTCAGGTGGCCACTGGCGGAGAACCCCTTTGCCGCGGCTGCTGGTGCCGAGGATGCCCGCGATACCTGCAGCAGCTGGCTGGAAGCCGCCTGCGCCAGGAAGCCGGTAAAGTCCATCTGGCTGATGGGGAGCCAGGCGCGGGAGTTCTGTGCCCCGGCCCCGCTGGAAGAACCGGTGAGCGAGTGGCAGGGTGCCAAAGTGGTGGGCATGCCCAGCCTCTCCGAGCTGCTTAACGAGCCCCTGCGCAAGCGGGACCTGTGGCAGCTGTTGCGCAAACTCTACCCGGAACACACGCGGCGCTGATATCCTGCGTTTCCCCACGGTTGATCACGAAAGTTGCCCCGCTGTGAATGCTCCTTCAAGCCATCGCTCGCTGCCCGCCACCCCGCTGGCGGACCTGCACTTTGCCCGTGCCTCCGTTGCCGACTGTGATGCACTGGCGCGCCTCGCCCGCGAAGCACACACCCATCCCTGGAATGCCGGCCAGTATCGCGACAGCCTGAAATCCGGCCACACCTGCTGGGTTTTGCGCGCCGCTGAGGGGCAGGATATTTTTGCCTGCTGTGTGACCAGTCAGCTGCTGGACGAGGTGGAAGTGCTCGATGTTGCCGTGGCCAGCAGCTGCCGGCGCCAGGGACTGGGGGCCAGTCTGTTGCAACAGGTGCTGGCGCAATTGCCGCAAGAAATCGCCCGCGTACTGCTGGAGGTGCGCGCGTCAAACCGCCCGGCCCGCAGCCTGTACCACAAGCTCGGTTTTTCCGAAGACGGCCGCCGCAAGAACTACTACCCGAAAGCCGACGGCAGCCGGGAAGACGCGCTGCTGATGAGTCTGGTACTGTAGTTGCCACCGCGTCCGCTGTATTACGGAAATTTCATGCTATCCCCCAATACTCAGCCATCCCTGCTCGAAGGCCCGGTGGCCGCCCACCTGCATCGCCTCGCCCTGCCCATGGTCTGGGGCATTCTCGCCACCATGTCATTCAATGTGGTGGATACCTACTTTGTTGCCCAATTGGGGGACCGGCAGCTGGCGGCGATGAGTTTTACTTTCCCGGTGGTGATGGTCATCAATGCCCTGGCAATCGGCCTGGGCGCCGGCACTTCTTCTGCAGTGGCGCGCGCATACGGGGCCGGAGATATGGCGCGGGTGCGCCGGCTGGTAACCGACGCCACGCTGCTCGCATTCATCATTGCGGTACTCGTCACCGCGCTCGGGCTCGTCACCGTGGGGCCCCTGTTCCGCCTGCTTGGTGCGGACGAATCGCTGCTGCCACTGGTGCGTGATTACATGCAGACCTGGTACCTGGGGGCGGTGTTTGCGGTGGTACCCATGGTGGCGCTTTCCGCCATGCGCGCCATCGGCAACAGCGCGCTGACCGGGCGTATCATGATCGCGGTCGCGGTGTTCAACCTGGTCCTGGACCCGCTGCTGATTTTCGGGTTGCTGGGCTTCCCGCGGCTGGAGTTGCAGGGGGCGGCACTGTCCACGGTCATCGCCCGCGCGGTGAGTTTTCTGGCCGCGCTGTACTTTCTGGTGCGCCGAGAGCAGATACTTGCCCTGCCGACCTTTCAGTGGGCCGCGCTCAGAGAGTCCTGGCGGACGTTGTTGGCAGTGGGGCTGCCGGCAATGGCCACCAACGTGATAATCCCCATGTCCGGAGGCGTGGTGGTGGCGCTGGTTGCTGTTCACGGTGTCGATGCCGTGGCCGGGTTGGGGGTGGCGCTGCGCATCGAGCCAATGGCGCTGATCGTGTTCTATGCGCTGTCTTCCATCGTCGGGCCATTTATGGGGCAGAATGCGGGTGCGGGCAAGGATGAACGCTTGCGGCAGACAGTGCAGGTACTGGGGCGCTTCTGTCTGCTTTTTGGTGTGTTGCTCGCCGCACTACTGTTTTTGCTCGGTGGGCCGCTGGCATCACTGTTCAGCGATTCTCCACAGGTGCTGGCGGTGGCCGTGGCTTACCTGAGCCTGGTGCCCTTCAGTTACTGCGGCTATGGCTTTGTGATGTCGGCGAATGCGGCATTCAATGGTCTCGGGCACCCGCTGCCCGGCACCCTGATTTCATTTCTGCGCGTGCTGGGTCTGTACCTGCCATTGGCATGGCTCGGCAACACATTCTGGGGTATACAGGGGCTGTTTGCGGCAACCGCAGTCTCCAACCTGGTATTGGGGGCGGCGGCTTTCTTCTGGCTGCGGCACTATATCGGTGGGCAGGCGGCGGATACCGCCAATGGCGCTACGGAGCGGGAGGCTTCCCAATGACGCAATCGAAAGTACTGGCAGCAAAGCGCCTGGTGCATAGTGTTCTGCTGATTTTTTCCCTGCAGTTGTTGCCGGCAGTTGCGGAAAACGGCTCCGTTAGCAGCCCGTTTGACCGCTACCCAATCCACTTCACCACCGTAAACGACACTGCGATTGCCTATCAGGATATGGGGTCGGCAGACGCCGAGCCGGTGTTGCTGATCATGGGACTGGGTGCACAGATGCTGCACTGGGGCGACACCCTGGTGCAGGGGCTGCTGGATGCCGGCTACCGGGTGGTATTGTTGGACAATCGCGACGCGGGGCTGTCGCAGAAATTTTACCAGCTGTCCGCGCCACCGGTGTGGTGGGCGCTGGTGCGCAACAAGGTGGGGTTTAATCCCGAGCCGCCATATTCGCTCAATGATATGGCCGCGGATGCCGTGGGAGTGCTGGATGCGCTTGCCATCGAGCGCGCGCACGTGGTGGGCGCGTCCATGGGCGGCATGATCGCCCAGGTACTGGCGGCAGAATATCCACAGCGAACCACCAGCCTCACTTCAATCATGTCCAGTTCCGGCGCCCCCGGCCTGGCGGAATCCTCTCCCGAAGCGATCGAGGCGCTGGCCAGTGGCGCCAGGGCGGGCGACAGTCGCAGCGAGAATATTGCCACGCGCATGGCTATTGCCCGCACCATCGGTTCACCGGAATATTTCAGTGAGGACTATGCGCGGCAGCTCGCGGTCCGGGTGCTGAACCGCGGTAGTTACGCGCCGGGCGTGGTGCGCCAGTTTCAGGCGATTCTCGCCAGCGGTGACCGCTCGTCGTTACTGCAGCGTATCGAGGCGCCGGCACTGGTGATTCACGGTGAGGAGGATCCGTTGTTGCCACTGGATCACGGGCGGGACACGGCGGAAAAGATCCCCGGTGCACGTTTTGTCGCCGTTCCGGGGATGGGGCATGCGCTGGAGCCGGTGGTAAGCCGGCGGGTACTGGCCCAGCTGGTTCCGTTTTTACAAAATCGCGGGCAGCTGGCGGCAGAATAAAGGCGGCACTGCCCGCGACCGTTGCCAGGCTGTCAGCCGTGCGCGAGCGGTTGCGTCGCATCAGCCAGCCAGGCCCGGGTTTTCTCGTCAACCAGTGGTGTCAGCGTCTCGCGCACTTTCTCGTGGTAGTCATTCAGCCACTGCAATTCCGCATCTGTAAGCAGCGCCGGTTCAATCAGGTGGCGCTCGATCGGTGCCAGGGTCAGCTCTTCAAACTCCAGAAATCCTGAAAACGCCGCGCTCTCTTTGACGAAAACCAGGTTCTCGATACGGATGCCATATTCGTCCGTGAGGTAGAAGCCCGGCTCGTTGGATACGATCATGCCGGCTTCCAGGGCGACGTTGCTACTGGCCTTGCCGATGCGCTGGGGCCCTTCGTGCACACTGAGAAAGCTGCCGACGCCGTGCCCGGTGCCATGGGCATAATCCAGGCCCGCATCCCACAGGGACTTGCGCGCGAAGGCATCGATCTGTTCGCCGCAGGTGCCGACCGGAAAGCGCAGTGCGGCGATGGCGATATGTCCCTTGAGCACCCGGGTGAAATGATCTTTTGCCGCGGCGGGGAACTCGCCCAGCGCCACGGTGCGGGTGACATCGGTGGTGCCGTCCGGGTACTGGCCGCCGGAGTCGATCAGGTAAATGCCGCTGGCTTCCATGGGCAGGCTAGATTCCGGGGTGACGCGGTAGTGGACGATGGCGCCGTTGCCGCGGTAGCCGGAGATGGAATCGAAGCTGTCGTCGGTAAAGCCTTCCCGCTGTTCGCGTTTTTCCCGCAACAGTTTTACCGCTTCCAATTCGCCGAAGTTCCCTCCCTGCACCGCGTCCGGCAGTTCGGCGAGAAATTCGCACAGCGCGGCGCCGTCGCGGATATGCGCGGCGCGGCTGCCTTCCAGCTCCACGGCGTTCTTGCGCGCCTTGGCCCCGGTGATGGGGTCGCGTTCCTGCAGGATCTGCATTTCCCGGTTTCTGAGTTCATGCAGGGTCCAGCAGTTGGTGAGCAGCGGGTCCGCCCATACACGCTGCACATGCTGGCGCTCTGCGGCGGCGAACAGTGCAGCTTTGTCGCTGACCAGTTCCACGTCGTGGCCCAGGTGCTGGCGCAGGGCGTCGCCGGTTGCGTTCTCTGCCAGGTACAGGGTGGCGCTGCCGTCCTTGTAGAGGAATCCCATGGAGAGTGCCACGGGCAGGTGGGGTATGTCGCTGCCGCGGATGTTGAACAGCCAGGCGCAGACTTCGGGGTTGGCGAGCCACAGGGCTTCCTGGTTTTTCTGCTCTAGTATTCTGGCGATGCGCTGGCGTTTGCTGACGGAGTCTTCCCCGGTAAAGGTCTGGGGGTGGGGGCGCGCGGGGCCGCTTGGGGGGGCGGGGCGGTCCTGCCAGATGCTGTCGATGGGGTTGCTGTCCAGTGCGCGCAGGGTGATACCGCATTCGTCGAGGCGTTTTTTCAGGGGGGCTAGCCCGGGTTCTGTGTGCAGGCGCGGGTCGTAGCCGAGGATGGCGCCTTCGCCGAGGGCGTCGCACAGCCAGTTGGCGATGTCTGCGGGCACCAGGTTACATTGTTCGATGGGCTGGGTGCCGATCTGCTGTTTGGCCTGGAGGGTGTAGCGGCCGTCGACGAACAGTGCGGTGCGTTCGATGGTGGTGGCGGCGAGGCCGGCGGAGCCGGTGAAGCCGGTGAGCCAGGCGAGGCGTTCGTCTGCGGCGGGCACGTATTCGTTCTGGTACTCGTCGCAGCGGGGCACCAGAAAGCCCTGTACCTGCTGCTCAGACAGGGCCTGTTGCAGCGCTTCCAATCGTTCCTGACTCATTATTCACCTCATTGCTTGAATCCCGTGGCGGATCCGCTGACCGGGGACAACTTGCGGGACACGCCGTGAACCCATCCATGGGGGCTCGGCTGCGGCCATCCAGGCCGCAGACGGTCCCGCAAGTTGTCCCCGGCCATCGAATCCTTCGCATCGTATTTCGCTGACACTAGATAGTGGCAGTAATGAAATTTAGCCGCAGTCTAGGCCCCTTAAATCGCCATTTCCAGCGATTCCAGCGCGCCAGACGTGTATAATGCGCGCCTGTTTTTTATCCAGTCTCAAGTTGCATTATGGGTCAGTCTTCTAGCCTGGCGGGCATCAATGGCCGCCGTACCTTTGCCATCATTTCTCACCCGGACGCCGGTAAAACCACGGTGACCGAGAAGCTGCTGTTGTTCGGGAATGCGATCCAGCTGGCGGGCTCGGTGAAGGGTAAGAAGGGGCCGCACGCGCGTTCTGACTGGATGACCATGGAGCAGGAGCGGGGGATCTCGGTGACGTCCTCGGTGATGCAGTTCCCGTATAAGGAGCGGGTGGTGAACTTGCTGGATACGCCGGGGCACGAGGACTTCTCCGAGGATACCTACCGGGTACTGACGGCGGTGGATTCCGCGCTGATGGTGATTGACGGCGCCAAGGGTGTTGAGGATCGCACCATTAAGCTGATGAATGTCTGTCGTCTGCGCACGACGCCGATCCTGTCGTTTATCAACAAGCTGGACCGGGATATCCGCGATCCCATCGAGGTGATGGACGAGATTGAAGAGGTGCTGAATATCCAGGCGGCGCCGATCAACTGGCCGCTGGGTTCCGGCAAGCACTTCAAGGGTGTTTACAACCTGTATACGGACACCATTCATGTGTTCAAGCAGGGGCAGGGGCACACGATTCCCGAGGATATCCAGATCAAGGGGCTGGATTCTGACGAGGCGACCGAGCTGCTGGGGGAAGATGCGGAAGATATTCGCGAGGAGATCGACCTTGTGCGCGGTGCTACCCACGAGTTTGATCTGGAGGCCTACCGCGCCGGTGAGCTGACACCGGTATTCTTTGGTACCGCGCTGGGTAATTTCGGTGTGCGCGAGATGCTGGACGGTTTCGTGGAGTGGGCCCCGGGTCCGCAGCCGCGGGCAACCAGTGAGCGCGAGGTGCTGCCGAGCGAGGATAAGTTCTCCGGTTTCGTGTTCAAGATCCAGGCGAATATGGACCCGAAGCACCGCGACCGCATTGCGTTTATGCGTGTCTGCTCCGGCACCTACAGCCGCGGTATGAAGATGAAACATGTGCGTATCGGCAAGGATGTGAAAATTGCCGATGCGGTGACCTTTATGGCCGGCGACCGCACCCATGTGGAGGAGGCCATTGCCGGTGACATTATCGGCCTGCACAATCACGGCACCATCCAGATTGGCGATACCTTTACCGAGGGAGAGGCCCTTAAGTTTACCGGTATCCCGAACTTTGCCCCGGAACTGTTTCGCCGAATCCGCCTGAAGGATCCGCTTAAACTGAAGCAGTTGCAGAAGGGCTTGCAGCAGCTGTCGGAAGAGGGTTCTACCCAGGTATTTTTCCCCCTGGATAACAACGACATTATCGTTGGCGCGGTGGGGGTACTGCAGTTTGAGGTGGTGGCCTACCGTCTGAAAGACGAGTACAAGGTGGAAGCCATTTACGAGAACGTGAATGTAAATACCGCCCGCTGGGTCGACAGTGAGAGCGCCAAGGAACTGGAAAACTTCAAGCGCAAGGCGAGCATCAACCTCGCCCTGGACGGCTCCGGCCACCTGACCTATCTGGCGCCGACGCGGGTAAACCTGCAGCTGGCAGAGGAGCGCTATCCGGATGTGCGTTTCTATGCGACCCGCGAGCACTGATTGCCGTTACGGCAATGATTTCGCAGTAAACAAATTTGGCCGTAACAGAAAGCGTTGCGGTGACAAAACAGAAGAGACTGAAAAAAGTGAGCGCTGCCAAAAAGCCTACAATTCCCACCGGGCTGCCGGAAGAAATGCCGCGAGCCGGCAATGCATTTACCAAGGGCCTCGGCCTGCTGATCGTGAAAATGCTTGGCTGGCGTCTTGAGGGCGAGTTTCCGCCAGAAAAGAAGGTGATGGTGGCCCTGGCTCCGCACACTTCCAACTGGGACTTTATCGTAGCGATGCCATTTATTATGGCGCTGTGTTTGAAAGCTTCTTGGCTGATGAAGAAAGAGGCTTTTTTCTTTCCCTTCAAGAACCTGTTCAAAGCGCTTGGCGGCATTCCCACCGACCGCTCGGCGGCGGGGGGGATGGCGAAACAGGTAGCCAACCAGTTTCGCCAGAATGAAAAAATGTGGGTTGCGATCACTCCCGAGGGGACTCGAAAGAAAACCGACAAGTGGAAAAACGGTTTTCTGCGCATAGCCTATGCCGCCGACGTGCCGGTGTTGCTCATTGCGTGGGATTTTCCCTCCAAGCGGGTTGTGGTGGATTCCCTTTATCGCCCTACCGGCGACAGGGATATCGATATGCGCGAGATACAGAAGCGCTTTCACAAATACCAGGGGCGCAACCCGCAAAACCAGACGGATTTTGACGAGGCGGCCTGAGCCAGACTGGGGATTCCGTGACGGAAATTACCGGCGAGCTGACAGCTGTTGTTTATCTGATTTTGACCGCGGTGGCGTTCGCCGCAGGCTTTATCAGCTCGATTGCCGGCGCCGGTGGCATGATCACACTGCCGGCACTGTTGTGGGCCGGCATCCCACCACTGGACGCCCTGGGTACCAATAAATTCCAGAGTGTGTTCGGCACTCTCTCCTCCACTCTCAATTTCTTTCGCAAGGGGCACCTGGATTTCCGTCCCCTGTGGCCGGGGTTGCTGGCCGCGGCCGCGGGGGCGGCTGCCGGAACCTGGTCGGTAACCCGGTTGGGCGGCGAGCAATTGCGCACCCTGCTGCCGGTATTGTTGATTGCCATCGCGCTGTATTTTGCCTTTTCGCCGCGGATTTCGGATTTGGATGGCAAGCCGCGAATGGGCAACGGCTGGTTCAACCTGCTGGTGGGCGGGGGCGTCGGCTTTTACGGGGGCTTTTTCGGCCCCGGCATGGGGTCCTTTTATGCCCTCGCATTTGCTGCCCTGCTGGGGTACAACATGCGCAGGGCCACGGCGCATACCAAACCGCTGGTGCTGGCCACCAACACTACCTCGCTGATTATTTTCATGGCCGGTGGCCATTTGCTGTGGTCGCTGGCACTGTGTATGTCCGGCGCGCAGTTTGTCGGTGCGCGTCTGGGGTCGAACCTGGTGATTGCCCGCGGTGCCGCACTGGTAAAGCCGGTCATCATCGTCGCCACGCTGCTGGTGGCGATCAAGCTGTTGCTGGAGGCGTAGGCAATGACAATTGTTATAACCCTGTGCCTGTCGTTCGCGGTCTTCGCTGTGATTGTGTGGGGGCTGATGCACATGCGCACGCCGCGCTTTCGCATGGAGCGGGCGCAGTTCCTGCATGGCCTGGAGGAGGTGATTACCGGGCAGGCAGATGACAACGAGTGGCGGGTGCTCACCGGTTACCCCATGCGCCACGATCCGCCGCTGGAAAAGTTGCGGCTCAAGTGCCTGGAAATCGAACAAACCGAATATACCGGCAGGATGCCCTATCTGTTCACCGAAGCGGGGCTGGAGCGCCTGCGCGAAGTACGTGAACAGTTACTGGCGTTGCCGCCGCAAGACCAATCCGAATAATTCCAACGCGCCGTAAATTGGAGAAAAACATGTTGAAACCCCTGATGCATCTTACCGGTGGCCTGGCCGCAGCACTGCTGGTCGCCACTGCGCAGGCTGCGCCCCTCAAGCAGGAAGACCTCTCGGTGGCAGAAGTCCTGCGCGACCGCGCGCTGGAGTCCTCCGACGCCTACAGCCTGGTAGAGTCGCTGACCGTTGAGGT
This sequence comes from uncultured Microbulbifer sp., assembly GCF_913055755.1. GTDB lineage: Bacteria > Pseudomonadota > Gammaproteobacteria > Pseudomonadales > Cellvibrionaceae > Microbulbifer. The sequence goes on from NZ_CAJXKH010000006.1 coordinate 27,610, forward strand.
GGGCCCCCGCCGTGCCGGCACCAAGGGGGACGAACGAGCGGTGGCCTGGGCGCAGGAGAAAATGCAATCCCTGGGCTTTGACCGGGTATACACCGAGCAGATCGACGTAAAGCGCTGGGCCCGCGGTCACGCCCACGCGGAAGTGGTGGCACCTTTCCCGCAGCCACTGGTGGTCACTTCCCTCGGTTACGGTGCCGCCACCCCGGAAGCCGGCCTGACCGCGGTAATTGTGGAGTTCGCAGACGTTGAAGCACTGATGAAGGCACCGGCGCGCAAGGTGAAGGGCAAGATTGCCTTTATCAACAAGCGCATGGAGCGCGCTCGCACCGGTGAGGGCTACGGACCGGCGGTACAGGGGCGCAGCAAGGGCATGCGCGCGGCGGCGGAAAAGGGGGCGGCGGCGCTGCTGCTGCGCTCCGTCGGTACCGACTCCGACCGCTTCGCCCACACCGGTATGATGTCCATCGACGGGGTGGAAAACCCGGTTCCGGCCCTGGCCCTGTCCGCGCCGGATGCCAACCTGCTGGAAGCCATGCTGAAGCGCGGCAAGCCGGTGCAAGTAAAACTGAATGTGGACAACCAGCGCCTGGAAGACGGCCCCTCGTTTAACGTGATTGGCGAAGTGCTCGGCCGCGAAAAGCCGGAAGAGGTGGTGATTATCGGTGCGCATCTGGACAGCTGGGACGAGGGCACCGGTGCCCTGGATGATGGTGCCGGTGTCGCCATCGTGATGGAAACTGCCCGACTGATCGCCGAGCTACCCCAGCGCCCGCGCCGTACCCTGCGGGTAGTGCTCTACGGTGCCGAGGAGATTGGCCTGGTCGGCGCCAGGCAGTATGTGGAAGCGCATCGGGACGAACTGGAAAAAATCGTGATGGTGTCCGAGTCCGATTTCGGTGCCGGCAAAATCTGGCGCTTCGACACCCGTATCCCGGAGAACAAGTTCGCCATCGCCGACCAGATGATGCAGCTGCTGGCGCCGCTGGGCATCGAGCGAGGCAACAACAAGTCCTCCGGCGGCCCGGACAGCAGTGTATTCGTTGCCCGCGGTGTCCCCGCCATGGGCCTATACCAGGACGGCAGTGACTACTTCGATTACCACCACACGCCCAACGACACCCTGGACAAGGTGGATCCGGACAACCTCAAGCAGAACGTCGCCGCCTGGGTAGTGATGTCCTTCCTGGCCGCAGAAATGGAAGGGGACTTTGGTCGGGTGCCCACAGAGCACTGAGTAAATACTCACTCTCCAGAAAGCCCCGCACCCGCGGGGCTTTTTTGTTGTTGTCAGACCGGTTTAGTTTGCTTGGCAAGTGTGTACAATATCCGGACTGACCAATTTGGGGCGACCGGGGCATGGCTGCTGTGTGCGTGCAACAGCAGAACCGCCGGCGTAAACGTACCGATTCAGACGGAGATCCACTGATGAAAATCGCACTGATGAACGAATTCAGCCAGGCGTCGAAAAATGCCATCGTGCTGAAAGAGCTGCAGGATGTGGCGGGTGAACTCGGGCACACCGTGTTCAATACCGGCATGAGCGATGATAACGATCACTACCTCACCTATATCCACCTGGGCGTCATGGGCAGCCTGTTGCTGAATTCCAGGGCGGTGGATTTTGTGGTGAGTGGCTGTGGTACCGGCCAGGGCGCGCTGATGTCCCTGAATGCCTATCCCGGCGTTTTCTGCGGCTACTGCATCGACCCGGCGGACGCCTTCCTGTTTGCACAGATCAATAACGGCAATGCGCTGGCCATTCCCTTTGCCAAGGGCTTCGGCTGGGGTGCGGAGCTGAATATCCGCTACATGTTTGAAAAAGCCTTTACCGGCGTGAAGGGGCAGGGCTACCCGCCGGAGCGCAAGGAATCCCAGGTGCGCAACGCGGGCATCCTGACTCAGGTTAAAAATGCGGTATCCAAGGATTATCTGGACGCGCTGAAGTCGCTGGATCAGGAGCTGGTGAAAACCGCAGTTTCCGGCGAGCGCTTCCAGGCGTGCTTCTTCGAGCACAGCCAGGACCAGGCGCTGACCGATTACGTGCGCAGTCTGCTGGACGCGTGATCCAGTCATGTCATTGCGCCGGATCCCGGCGCAATGACATGGCTTCCCTCAACCGTTAGCGGCGTTCGCCGCGCAGTCCCAAGACGGTTTCCTGCAGTTGCTCGGCTTTGACCGCCGCTGCCTCCATCGGCTGGCCGGCCACCACACAGACTTTTGACCAGAAACGCTTCGGTAATGTACTGAAGGCGTGCCCGTCCTTGTGGCTGAAAAAGCTGCCCCACAGCCCACTAAGGGCCATCGGAATGACGGGTACCGGTGTGCGCTGCAGAATCTTTTCAATCCCAGCCTTGAAGGGCTGCAGCTCCCCGTCTCGGGTCAACTGGCCCTCCGGGAAAATACACAACAGGTCGCCGTCTTTCAGGCCCTGTTCGATCTCTTCAAACGCGCGAGCATATCCCTCCGGGTCTTTCTGTCTCGAGCAGATGGGAATGGCGCGGCCGGTTTTGAAGATGAAGTGCAGTACCGGGATTTCGTAGATGGGCTTGTACATGATAAAGCGGATGGGGCGGCGCACCGCACCTGCCAGCAGCAGCGCGTCCACGTAACTTACGTGGTTGCAGGCGATGATCGCCGGGCCTTCTTCCGGTACCAGTTCCAGGCCCTGATGCTTTACCCGGTACATGGTGTGGGACAGCAGCCAGATCAGCAGGCGCATGGCGAACTCCGGCACCTTGCTGAACACGAACACCGCCACCGCCGCGTTCATCAGCGCGATGATCAGGAAAAACTGCGGAATGGTCGCGCCCAGCATGTTCAGGAAAACGATGCCCATGATGGCGGCCACCACCATAAACAGTGCGTTTAGCACATTGTTTACCGCGATAATCCGCGCGCGTATTTCCGGTGCCGAGCGCTCCTGCATCATGGAGTACAGTGGCACGATATAGAAACCGCCGAAAATGCCAATCAGGGTCAGGTTGATCAGGATCGAAAAAGCGCCGGGGCTCGCCCAGAATGCGGCAATGGTCATCTCTGCAGGTGGCGTATAGCCACCGGTCGCGCTCGCCAGCAATACCCCGGCAAGGGTCAGCCCGGCCGCGCCGATGGGGACCAGGCCGAGTTCCACACGCCCGCCGGACAGCTTTCCGCACAGCAGCGAACCGATGGCGACGCCGATGGTGAAACAGCACAGCAGCAGGGTCACCAGGGATTCACTGCCGCCGAGCACGTTGCGGGTGAGGCTGGGAATCTGGGTCAGGTAGGCCGCCCCCAGCAGCCAGAACCAGGAAATGCCGATGATGGCGTAAAACACCGCCGGGGTTTTGGCCGCTTCGCGCAGGATTCTGCCGGTCTGCGAAACCGGGTTGTAATTGATCTTCAGGTCCGGCGCCGGGGCCTTGGCCCTGGGGATATTGCGCGCGGCGAGATAACCCAGGGAGGCGGTGGTCATGATGATGGCGGATATCCACCAGAGACCGGACTCGCCCTCGCCGGTCTTTCCCGCCAGCAGGCCGCCGACAATGGTGCCGAGCAGAATGGATACGAAAGTCCCCATTTCTACCAGGGCATTGCCACTCACCAGTTCGGCCTTTGCCAGGTGCTGGGGCAGGATCGCGTACTTGACCGGGCCGAAGAAAGCGGACTGTACGCCGAGCAGGAACAGCACCGCCAGGCAGAGATAATTGTTGCCGCTGAACAGCGCGGCGACGCCGAAGGCGCCGATGCCGATTTCCGCCAGCTTGATCCGGCGAATCAGCACGCTCTTGTCGGTCTTGTCCGCCACCTGGCCGGCGGTGGCGGAAAAAAGGAAGAACGGCAGGATGAACAGGCCCGCCGCGAGGTTGATCAGGAAGTTGGCCTCGCTGGCGGCAAGGCGGAAGGCGATCATCACGATCAGTGCATTCTTGAATACATTGTCGTTGAAGGCGCCGAGAAACTGGGTGCAGAAGAACGGCAGAAAGCGGCGGCTGCCGAGCAGCTGAAACTGACCTTTTGCGGCCATGGGAGACTCCTTTGGCTGGCTCTCGCCCAATGTTACTAATAATTCTCCGCTGGAGGACAGTTTCTGGCGCCAACTACCCGGCGCAACAAAAAAGCCCCGCGAATTGCGGGGCTTTTTTGTTGGAGCGTGTTACCCCGGCGCTAGCCGGGAGACCTGTTACCAGATCGCAACACGCTCTTCTTTCGGCAGGTACATGCCGTCGCCTTCCTTCACGTCAAAGGCACTGTAGAACGCTTCGATGTTCGGCAACACGCCCTTCACCCGGTACTCCGCCGGAGAGTGCGGGTCGGTCTTCATGCGTTCGCTGAGGGCTTCGTCGCGGATTTTGCTGCGCCATACCTGGGCCCAGCCCAGGAATACACGCTGGTCACCGGTAAAGCCGTCAATCACCGGTGCTTCCTCACCGCTCATGGACATCTTGTACGCCTTGAAGGCAATGCCAAGACCGGACAGGTCGCCGATATTCTCGCCCAGGGTCAGTTCGCCATTCACATGCTCGCCTTCGAGGGGCTCAAAGCCGTCGTACTGGGCAACCAGCTTGCCGGTGAGGTGCTCGAAGTTGTCGCGGTCGGAGTCGGTCCACCAGTTGTTCAGGTAGCCCTTGCCGTCGAACTTGCTGCCCTTGTCATCGAAACCGTGGCCGATTTCGTGGCCGATCACACCGCCGATACCACCGTAGTTCACCGCGTCATCGGCGTTCATGTTGAAGAACGGCGGTTGCAGGATGGCAGCCGGGAATACGATTTCATTGCGCGCCGGGCTGTAGTAAGCGTTCACGGTCTGCGGTGACATGCCCCACTCGGTGCGATCCAGCGGTTTGCCCAGTTTGCTGCGCTCGTGGTTGGCTTCGAACAGGCGCGCGGCAAGCACGTTGCCGGTCAGGTTGTCAGCGCTCACTTGGAGTGCGCTGTAATCGCGCCACTTGTCCGGGTAGCCAATCTTGGTGGTGAAGTTTGCCAGCTTGATCAGGGCTTCCTGTTTGGTGGTGTCACTCATCCAGGTGAGTTCCTCGATGGACTCCTTGTAGGCAGCCTTGAGGTTGTTTACCAGCTCGACCATGCGCGCCTTGGCTTCCGGCGGGAAGTGCTTTTCTACATAGCGCTTGCCGACCAGCTCACCGACAGAGCCGTTTACAAACTGCACCGCGCGCTTCCAGCGGGGTTCCATTTCCTTGGTACCGCGCAGGGTGGTGCCGTAGAAATCGAACTGAGCCTGGGCGAGCTCGTCGTGCATGTACGGGGCCATGGAAGTCAGTACCTTGACCTTCAGGTAGCGCTTCCAGGTCGTCATGTCGGTGTCGGCGATCACCTTGTTGGCGGCTTCCAGGTATTCCGGCTGGCCCACGGAGAAGTAAGCTTCCTTGTCCAGCTTGGCATCGGCCAGGTAGATGTCCCAGTTGATCGCGGGCATCAGCTTGGCCATGTCACCGGCAGCGGTTTTGTTGTAGTACTTGTCCGGATCCCGGTTTTCCACACGGGTGCGGTGGTGTTCAGCGAGGCTCTTCTCCAGCGCGTACAGGGATTCCGCTCCGGCCTCCGCATTTTCGATACCTGCCAGCTGCTGTACTTTTACCAGGTAGGCTTTGTAGGCCTGTTGCAGTTTCTGGCCTTTTTCGGATTCGTCGAAGTAGTAGTCGCGGTCGGGAAGACCCAGGCCGGCCTGCCAGAAGAACACCATATAGGATTCGACGTTTTTCAGGTCCTGGTAAACGGTGGTCCCGAAGGGGGCGTCGTAACCGGCCATATCCGCGTAAGCGAAGTAGCGGGTCAGGTCGTCCATGGACTCGATTGCATCGATTTTTTCCAGTTCACCGGAAATGGCGGAAAGCCCGCTCTTTTCGATCTGGTCCTGGTTCATGAAGCTGTTGTAGAGGGCACCGATCTGCTTGGCGTCGACGCTGTCGGCGTGCTCGCCGGCCTCCATAATCAGCTCTTTCACCTCTTTGGTGGCCTTGTCGCGCAGCATGCTAAAGCCACCCCAGCGCGACTTGTCCGCCGGAATTTCGGTTTTCTCCATCCAGCTGCCATTCACGTAGCCATAAAAGTCGTCCTGGGGACGGATGCTGGTGTTCATGGCGGTGAGGTCGATACCGGAGCCCAGCTCGGTCACCTGGACTGCAGCAGTTTCCTGGGCAGCGGGGGATTCCTTGGCGCTGGCTGTGGCCGCGGGCTTGTCGGATTGGGAGCAACCGGCAATGGCACCGGCAATAGCGAGAGGTAAAAGCAGCTTTTTCATCTTTGGCCTTTTGGGCTTGTTATGCAGAATGATCTTTGGGGTTAGTAAACCCGATCCCGGATAGTATTCAGACCTCGGTTCGGGAGCAAGCCGGACTGCGGTCAAAGGTGTCTTGTATCCGGTGGACTGTGGTAGCGGAGGGAGAGAGTGCGCTGGCAGGTTGTGGGGTGGGAAAAAGTTCTAACTGTGTGCGATTCAGGCAATAAAAAACCCCGCTTTCGCGGGGCTTTTTATTGTCTCAGTCCGGCAGTCGGAAAGTGATTGGGACGGAGAATCTGTATTCATCCATATTCAGCTGTGACGGCGTGGCGGGGAAGGGCCCGGCACGCTCGACCGCATCGACCGCTTCGCGGTTCAGGCTCGCGTAGCGGGACTCCTGCACGGTGGTTACGTCTTTTACCTTACCCTTGGCATCGATGGTGACATTCAGGCGCACACTGCCTTCCTGGCCACGCTCCTGGGCGCGTTTGGGGTAGCGGATGTGTTTGAAGGTGTGGCGCAGCAGCATGGAGTGATAGATCTGGCGCGCCAGGATCATATCTGCGGTGAGCGGTGCTTCTTCCTCTTCATCCTCGAACTCCTCTTCCGGAGCCGCCGGGCGGGACTTGGTGGGTTTCAGCGGTTGCGGCTTGGAGGGTGCCTGGGCGGCTGCGGTTTTCTGTTGCGACGCCTGCTGGCGAGCGGCTGCGGGCTTCTCTACCGGGGGGGTACCGAGGGAGGCCAGGGTCGGCGCGGGGATGTCCGCCTTGAGTTCCGGCTTGGGTTTGGCGGCGGCAACCTGAGCGGGTTCAGGCTTGGCGGGTTCTGGGGCCGCTTCCTTGGGCTCATTGCGCTGCTCAACCATGTCGGTGACCTGGGCAATACGATCATCTGCCGGCTTCAGGCTTTCGTAGGTGGCCAGCAGTCCGGAATCCACGTTGCCGGAGCGCATCAGGTTATCGCGGAATTCCGTAGAGGGAGGTACCGGACCGATCCAGGCGTTCAGGAGGGTATTGAAGAACTCCCGGTCCGCCACTTTTCCGAGGAGAACATCGTTAAGAAAAATTGACGTGGTGCCGCTGTCCGCAGCGTAGTCCACGCGCAACTGGTCACCGGCGATAAAACGGCCCTTGAACAGATTGGCAAAGGTCACCATGTTTTCCGCTTGTCCGGACAGGGTGTTCCCCGCGTTATTAATGGCGATCCCTTCCATCCACTGGTTGCGGAAACGGCGTGCAGACAGGCGGTCGGCGATAATCCTGACTTGCAGGCTGCGCGGCATACTATTGTCCAGCAGCTCGTGGGCATTTCCGGAAAGGCGTTCGGAATATACTGCAGCGATATAGCGGTCTTTATTGAATTGCTGTTCCAGCGCCAGGCCATTCAGCAGCGGAGCCGCTTTTGCAGTCAGGGCCGTGGCGAACAGCAGCAGGGCAATGACAAAATTGTTAGATTTCATTTTGCTTTGGTATCTTCTGAATCGCCGGATGGGAAGAAACCGGCAGATTAAGCGCTGAAAAAATAATCAAAATACCCCGGAAAACTTTTCTTGCGCTTCGAAAGCACCTTCCCCCCGAAAGGTGCAGGTCCGGAAAAGGCTGTGATTTAACCGTGTGAGAAAGCGCACAGAAAAATCAAAAAATTAACCGGATCACATCCCAACTCTACTTCAACTGCAACGGAGTTCAACCCTGAAATGGGTAAAATGTCTCGTTTTCTCAATTTCCTGAAAGCCCGGGGCAGACAGCTGTCACTTTCGGCCTAGAATGCTGGCTTAAATAGTGCACTCATGTGCCGCCATGCACCGCCGGCGGGCTCAGGGCCCGATACCCGACCGACATAAAATTCAGTTTTTCCATGGATTACAAACCTCTCAGTGATTACCCGCGCGATGCGGTTGACCGTCTTTTAAATGTCATTCATTTGTTTCGTGATATTCGTGCCACCAGTGAATGGCAGTACGACGTCCTGTTGAAACGTTCGCGGCTGGTGACGCTATCTGCTGGTGAACCCTTGTTGCATGCCGGTGATGTGGATCAGTGGGTTTATTTCCTGTTGCGCGGTGAGCTTCAGGTGCATGTGGACGATGCGGCGGCCAACAATGGAGAGCGGCCACTGGCGGTGATCCGGCCGGGTGAGGTTTTCGGGGACCTGTCCATGCTGCTGACGGAGCCGCGTAGTGCGACCATTGTTGCGGCTCCCGTTGGCCAGGATATCCAGGTATTGGCGGTGGACTGTACCCTGTTCGGCGACCTGGAAGACTTTTCTCTGCTGCACCTTCCCACCAAGCTGGTTTTCTACCGCAATATGGTCCATTCCCTGCGCTGGAAGCTGGAGGTGTATCGCTCCAAGTACCCGACCCACGAGCTGGCCAATAGTCACCGACGTCTCAAGCTGTACACCGGCCCAAAAAACAGCAAGGAAGAACTGGTAGCGCTGGCGGATCAGGCCAGGTCCCTGGCCCGTATCCTACTCGATTGGAATGCCGAATTCGGTAGCGGCCACCTGGCGGCCGAGGAGTCCGATATGTCAGATTTCCTGGAGTCGATACTCTCCTGACGTTTTGCCCGCCCGGGGCGAAGCGAAGACCTGCGGTGTACGCCCTTGTGCACCGCCTCCCAACCCCCTCCTTGTGTTATCCGCGTCCCTCCCCACTTCATTGACTACTTTTTATGGGTTGAATCACCGGGTGGGGCTGGTGCGGGAATGCTATCAACCGCAAATCTGATCCAATTCCCTGTGGATTTCGTAATCCGGCAGATTTGACCAATGTGCGGCGGTCATATTGCGCATAAAATGCGCGCGGTAAACCTGGTCAGTGAATGATCACTTATTGGATGTTGGGGCGGCTTGTCGAAATGAAATTTTTGTCGAACCTCTGGGGCCAGCGCAATTATCGCGTGGCACTGATTGTGACTCTGCTGGCACTTCTGTGGCTGGGCAGCGGGTTGCTGGGTGAAAGCGGCGCTGCGCCGGAAAAGGTACTGCAGGGAAATTCCGCTGACGCGGGCGAGTCGCTGCGAGTGAAAGCGCGCAGGCTGCAGGCCCAGCCCTATACCACCCGGGTGGTGGTCAACAGTCGCACCGAGCCCAATCGCGCGGTTCAGGTTCGCGCGGAGCTGGACGGCGTGATTGCCGCCCTGCCGGTGGCAGAGGGGCGCCGGGTTGAGGCGGACGAAGTGATTTGCGAAATCGCCGCGGAGGATCGCCCCGAGCGCCTCGCCAAGGCCCGCGCCGCGCTGCGCAAAGCGGAGCTGGATTATGCCGGCGCACAGAAACTGCAGCGCAAGGGGTTGCAGTCGGAGGCTGCGATGGCACAGCAGGAAGTGGCGCTGGCCAGCGCCCGTGCGGATTTCCGGCGCGCGGAAGTGGATGTGCAGAACCTGCAGGTGCGCGCGCCTTTTGCCGGCGTGGTAAACAGCCGCGCGGTAGAGCTGGGGGATTTTATTCGTCGCGGCGAAGAGTGCGCGACCGTCCTCGACCTGGACCCGATCCTGGTGGTCGGTGAAGTTTCTGAAACCCAGGTGGCCAGCCTGCAGCAGGGCGGTATCGCCAGTGCCCGCTTGCAGCTCGGCGAGGTGGTTGAGGGCAGCTTGCGCTATATCAGCCAGCAGGCGCACCCGGTGACCCGGGCCTACCGGGTTGAAGTGGCGGTGGCGAACCCGCGAGGGCAGCTGCGCAGCGGCATCAGCGCGAGGATGGCGCTGCCCACTGGAGAGGTGATGGCGCACCGCATCAATGCATCACTGCTGACCCTCGATGACCGCGGTGACCTGGGGGTGCGAATACTGGATGGGGACCAGCGGGTACGCTTTGCCAATGTGCAGTTGGTGAGCGACGAAAATGCCGGTGTGTGGGTAACCGGTCTGCCGCCACAGCCCACCATTATTACCGTAGGCCAGGAATATGTGAGCGTGGGGGAGCAGGTCGCGGTGGAGCTGGAACAGTCCGCCGGCGACCTGCCGGCGCCCTCTGCAGCACTGGGTGATACTCGGGAGGGTGGTCAGGCGGGCGAGATGACCGCATCCCAGGACGAGGCATTGCCACAATGAGCCTGCTGGAAGGAGCCGTCGATCGCTTTCGCAGCAGCATCAGCCTAATGCTGCTTATCGTCATCGTGGGCATTGCCGCCCGTTCGGCCATGACAGTGGAATCCAGTCCCGAGGTGAATCCGCCGATAGTGATCGTGCAGGTGATGCACGAAGGGATTTCGCCGGAAGATGGTGTGCGGTTATTGATTCGCCCGCTAGAGCAGGAGGTGCGTGCGCTGGAGGGGGTGAAAGAGGTGATGGCGACCGCCCGCGAATCCCTGGTTTACCTGGTGATCGAGTTCGACTCTGCGGTGGATATCGACCTCGCGGTGGACGAGGTGCGCAATGCGGTAGACCGGGCCAAGGCGGAACTGCCGAGGGATGCGGAAGAACCCGTTGTCGAGGAGGCGTCGGCGCAACCTTTCCCGGCGATCGTGGTGACACTCGCCGGGGAGGGCGTGAGCGAGCGGGAACTGCTGCAGGGTGCGCAGCTGCTCAAGCGCAAAATCGAAAACATTGGCGAGGTGTTGAGTGCGAACATCAACGGCAATCGCGAGGAAGTGGTTGAAGCCACTATTGATCCGGTACGCCTGGAGCACTACCAGATCACCAGTGGCGAACTGATCAATGCGGTCCTGGGCAATAACCTGCTGATCCCCGCCGGCGAAATGGATGTCAGCAAAGGGCGCTTTTCGGTCAAGGTGCCGGGTTTGATTGAAAGCGCGGACGATGTCTATCAGATACCGCTGAAGCAGTCCGGACAGGGCGTGGTGACCCTGGGGCAGGTCACCGACGTGCGCCGCACATTCAAAGACGCCACCAGCTATACCAGTGTCAACGGCCGCCCGGGACTTTCCATCAGCGTCGAGAAGCGCACCGGCGCCAGTTCCGTGGATCTCGCGGATGCCGTGCGGGCTGCGGTGGACGCCGAGCGGGATTTCCTGCCCCGGGGTGTGGATGTCAATTTCGTGTTCGACCAGTCGCAATTTGCCCGGGATATGGTCAGCGAGATGGAGGGGAATATTCTCACTGCAATGCTGCTGGTCATGATCATCGTGGTCGCAGCGCTCGGGTTCCGCTCTGGACTCTTGGTAGGCTTCGGGATTCCGTTTTCCCTGCTGTTCGGCGCCATCGTATGCTGGTATCTGGGTTATTCATTCAACTTCATGGTGATGTTCGGAATGCTGCTGGCACTGGGTATGCTGATCGACGGATCCATCGTGATTACGGAGTACGCGGACCGAAAAATGGCCGAGGGGCTCTCCCCCCGGGTGGCTTACAGCATCTCCGTACGGCGGATGTTCTGGCCGGTGCTGGCATCAACCGGCACTACGCTCGCGGCCTTCCTGCCAATCATTTTCTGGCCCGGTGTGGTGGGCGATTTCATGCGGTACCTGCCGGTAACGGTTTTCGCCGTACTCGCCGGATCACTGATTTATGCCCTGTTCTTTGCCCCGGTGCTGGGTTCAATGTTCGGCAAAAGCCAGCTGGACCTGCAGACACAGCAATATCTGAAACAGCTGGAGTCTGGCGACCCAGGGCGCCTGCCGGGAATTACCGGTGCCTATGTGCGGATGCTGGAGCCCATCGTCCGTCACCCGTTGATTTCTTTCGGCGGCACGGTGGCGGCACTGGTTGCCATTTTCTTAGCGTTCAACATCTTCAATCCCGGGGTGGAGTTCTTTACCGACACCGAGGAGCAGTATGGCAACGTGGAGGTGCGCGCCCAGGGCAACCTTTCCATGGAGGAGAAAAAGGCACTGGTATCCCCGGTGGAGCGCGCGGTGATGGACGTGCCGGAGGTGCGCGTGGTGTATACCGCAGTGGGCGACGGCGGTATTTCCGGAAACAACGAAAAAGCACCGGATCAGATCGCCAACCTGCTGGTGGAACTGGTGCCAGCGTCGCAGCGCGAGCGCAAAAGCCGGGAAATCTTTGCCGACATTCGCAAACGCACCACCGATTTTGCCGGTATCAAGACCAGTGCCAAGGCGTTCGAAGGCGGGCCTCCGGTGGGCAAGGATATTGTGCTGGAGTTCCGCGGACGGGATTACGACCGCCTGCTGGCTGAAACCTGGCGCCTGCACCGGGCGCTGGAAACTGAGATCGGGGGGATTCGGGATATCGTCAACACCGCGCCACTGCCGGGGATTCAGTGGGAGGTGAAGGTCGATCGCGCCAAGGCTGCGCTTTACGGTGCTGACCTCACCGGCGTGGGGCGAGCGGTGCAGCTGGTTACCAACGGTGTACTGATGGCAGAGTACCGGCCCGACGATTCCGATGAGGAAGTGGATATCCGTATCCGTTATCCGGATCACGCCCGCGGAATCACGGCGCTGGATGGCCTGAAGGTTAACACCGCACAGGGAGCGGTTCCGGTAAGCAGTTTTGTAACAACGGTTGCCCGCCCCAAGGTGGACAAGATCGAACGCATCGATGGTATTACCCGGATGCAGGTCAAGGCGGACGTCGAGGACGGGGTGCTGGCGGACGACAAGGTCAGGGAAATTCGCCACTGGCTGGAACAGCACCCGGTGGCAGATGGGGTCGAGCTGATTTTCCGGGGCGCGGACGAGAATCAGAACGAGTCCCTGGTCTTTTTACAGGTAGCTTTCTCGTTGTCGCTCTTCCTGATGTTTATTTTACTGGTGACCCAGTTCAACAGCTTCTACCAGTCGGCATTGATTCTGTCCTCGGTGATTATGTCGACGCTGGGGGTGATGTTGGGACTGACCCTCACCCAGAGTACGTTCAGCGTGATCATGACCGGAGTGGGGATTGTGGCGCTGGCCGGCATCGTGGTGAACAATAATATCGTACTGATCGATACCTATAACCACGTGCGCCGGACAGAGCCCGATTTGAGTGCCGGCACCGCCGCGGTCAGGGCTGCAGCGCAGCGCCTGCGACCGGTATTCCTCACTACCGCTACCACCATTCTCGGCCTGCTGCCCCTGGCTCTCGGCGCCAGTGTGGACATGCTGGGGCGTACGGTAGTGGTCAACGGCGTGATTGCTTCATTCTGGGTGAAACTGGCCAGCGCCATCGTCTACGGCCTCAGCTTCTCGACACTGCTGACCCTGGTGGTGACCCCGGTAATGCTCGCTCTGCCGGGGGCGCTGCGGGAGCTGTTTGCCGGGCTGATACCTCCGGGTATCCGGGGCGCCCAGTGGGGGGAGGATTAAAGGCAGGGTTCACTTCTGCCAAAACGAAAAAACCCCGGGTAACCGGGGTTTTTTGCTTGCTGGCGGTATCCCAGGCTATCAGGACTTGGCCTTCGGCGGACGACCGCGGCGAGCCGGGGTCTTCTTGGCCGCAGCGGCCTTCGGCGGACGGCCTGGCTTCTTCTTGGCAGCGCCGGACTTGGCGGCAGCCTTCGGCGGACGACCGGGCTTTTTCTTGGCCGTAGATTTGGCCTTGGCGGTAGCCTTCTTGGCTTTGGCTGCGGCTTTCTTCTTGGCAGCAGCGGCCTTCTTCTTCTCTGCAGCGGCCTTTTTCTTGGTGGCGGCAGCAGCTTTCTTCTTGGCAGCAGCTGCTTTCTTCTTCTCTGCAGCGGCCTTCTTCTTGGCGGCGGCAGCGGCTTTCTTCTTCTCTGCAGCGGCTTTCTTCTTCGCGGCGGCGTCGGCTTTCTTCTTGGCAGCAGCTGCTTTCTTCTTCTCTGCAGCGGCCAGCTTCTTGGTGATCGCAGCCTCTTCTTTGGCTACAGCCTTGCCAATTTTGGCTGCCAGCTTGTTCTCGGCAACAACGGCGGCCAGTTTGTCCTTGGCGGCTTTGGCTGCAGACTTGGCTGCAGTTGCCACTTTCTTGGCGGCAGCGGAGGCAGTCTGGGCTGCTTTCAGCTGCTTCTGCTGTGCGGCAGATTTCTTTTTAGCGCGGATGGTTTTTACTTTTTTCAGGGCAGCTTCGGCTTTCTTGGCCGCCTGGTCGGCAGCCTTGCCGAGCTTGTCAGCTTCCTTTTTAAAGTCGGCTTCCTGCTTGCTGCGGGCGCTCTCCAGCTGAGATTTCAGTGATGCGAGCTCCGCTTCCAGTTTGGCAACGGCGCTCACCGGAGTGGTGGCTTTTTTACGTGCGGCCATAAAATATCCCTGTGTCTGAACGTGGTTTTAAGATTTATTTTGGATGAGTGGAATTCATCGCGCTAATTGCAGCTTATTTATATACTGGAATGCAAGTATTTTAAGGGTGTTTTTGCTCCATAATGAATAAATTTAAGGCTTTTTTTACCTTTTTGGCATTTCTCTGGCTCTGTCTGTGTGGTTTCTGGGGAATTTACGCTTTGTTTGGCTCCGGAAATGCCGCCTGGGCCGGGCTGGTTATCAACGCATTCGCATTGCCGTTATGGATGCTGATTCGATACCTGCTACCGGAAAAAACTGCGAGTGATTTGCGGGAATCGCCGGCCTTTGCCGGTGTGTTATTGGGGTTGGGGTTCGCGCTGTTGGCCGATACGCAAAAGGGGCTTCCGCTTTACCTGGCGATTTACAATCTGTTCGTGGTTCTGATTTATCTGTTTCACCTCAGCACCATAGGACATTCCAGGTTGCCGGCCGTGGGCGCGCACTTTCCTGTATTAACTGTCTGCAATCATGCCTCCGGGAATCCCGCCGAGCTGTGCCGTAAGGTAGGCGAAAAAGGTGTGCTGGTTGTGTTTCTGCGCGGGGCATTTTGTGCGGGCAGCCGCACCTTGCTTGGGCAATTGCACAAGCTGGAGATGCGGCTGAAAGAGCGAGAGGTGTCATTACTGGTAGTCGGAGCGCAGCCGCGGCTGCAGTGGCCGCGATTTGTAATGGGGGAATTCTCCTATTGGCAAGCGGATCCGAAAGCGCAGGAAAACGCATCTTTCGTTGCCGGTTTCGGGGCGCCGCTATTGTTGTGGCCCCGACAGAAAGAGGCGGTCCGTCCGAGTGCCTGGTTACTGGACTGTGAGGGAACCGTGATCTGGCGGCACCTGCCCGGTAACTATCGTGTGCCGGGTACCGCCGCACTGTTTGCGGACCAGCTATACCGACTTGATGACTGAGCTTCTGTGGGCTCCGGGAATAGCCTTGGGGAAGTCGCTGAAGAGGGGAATGGAGCGGGTCAGCTGAAACCCGCTCCGTGCAAGTGGCCTGAGGTGAAAAGAATCAGAGTGGCCCGTAGGGCAGGTAGCGGTTGTCGGAATGCTGCCGGATCCACATCAACTGATCGCGACTCAGCGGCGTTTTGCGCCGGCGCAGGGATTTGGCCAGCGGGATGACCGGTGACTCGGCACCACCCTGCCAATCCGGCAGCTGCATTTCTGCCAGGGTGAAAAAGCGGATCAGGGCCCAGAGCCGATCCGGGTCCAGTGCGGTGGCTTCATCCAGCCACTGTTGTGCCGGCAGGCCCGCGAGCCATTTGGCTTCAATAATTTCCTGCGGGAAGGTTGCCACTGTGTTTACGTCGCCCTGCATGGAGGCAATAATCTTTTCCAGCAGTGCGCGATCGATCTCGTCTCTCGAGTGGTCATTGTCCCTGTCTCCCGGCGCCTTTTCCGGCTCCCACGCGCCCACACTCATAAGTACCCCTTGGATCGGCTCTGTGATCAATTGAACAAAAAGTAGAAT
Organism: uncultured Microbulbifer sp.; assembly: GCF_913055755.1. Taxonomy (GTDB): domain Bacteria; phylum Pseudomonadota; class Gammaproteobacteria; order Pseudomonadales; family Cellvibrionaceae; genus Microbulbifer. The sequence goes on from NZ_CAJXKH010000006.1 coordinate 43,446, forward strand.
TCGGCAGTATACAGGCGCTCGGGGCGCCTGCCGAATCGCCAGCGTGAAGCCGGTGCGTGCACCCCGGGACAGTCCTGGCGGCCAGGGAAATGGATTGGATGCGGGGAATTCTGCATAATCGGCTTTCAGTCGACCAATGATCGGGATTTCAAGTGGAATATATAGATCAGCCCATCGCTGAGAAAAAGCGCATTGCCCTGGTGGCCCATGACAACCGCAAAGCCAGCCTGATCGAGTGGTGCCATAAGCATCGGGACATTCTCGAGCAGCACCAGTTACTGGGCACCGGCACCACCGGCACGAAAATTGAAGCGGCAACCGGGATGGCGGTCGAAAAGCTGTTCAGCGGCCCCATGGGTGGAGATCAGCAGCTGGGGGCAAAGATCTGTCAGGGAGATGTGGACATCCTCATCTTCTTCTGGGACCCCTTCGAGCCCATGCCTCACGATCCGGATGTGAAGGCCCTGCTGCGTATTGCCGCGGTGTGGAATATTCCCGTTGCCTGCAACGCGAGCAGCGCGGATATGATGGTCCAGTCGGCCCTGATGGAGCGCAGCTTTTCCCGTTTGGTACCTGACTATCAGGGCTATCTTGCCGCCAGAAAGGTGGAAACTGCTGTCTGAAATTTGACCTTTCGGGCTGGCCTCTGTCTGTAACTGATTGATTTTAAAGGGTATTCTTTTTGTTGGGCAGGTTGCACTTGCATTGCTGGCCAAATCCCGGCAATCTTGCCCACCTGATTAGACCGGTGAAACCGGCGTTATTCTAATTTTAAAACTGTACGGTGTTATATGAGTAGACGACGCGGTAAGGCCGTAGAAGAAGAAAAGGCCGATATCGACCTGACCCCCATGCTGGACGTCGTGTTCATCATGCTGATCTTCTTTATCGTGACGGCATCTTTCGTGAAAGAGAAGGCGTTGGACGTAAACGTGCCCGATCCGAACGAGACTGAACAGACTCCTCCGGATCCCGACAAACAGAACATCCTGCTGACCGTAAACTCCGCGGATGAGATCTGGATGGGCAACAGCCGTATCGACAGCCGTGCAGTGCGCGCCCGTATCGCGCAGCTTTTCGCTGAAAACCCGCAGGCCATCGTGATCGTTCGTGCGCACATCAAGTCCAGTGCTGACACCTACGTAACCATCGCGGACGCGGCGAAAGAGGTTAACTCGAACATCCAGGTATCCCTGGTCCCGTTCGAGGATTCCAAGCGCTAATACTGCTCCCGGTGGGGAGTCTCCTCTCACAGGAGCGAAAAAAGCCAGCATTTGCTGGCTTTTTTTGTGTCCGGAATTTGTGCTTCGGGTTTGTGCGCCCGGGGCGCAAGGCCCCGGGAATGGCCGCTCAGAACTCGGAGCGGATGGCCCACAGGTCCGGGAAGATTGGCCGGAACAGGGTGCCTTGCAGGTAGCCCACACCGCTGGAGCCCCCGGTGCCCATCTTGCTACCGATGGTGCGCTCCACCATCTTCACATGGCGGTAGCGCCACTGTTGCAGTGAGGTATCGATATCCACCAGTGCTTCGCAGATCTCGCTCACCAGGGGATCGTTGCGATAGACATCAATCAGTACGTGCTGCACTGCGGTAGACGGGGCGGCCACCTGGCTGAAGTCGCGCTCGAGCTCTGCGCGGGGGATGTCGTGCCCCTCGTGGGCCAGGAACCTGAGGAAAGCGTCCCACAGGGTGGGCGCTTGCAGGCGCTTCTGCAGGCGGTTGTAGTGCTCCGACCCCGGCTCGTAGTTGCTCAGTTTTTTCGCATCCTTGGCGCCGTACAGGAATTCCAGCTCACGGAACTGGTAAGACTGAAAGCCGCTGGCGGTGGACAGGCGATCCCGGAATGACATGAACTCAAGCGGAGTCAGGGTTTCCAGGATGTCCACCTGCTGAATAAGGGTGCGATAGATGGTATCGACCCGCTTCAGGGTATGCAGGGCCCGGTTGCGCTCACCGTCATTGAAAAGCCGGACCAGGAAGTCCAGTTCGTGCAGCAGCTGCTTGAACCACAGTTCGTAGCTCTGGTGGATCACGATAAACAGCAGTTCATCGTGTTCCGGGCCCTCGGACAGGGGCTGCTGGCACTGCAGAAGTTCGTCTACTTTCAGATAGGAGCTGTAAGTAACGGTCATATATTCAGGTCTCTTGCTGATATCCACCCGAGGTGGAAAAAAATTCTTCTAAAATGCGAAATTTGAGATGAAATTGCGCAAATATATCAGGTTGGGCGTTATTATAATGTTGCAGGCGGGTAGAGTGAAAAAATCCTTAAGGGGTGCGGGTGGTGACTGCTCTATCGGCTAAGCAATCTGATTGATTCGGACCTCGCACAAACGGGAGTTGCCACTACTATAGAGTCCGGAATTGGCAGCAAACGAACCAGACAGGCAAATATTCATGCAGAGCTCATGTGCAGAAATTCAGGCCCAGGTGAGCGACCGGGTACTCGAAATCTCCATCCAGCGCCCGGAGCGCAAAAACGCGCTGAACATGGCCATGTATTCGGCCATGGCAGTGCTGTTGCGAGACGCTGCCACAGACCCCGGTGTGCGGGCGGTGATTGTTACCGGCTGCGACGGGGCATTTACCAGTGGCAATGACCTCACGGACTTTCTCGGTGGTTCCGCGTCCGGTGAGGACTCTCCGGTGTTCCAGTTTATGCGGGCACTGTACGAATTCCCGAAACCGGTAGTAGCCGCGGTCAGCGGTGTGGCGGTCGGTATAGGCACGACTCTGCTGTTGCATTGCGACCTCGCGATTGCCGATGAGCACGCGGTATTCCAGATGCCTTTCGTGAACCTGGGGCTGTGTCCCGAGTATGCATCCAGCTACCTGCTGCCGCGAATCATGGGGCACGCGAAAGCCTCCGAGCTGCTCCTGTTGGGGCGCAAGTTCGATGCGCAGACCGCGGCGAACGTCAATATTCTCAACGAGGTAGTCTATTCCGGTGAGACGCTGGCGCGCGCACGGGAATACGCCAGGGAACTGGCGGCCAAGGCCCCCGAGGCGGTGCGGCTGACCAAGAAGCTGCTGCGCCAGGGGATCCACGCCCGCGGGCTGGAGTTCATCCGGGAGGAGGCGGGACACTTCCAGCAGCGACTGCAGTCGGAAGAGTTTCGCGAGGCGGCAACCGCGTTTATGGAAAAGCGGCCGGCAGATTTCTCCAAGTTTGACTGAGCTGCGGCAAGTATAATCGCTGAAAAAATGGCCACCTCGGGGTGGCCATTTTGTTTCAGGGCGTTTGCGCTTTGCGGTAGCGACTAAGGCTGTGTGCAATGGCGCGCCCCTTTCGGTGGCCGAGGGTACGATTGGCAGTCTGTCACGTTTGTTCCACCGCGCCTGTGCTAGAGTCCCGCGGCAACAGTTTGTGGAGTATCGCCGGTCGCGATTGGGACATGATTCTCAGTTTGCTAACCGGTACACTCGTACAAATTCCGGCAATTACCGTGACCTCGAATAATGATAAGCCGCGTTTTCACTTCCCATTCGTTCATCCGCACCGCGATCTCCTTGCTGATAGCCCTGTTGCTGGCCTCTGCGGTTTCCGCTGCGCCGGTGTTGGTGGGGCCGGGGGAGGAGGGGAACACTCGCACCGGTCAGCGCGAGATCTGGCATGACCCCAGTGGTACCGCAGGTCTGGAAGAGGTACTGGCCGCATACCGCGCCGGGGAATTCGGACCTCTGCATTCGGCGGGGTCTACCGGGCTGAAAAAGGGCACCTACTGGTCCAGGTTTGTGCTGCAGAACACCTCGCCTGCGCCCCTCACCCTGAATATCGAATATGTGGATCACCAGCTGATCGACCTCGTTGCCTACGACAGGTCCAATGACACCTCCGGGCAGTTCGAACAGCTGGTGCGGTTATCCATGGGAGCCCCATTTTCCGAGCGCCCGGTTTTTCACAACCGCTTCGTCTTTCCTATCACGCTGGATGCCGGCGAGGGACGGGAACTGCTGGTGCGCTTCGATTCCCACGAAGCGGGCTTTGTGTTTCCCAGTATGCGTATCTGGAGCCCGGAACACCTGAGCCAGTCCCATACCGGTGAGACTGCGCTGCTGGCGTTCCTGTTCGGGGGTATCGCGCTGATCGCGGTCTTTTCCTTTATTGTGGGCCTGACCACCGGAGAGGTCAGTTTCTTTGCCTACAGTATTTATGGCGTTTCCAAGATCGTTGCCTGGGGGACCATTCTCGGGCTTACCCATCAATACCTGTTACGCAACGATTTCCACTGGTCCTACATGTCGATGACCGGGGCCATCAGTATTCTCTGCGGGGTCATCTTTGATCGTATGTTCCTGCAGACCCGCAAGTACACCCCGCGACTGGATTATGTACTGCTGCTGATGATGGTGAACGCCAGCCTGTTACTGCTGAGCGCAATCTTCCAGATCAAGGCCATGGCCCTGATGACCATCACCTTCGCGTTGCTGCTGTACCCGATGTCTACGGTGATCGCGCTGGTGCGCTGGCGCCAGGGTTCCAGCGAAGCGGCGGTGTTTGCCGTGGGCTGGACCCTGTTACTTGCAGGGCTGTTTTATCAGGCGCTGCGGGACCTCGGCTACGTCGAGCACAACTTGGTCAATTATTACCTGCCGCCACTCAGTTCCTTTATCGAGATGATTACCATCATGGCGGCCATGGGCATGAAGTTGCGCCGCCTGCGGATCCAGAGTATCCGGTCTGAGCGCCAGTACCGCCGGCATCTGGAGCAGTCCAAGGTGAAACTGGAGGCACAGGTCAGGGCCCGCACCGAGGAACTGGAAATTGCCAAGCGGCAGGCGGAGCTGGAAGCCCGCACAGATCCGCTCACCGGTATCCGCAACCGTCGCAGTTTTCTCGCCGATGCGGAATTCTGCCTGAAGCACGCGCAGCGCAAATCCCTGCCTGCCAGTCTGCTGATGTTTGATATCGACCACTTCAAGAGCATCAACGACTGCCACGGCCACAGTATCGGAGACGAGGCGCTGCGTGAGTTCAGCAATACCATCCAGAAAAAGGTGCGGGAAACCGATGTCTTCGGTCGCCTTGGCGGTGAGGAATTTGCACTGTTGATTGTGGAGAGCCCGGAGGATGCCGTGCGCACCGCAGAGCGGATGCGGGGCTGTATTGCCGGCATCCGCCTCGAGTGTCCCGCCGGCGTAATACGCTTTACCTCCAGTATCGGCATCGCCCACAGGCACCACGCCGAATCCGTGGAGCAGCTGCTGAAACTGGCGGACCAGGCACTATATATCGCCAAGGAGCGGGGGCGCGACGTCGTCGTTGAATATCAGCTCCCGCGCGTTACCGCCGAGCCAGAACCAGAGCCGGCCTGAGTTCCGCCGTCACTGATCAGTTTGGCTGGAGAAGCGCCGCGGTTTCGGCCTTGCGGGCCTGCTCGCCCGCCTGCCGTTGCCGCTGCAGCAAAAACGCCCGCACCCTGTCCGGCTGATCGGTAAATAGCCCGTCCACTGCCACTTTATCCACAAACAGTGCCAGCATCTGCTCGAAGCTGCCGATGACCTCGGGAACCTGCCCGGGATCGGCGCGAAAGGTATACGGGTGCACCTGGAGCCCCAGCCGTTGCGCCGACCCGGTCAGCGCAGTGGCCACAATGCGGTTGTCTTTGCCCTCCACCAGCATCGGGAACCAGGGGCCAATGCCACTGGCGTAGCCGGCAATCTTTTCCAGGCCGGCCGGGGTGCGCATCCAGTCGTAGTCGTAATTTACCCAGTCCCCGTCCCGCTCAACAAGCTTTTCCCCCCAGCCGGTTTCCGCAATCAGTTGCACCAGCGGTAACGCCATGTGCATCGCCGGCATCATCTCGCGGTGGATGCGCTGCAGTTCTTCCGCATCGAAGCTCTGCAGGAAAACCCTGTGCTGGGGGCCGGTGTAGCCATATTGCTGCAGTACCTCCAGCGCCCGCCGCGCGATATCGCGGCCCTCCCGGTGGTGAAAGTAGGGCTTCTTGATTTCCGGGTAAATGCCGGTGTTGTAGCCGAGGGAATGGTTCAGCCCCTGAATCAGCTCGAGTTCTTCCTCGAAAGTCGCGAGCCTGAATTCGGATTTCCACAGAGGGAAGCGCTGCGGATATTTTGCCGGACTCCCCGCAGTCTGCGGAAGGAAAGTCGAGGTGACGCGCAGTTGCTTCAGCTCCTCGAGGGTGAAATCAATCACATAGAAATGGCCATCGTCCCGCGCCCGCCCGGGAAACCGCGCGGCCACATCGGTGGTGTCGTCCAGGTAGATGTCATGCATGACGATCAGGTGATCGTCCTTGCTGAGCACCAGGTCCTGTTCGATATAGTCCGCCTTCATACCGTAGGCGAGAGCCTTGGCCTCCAGGGTGTGTTCGGGAAGGTAACCGGAAGCACCGCGGTGGGCGATGACCAGGGGTTGGTGATTTTCCGAGGCGTTTGCCGCTGAGGTTGTTGAAAACCCCGTTGCCAGTAACAGAACCGCGCAAATACGCGGTGGAAGCGAAAATTTCAGATTCATGACAGATCAGAGTCCCAATACGGAGGCATGTATAGGGAAATAACCTTACCCGGTTACCATGACAAGAAAAACCGGGGCATGGGTGAATAATCTAATGTGTAATGACAGTTTTAGGTTAATTAGCCTTCTGAACTATCTGCGAAAGTGACGATGCCGGGTACAGCTTTGCGAGACCTTCGAAAACAAGGATGTTTTCGAAGAGCCCCCAGGGATGGGTTCACGGCGTGTCTCGCATAGCTATACCCGGCAGCGTCACCGCCACTTAACTCAATCGTTCTCCGTGTAAAGTCGCAGGTCACTACTGCACGATCTTGATCCACTCCCCCGGCTTGGGCTCACCCCGCGGGTAGTATCCATTCAGCAGGCGCAGTTGTTCCTCCGCATAGTCCCCGATTTCCATATGCCGGGCGAGGGAAGAAAAGGTGGTCTTGTCATTCGCGCGCACATAGCGCACGCGCTTGATATCCGGCTGGACTATGTCGCTCTTTCGCAGTGGGCGGAAACTGCGAATACTGGTCATAAACAGGTTGTCATATTCGCTTGCCGATTCCGCAGAATCCTTTTTCGACGCGGGCGCATTCAGAACCTTGCCCTCCAGGATGTACTGGCGGCTGCCGTAAAACAGGATCGCTACCCGGTCCGGGGCAGCGGCAGTCTTGTCCGGAAGCTTGCCGGTATGGCCTTGCAGGCGGTACTGGTTCAGCGCCTCGTCCTGTTCCAGGCTGCGCACATCGTAGACGCCCCGCAACGCCATGTCCGCCGGCTGGTTGCCATCCCTGCGGGCTACGCGGATGGTGAGGGAGGCAGAATTGTCCGGCGCCGTGCCGACGATGGCGGTGCGCTCGTTTTTCACCTTCCAGCCCTCGGGAAACAACAGGGAAAAACCGAGATTCTTGTGGTTATAGCGGTTTTTCTCGCTTTCCTGCACATTGTTGCCGTACACAATCCCTTCGGTTTTTTCCCGGTAGTATTCGGTTTTCACAATCTTCTTGTCTTCCGGCAGCTTGCCGGCGGCTTCCACCACTTCCCGCAGGCGCACATCGTTGCGCGGGTGCGAGGAGAAAACACCGTGGTAACTCTGCTGTTTCTTGCCCTCCACCCGGGCCCGGCGGCGGGCGAAGGTCTCCTGATCTTTGAGCAGGGCGATAACATTGATCATTGCCTGGGGATCGTAGCCGGCGCTGTACATGTACTGGGCACCGAAACGGTCGGCCTCCAGCTCCATATCGCGGCCGTAGCCTTTTACCGCGGCGGTACTCCACAGGTTGGTAACGTCACCCACCACACCGCTGCCGGTCACCAGAACCGACAGCACCGAGGCCACCCCCGCGCCGGTAGCCGCGGTCTTCTGGCGCACCGCGTGGCGGGCGGTAATGTGGCCCACCTCGTGGGCCAGCACCGCGGCCATTTCCGCCTCTGACTGCAGGTAGGTCAGCAATCCGCGATTGATATAGACGTAGCCGCCAGGCAGGGCAAAGGCGTTGATGTCCTGGCTGTCGATAATGGTGAAGTGATAGGTCAGTTCCGGCCGATCACTGGCCTTGGCGACTTTCTGGCCCACGTGTTCCACATAGGCGGTAAGGATCGGGTCGTTGTAGATGGGCGTGCTGGCCACCAGTTTTTCATGCATTTCCCGGCCGATCTTGATTTCCTTTTCCTCGGACATCAGCACCAGGTCGGGCCTGTTGGTGGCGGGGTTGAAGGCGCAGCCGGTAACGGTGGCCAGCAATATCCCCGCCAGTACTTTATTGACTATGTGCATCATTATTCTCCTGTCGTGAGTTACTTCAGGTGATTATTGTTTTGCCGTTACCAGTCAGCGGCTGGCAGATTGCGGGGGCAGTAAAAACTCCTGTAGCTGTGCCGCCATGCCCTTGCAGGCGTTGTTCTGCACTCTGGCTATTAGCGGGATGGGGACCACGATCGCGGGCATGTAGGAAGTGCCCTGGGCATCGGCGCTGATCTTTCCCGAAAGTTCCTGGTCGCGGAAATCCCACACCGAAGCTTCGTAATCGGACTCCTTGTCCCAGGTGCCGAAACCAAAGCAGCCGGCGCCCGCGGTACCGATGGAGCAGCCGATGGAGCCGGCGCTGGACGTGGTTTCCGTGGAGCCGTCAATCCACACGATATATTTCACCCCGTAGGTGGCCATACGATCGCGCACTTCCGGAATATCCATCAGTTTGTCCAGCGACTTGATATGCATGGGCGCAGTGCGGGGCTCAAACCAGGGGTAGAGCGCATCGACGAACTGGTTTTCCGGAATGATGTTGATTCCCGCTTCCGGGTTGTGCAGCGACTTGCCCACGCAATCGATCAGGTCCGGTTCGGTCTCGTATTCACTGGAATGGCGGCGACCCAGGATTACCACCGAGTCCCCCATGGCCAGTTCTCCGGTACTGCGGCGGTATTCATCGATCACTACCGTGGTACAGCCACTGCTGAGTAGCGCTAACAAAATTAGAGTCAGACTTTTCACTGGGTAACCTCCGTATTGCCAGTGGGCATTTCCAGTATGCGTTCCGCTGCGCGTTGGCTATTGCGGCGGAACCTCATCGGGTTCGGTTTGCTGCAGGGTCAGTGCCCGCTGCTTGTTGGCGAGAAATGCCTGCAGCTCCGGTACCCGCTCAAACCCGGTATAGAGCGTGGCCCCGGCATCCCGCAACGCCACATTGATGGCCTGTGCCAGTGCCGCCTCCTGAGATTTCAGAAAGGCGGTGGGGGTCTTGCCATAGGCGGTGATCACCCACTCGGCAACCGCATCGCCCTGTGAGTCGTAGGCATGCATGTCGTATTTGATCCACACCTCGAAAATATTCACCCGGGTTTCCCGGGGCATGGTGAACTGCAGTTCCCGCACCTCGGGCACGATCACCAGGTCGACTCCCGTGGGCAGGTTCGAGGGGTACTGATTGATGTTCACAGTCTCCTTGAACATGGAACTCAGTACGGTTTCGAACAAGTTTTTTTGCGCGCGCCCGGTATTGATATTCCACTCGTCGCGATCATCGCGGTTTTCGGAATAGGTGAACTGGCGAAAGTCGTCGCTCAGGTATACGCCGACGGTAAGGGGGTGCTTGTCGCCGATAGGCTGGGGAAACTGACCGTCTACCCTGACCGTATGTGAGCAGGCCGCCACCAGGGCGGCCAGTGCCAGCGCGGCGCATTTCCCGATGGCTTTTATTCCGTATGGCAAGCAGTTCATCCTTGGCTCCTGCCCGTTTCCCGGGCTATCTGAAATCGTTTAGTCCCACAAAAGTGCCGCCATTGCGGTAGGTGAGTTCCCGCATCAGTGCAGCAAAGCGCAATCCCGTGGTCTGCAGGTGCAGTGGCCGTGAAAACTGGATCGGGAAGCCAATGGCGTGGATGCGCACCATGCGCTGGTCTTCGCCGCGCTGGGCATTTACCCGGTCCACCGCCATCATCACGTTGCGGATGGACTTGCCGGTAAATTCGTCACCCAGTACGTAAATGCTGATTTTCTTGTTGGGGTCGTAAAATGTGCGCACCGCCTTCTGGATGCCCTCTACCGGACTGGAATTACTGAACGGGTTCCAGGAGCGCAGGCGATCCAGTACCGCCTTGCGGCGACCGGGGGTGTCGGGAATCCAGCGGTTGCGGTAGTTGGAGAACATATAGTCCCCCATATCATTCATTACCTGGATGCCCTTGACGTTGGGGTAGAGATTGAGGGTGTTGACCATCTCTTGGATCATGCGGTCCCAGCCGTAATTGAACATACTGCCGGAGGTGTCGATGATGAACAGGATATACTCGCTGTCCACCGGGATGCCGCCGATCACGTTGTTCTTGCGCTGGTAGTTTTCCCCTAACAGGCGGCGCATTTCGTCGGTCATACTCTGCAGGGCAATGGTCAGCTCGCCCTTCAGTTTGCCTTCCTCGCTCTCATCCTCGGCTTTGCGCGCATACATGGCCTGCAGGGTTTCCAGTTCTCCCTTGAGCCTGGCAATGCGCTTGGTTTCGATATCCAGCTGTTCCTTCTTGGCGTTGAGATCACGGTTGAGAACCGTGGTCTCGCCGCGGATCTCCGCCAGTTGTTCCTGCAGCTGCTGCACCTGGCCATCGAGGTCGATTTCGGCCTCTTCCAGTACAATCGGCTCCACGGTCTTGGCAATCATCAACAGTAGAACGATGGCACCGAAGCCACAGCACACGACGTCGAGGAAGGAGATGCTGAATTCTTCCTGCTGTCTCTTGTTGCGTTTCCTGCTCATGGCCAGTCCTTTGACGGTGCGAGGAAGGAGCCCTGGGTTTCCATCGCCAGTTTCCAGAATTCACTGGCGGCAAAGGGATCGCCTTCCATGGGGGCCAATACCACGTTGACCGGAATACTCTTCGGCAGGGCGTGCACCGCATCGCGGAACAGCTTGAGCCGCTCCTTGCCGGAAATGGTATTGCCGCGCGGTTTCTTCATTCCCTGGGTGGGCAGGCCGTCGGTGATCAGGATGATGTTGTCCGGCAGCGGCGACATGCTGTTGACGGCATTGAATATCCGCTCCAGGCTGGTGCCATTATCCGGCACTATGTCGTCGAGTTCCCTGATCGCCTGGTCCAGTTGGTCGCGATCATCCACATTCAGCCAGCGGTCTTCGGTGCCAACAATGGCCGCGCGAAAGCCCGTGTTGAAAGTGTAGATCTGATACTGGCTGTCCTGGGGAAACTGCGAAACCAGCCAGGACACCGTCTGTTTGGCGCGACGCCATTTCTCCGTGTCTTTTTTTACCGCGTCCGACATGTTGCGGGTGCGGATGACCTTGATCAGTTCATCCCCCAGCATACTGGCGGACGAATCCAGCAGGATCAGAATGCGGTCGCCGCCGAGACGCAGTCCGGTGAGGTACTGGCGGTCGCCATCGCCGACATGTATGCGCACATTGTTGCCAAGCTTTTTGTTTTCTTCTTCCAGCTTTTTCTTGGCCTGCTCGAGTTTTTTGAGCTTTTCCTGCAGGCGGGCGACATCCATTTCTTCTGTGGTGCTGTCGACCTCGGCAATATTGCCGCGCACTTCCTCGATCTGTTCCATGATCCGTCGCGCCAGACCCTGGGCCTTGGCCAGGTCATCACTGGTGGAGTCCAGGGTGTTGCGCGCCAGCACCAGGTGTTCGCGGCCGAACTGGACCTCTTCTTCCAGCAGGTTGACCTCCGCCGACAGGTCTTCGTGCTCGGCTTCGATCTCATGGTCGGAGCCGTGTTTGATGATCAGGAAGATCAGTGCCACGGCCCCGAAGCCACAGGACATGATGTCGAGAAACGACAGACTGGAAGTGCTGAAACGCCGGTTTCTACGCGCCATAATGCTCCACGCTGATTGCAGTGATTACATCGTCGAAGTTGGCGGCACCGATGCGGTCGCCGGCATTCAGGTTCACTGGGGCGGAAATCCGTTCGCCATTCAGCATCAATTCCGCGCCGGCATCCACCCGCAGTGCCAGGCGGCCGGCGTGGTTGGTGATGGTGGCGGCAGGGTGCTCCGGAGGGGTCGGGGTGATATCGAGTTTGCCCGCCTGCCAGCTCACAAACAGCGGTTGCATCGCGGCCAGGGCGCGGTGACCGAACAGCAGGTGGGTGGCGGCTGCTTCGGCGGCGGCGTTTACCTGGATCGCCACTTCGGTTGGGGGCGCCGCACTCAGTGCGTTCACCAGGCGCAGGCTGTCGTTTTCACTGTGGACTTCATGCCAGCGCTGTTCGATGGCCTGGGCCACGGCATTGTGGGGCAGCAGGTGAATGCGTTCGGCGAGCTGCGCGCCGCCGGGAATATCCGCCCAGCGGTGGGAAACAAACACGATGCTGCTGCCTTCGCTGAGGTTGTCGATCATCGCGCGCACCCGGGACAGGATCGGTGTACTGGCATCCTGCAGTTGGCGCAGGCTGACCTTGGCGGTGCGATCATCCAGCTCCGCCATCACTTCTCCCTGGCGCATTGCTTTGGCGATCCACTGGGGCAGCAGGTCGTACAGCTGCTGTTCCGCTTCTGCCGAGTGCAGCGGATCAAAGCGACACTGCATGATGAAGGCATCGGTAAATACGCGCGCCCAGGCGTCCTGGAAATGGTGCAGGCCGGCATCGGTGACGGTTTCCGCAATGTCGAGTTCTGCGTGCTCATGTACTGCAACCCTGCTCACCAGGGTCTGGTGGCGCTGCAGCTCGATATGCAGGTGCACACCCCGGGGGGCGCAACTGCTGATACAGGCGGCGGCGGCATCCACCAGCGCGACACCGTTGAATGGACTCTCCTTGATCACACCCAGCAGCAGGGCGAGTTGTTCGCGGGTGAAGTTACCCGGCACCGCCAGGGCATATTCGTCTGAAATGTCGCAAAGTCCGGCAATTTCCCTCAGGTGAAAAAACGCCAGGTCTGCATGGTGTCGACAGCCGGGATTGTCCGATTTCACCGATTCCAGGCTCAACCGCCGCCAGAACTGGTGATTGACCTGGGTGGGGTGGCTGCGTGCGCGCATCAGAGCCTGGGTGCCGGTGAGTATTTCCCGGTTGTTGATGATGGCCACCCCGGGGCTTTCCAGCACCTCGTCGGTGCCGTTGAACACCCGCAGTCCACAGTCGTTAATTTCCAGTACGCCTTTGCTCATGGGAGCTCCTGTGTATGATCCGGATACCAATTCCCTGGTATCGCCTTTTCCGGTAGCGACAAAAAATCCGATCAACAGCTACTCAGCTGACCTTGAGGAATCGCAGCAATTTGTTGTCGCAGTAATTCTGGGTGTCGAGTACCAGGCGTTCCTGCATAAGCTGCAGCTGGTGGGTGAAAAACATGATGACGATACTGATCACCAGCGCGATAAAGGTGGAGTTGAAGGCCACACCCAGACTGACGGTGACGCCGGCGATATCGCCTTCCACTGCCTTGTGCGCCTGCGCCAGGGCTTCGCCGATACCGCGCACGGTGCCGATAAACCCGATGGAGGGAATCGCCCAGGTGATGTAACGCACCATCGCCAGCTCGGAATCGAGCCGGTCGCCTTCGGTTTCGCACACCTCCTTCACGGAGTTGGACACCGCGGCCACATTGCGGGTGGAGCCAAAGCGTTGCAGTGCCGTCAGCAGCGCGCGGGGCAGCAGGAAATTGCGCTCTTCTTCCGGCAGCGCCTGGATGGGGCGCGACAGGTCGCGGGTGTCTTCCGGGAGAATCGGGGTGCCCTCGCTGACATTTAGCAGGGCCTGGTCCAGTAACTTGCGCTCGCGCATGCTGCGCCGCGCCTTGAGCCCCATGATGGCCATAGCCCAGAGCATCAGCACGAAGCAGGCTTCCTGTTCGTAGTCGCGCATCACGATGTACAGGGAGCGCTGCTGGATATAGGTTTCTCCCGCGGCCTCGCGGGCCAGCTGTTCCTCGATCAGGGCATCCGCGTTGGGGCGGATGATGCCCACATAAATGGCGTGCACCAGAATAACAGCCCCGAGCAGGGCGAATATCTGGAAGACAAAATCTGATGACTTGAATTTCATGGGCATTCCCGCCTTGTTTGCTTGCCGCGTTCCGGCGGCGACTTCTCGTGTTTATGGGCGTGTTGATCGCTTCCCGGTTTGCGGTGCGCTCAGATATCTATCGGGTAGGAAACCGACAGGTCTTCTGAAATTTCTTCCGACGCCTCATAGCTGTCGGCGTTCTTGGCGCTCTGGGCCTTGATGGTCGTGGCCTTCTGGGTAGTGCTTTTCGTTTGCTGTGCCTTTACTTCCTGGGCTTTTGCTTCCTCGGCTGTCGCGGTCGGTTGGGTTGTGCCGGAGTCCTTGTCGCTGCTTTCTCCTGTGGCGGTTGTCTGTGCGGACACTGCTACCGACAATGCAAGCGCCAGTATCCCGGATGCCGCCACAGCAGTTGCATGTACCGTTTTGTGAAGCTTCATGACCGTGCTCCCTGGCTTTCTGCCTTGCTAATTCGTCCGTCTCAGTCCACCCAGCGCGCCAACCGGAATCCCACGTCGTTGCGCGGCTCGGCGCCGTAATCCCGGTAAGAAAGACGCAGTTCGGTGAGTCCGGCGTGGCGCCAGCTGGAGCCGCGGATCACGTGATAGTCCCCTTCCTGGGGGCCCACCGGGTTTTCTTCGCCCTTGAGGGAAAGGCCGGTGCCGACGGTGTAGAGATCGTGAATCCACTCGGAGACATTGCCGCCGAGGTCGTACAGGCCCATTTCGTTGGGCGGGAAACTGGCCGCCGGCGCGGTGGCGGCATAGCGGTCGCTGTAGGTTCTGAGCACCGCGGGGATAATGCTTGCGGCACTGCTGTCAGCGAAGTTGCCGGAGTTTTTGCCCACCGGCAGCGAGTCGCCCCAGGGAAACTTGCGCATGCTGCCGCGGTTGTAGCGGGCCGCCCAGGCCCACTCCGCTTCCGTCAGCATGCGGTAGCCGTTGGCGCTGGCATCGAAGCCGACCACGCGACCGCGCTCGGTAAGGTAAACCTCTTTGAGGCCGTCCCGCGCACTCAGCCAGTTACAGAACAGGGCGGCGTCATTCCAGCTGACGTTGACCACCGGCAGGGCGTCGTTATCCAGGCTGACGCCGTTGGCGTGACTGGAACTGTGCATCCGCTGATAGCGGCGGAACTCGCGGTTGGTCACTTCGGTGGCGCCGACATAGAAGGGGCGGGTCAGGGAAATCTTGCGGAAGACCTCGTTGGCGCGGCGGCCCTGTTCGCGCCGGGACGAACCCATGGTGAAACGGGCATCGGGGCGCATCAGCAGCATCCTGCCGCCGGCACCGTGGGTAATCTCCGCGGGCACATTGCTCCAGCGCGCCTGCTCGCCGGTCAGCAGTACCGCGCGCACACTCTGTTCCAGTTTGGCGCTCGGCACGATGGTGGTGCGGTAGTCCTCGTAGCCGGCCTTGCGCACGGTGATGTCGTGGCTGCGGGTGGGCAGAGTGAAGGTCTGCCCGGCAACACCGGCCAGTTTGCCATCGATAAATACCTGGGCTTCCGGTGGGCTGCTGCTGATCGCGACCTTGCCAAATACCGCGCCCAGGGACACATTCATTTCCCGCTGCTCGCCGGCGCGCACATCAATGCTGCGCTCGACGGTGCTGTATCCATCCTTGAAAAAGCGCAGCTGGTGACGGCTGTTGGAAGCGAGCTCCAGCTCGATTGGCGTCTGCCCGCGGTATTCGCCGTCGACGGTAACACTGGCGCCGGAAGGGGAGCTCACCAGCCGCAGCATGCCATCGGCGGCATTCAGGTCCACGGTCTCCAGGGTCTGGTCGACGCCGGCGGTGACCGGCACGGCAATGTCTGCGGGGTTGTGTTCGGGCATGGACAGGGTGACGAGCCTGTCTCCCTGTACCAGTTCTGCGGTCAGCGGTGTGGTGCCGAGAACTTTGCCCTCTACGGTGACGGTGGCGCCACTGGGGTTGCTGGTAATATGCACATTCGCCCACGCCGGACGCAGGCTGACCTCCAGGGTCTGGGTGTTGTCCAGCCCTTCGATTTCAATTTCCTTGCTGAATGGCAGGTAGCGCTCGGTGAGAATGGTGACGCGTTTGCGGCCGGCGGGAATGGATTCGGCCAGCCCCTGGTCGCTTGCCACTTCGCTACCGTTGACCAGCACCCGCACCGGCACCGCTGGATCAGTCACCACCTGCAGGTGTCCCGGAAGGCGCTCGAGCTTTACTGCGTGGCGGCTGTTGCTGTCACTGCTGACATCCACTTCGCCGCTCTGGGGCACATATCCGGTCGCGCTGACGGTATAGCTGTAGTGGCCGGGCAAAACCAGGTGGCCGTCACCCAGCGGCAGGGCCAGGCCGCTGACGGAAACATCGGCATCCGCGGGCTGGGTTTCAAAAATCAGGGAGCGCGCCACCAGCAGGTAAACCAGAACTGTGCCGCCCAGCAGCAGGCAGGTGGCGACGCCGATGGCCTTGGGGGAGAGCAGCAGTTTTTTTCTGCCAGAGGAAACCGGCGCCGGAGTGAAACCGATCGGCTGGATGATGGATACATCTTCCCTGGACGGTTCGCTTTCGCGAACGGGTACCGCTTCCTTCGCTGTCATTTATGATGTCCTGTTACTGCACATTTATTACTATTTCGCGTTGCGGCTTGCGGTGCTTCCGGTCGCCTGCTTTGTCTTTTTCGGTTGTTCCGGTGACAAAGTTTAAAGACAGGGAGCCGCGCATTTCAGCATAGTCCGCTCTCGCTGAAGCGGCCGCTCCGGACGTGCTTTTGGCGTAAAAAATCGCGGATGGCGGGTACCGGGTTGATGTTTCCGTCCACCTCCTGGATGGCGCGCAAAAGCGGTTGGACAGTCACAATTTTTCACCGAAAAAAGTGCTGGCCAGAAATCCGACGCACACGAAATCGTATGTAATTGGAGCTAGGTGGGGCGGCTGAGGTTCAACCCTCAGCCGTTATTGGCACTGTTTATTTTCTCTGCGCACTGAATGGTGACTACCGGTGTCGAACTGGCGGGGTCCACGACAATTTCCCGGCGCACATCCCGGTAACCCTGGCGGGTTCCCACGACGGTATAGCGGCCGGGCTTCAGTGCGATTTCCCGCTCGGAGAAATTGCCCAGTTGCCCCACGTGGTAGATGGTGACGTGGGTAGTGGCGTCGGATTGCAGGCGTACGGTAATGGGGATGAGGGACTGGGTAAGGGCGGTTTCCAGTTGTTCTATCTGGCCCTGCAGGCGCGGCGTATCCGCCTTCAGCGCGCGGGCATCTGCCAGTACCTTGCGGGCGTATTGATTGCGCTTTGGCTGTCCGAGGCTCAGGGGGTCATCCAGCAGTTCCTGCAACTGGTCGTCCAGTTGTGCGCGCGCCTCGGTGCGGGCCTTGCCGGTGAGGGCTTTTACCAGGCTGGCATCTTCGCTGATCAACTTGCGGTAATTCCCCAGAGCCTTGTGCCACTGCTCGTTTTGTTCGAAGGTTTCCGCGCCGGCAAAGAGGCGATCGATGCGTGACTGGGCGACACCATTTTCCGCCTGCTCGATGCCGACCTGGGGATCGCTGGCGTCGGGTTTCAGCTTGCGCGCCTTGACAAAGAATTCCCGCGCTTTGTCAAAGTCCTGTACGGCAATCGCCGCAAACCCGGCGGACATGGCCTCGCTGTAATCCCGCTCGAGAATCGCCGCTTCCACTTTCGGCAGCAGGGTCTTGGCCGGGCGGGTATCTGCATCCAGTGCCAGTGCCCGATCGAGGGCGGACTTTGCGGTATCCAGGTCATTTTCCGCAAAGGCGTCGCGACCTGCGCCAAAGTGTTTCCACACCTCTGGAAGTTTTTCCGCGCGCTCCTTGCCAATCACACCGCGCGGATGCGCTTCAGAAATGGTCAGTACCATGTCGAACGCCTTATGTGCGGCTTCGGAGTCACCGATATCGAGGGCGTCGTTACCCGCTGCAAGGTGCTGTTCGATTCGCTCTGGGATGCTGTCGCGCACTTGCTGCAGGCCGGCAAGGGCGTCGCGGTACTGTTGCAGTGCCTGCATAAACTTGCGCTGGCGATAAATGCCATCCGCTTCTTCTGCGAGCGTGCGGGCCGCGAAATACTCCTCTGCCGCCCACACTTCCACCTTGCGCTCGATCAATTCTTCCTGCAGCTGCAATATGTCCTGCAGGACCTGCTGTACTTCGCGCCGCTGCTGGGCGATTTCCGCATCGGTAAATGGCGATGCCTTGACCTTCGCCGGTTTGCTGTCGGTCGCTGAGGATGGCGGTTGGGCTGTCACTGGCAACCTGGTTTGAGGCTTTTCCACCAACTGTGGCAGCCCCCAGAAAACGCCAATCAGTGCCGCCAGTAATCCCACCGCAATGGCGCCCTGCACCAGCTTCTGGCGATCGGGAGCGTGGACCTGTGTTGCGAGCTTTGTCTGTTCGGTTGCGGTCTCGGCGCGCGCGCCCGCGCTTCCATCAAAACTGAATTCCGCAGGCTGGATATAGTCTTTGTCTTCTGAAGAGGGATCGCGGTATTGCATAGGGGGGCCGCTTGTCTCGCTGTTATTGTCGACTGCCGGGGTGGTCCGTCAAGGCGGACGCGCCCCGGGATTTGTGCATTGCTGTCGCCGGGTCAGATATCCGCAGCCTGCCCGGTTTCCGCCTGATAGATTTCCTTCAGCAGCTCGCGCCACTGGCGGTACTGGTTCTCCACCGAACCCGACAGGGTAACGGTGCGGTCTTCCAGTTCCACGATGCGGGGTTCCACTTCCGCCTCCATGGAATCCCCGAGTTCCTGTAGTGCCTCGATATGCATTTTCGCTTCCGAGCGGCGATCGAAGCCGCTCTTTACCAGGTAACCGCCACCGGCGACGGCGACATTGCCGGCCTGGCGGGCGGCGCCGCCACCGGCTCCGGCTGCGGCGATACCACCGACGATTGCCGCTACCCCCATGATGGTGTTGTTGCGGGCTTTGCGTTTCAGCTCACGCATCTGCTTCACTTCTTCGTAGCTCATGGCGCGCCACTCCTGATAGGGCGTCTCCATGGTTTTCACGAAGGTGTCGTAGTAGCCCTGCAGGGTATCCACGAACAGGTAATCCCGCTCGCGGATTCGGCGTACCCGCATCAGCATGGGGTCATTTTCCGCGGGCAGGGCGGTGAGCTGGTAGAGGCCGTTGTCATCCTGGGTCAGGTAGCGGTCAAATGCACCGGGGGCGAAACTGCGGGCAAATTTCATTTCGGAAATGGTGCGCAGTTCGGCGATGTACTGATCGGACAGGCGCTGACGGTAGATCAGCATATCGTTGGCAATCCGGTTGTAGATGCCCTGAAACGCATCGCCCTCGGTGGGGTGTTTGCGATCGTAGGCGTAGTGGGAGGCCTGTTCGCTGTACTCCCTGGTAAACCACACCTGGCCGCGGGAGTCGGCAACCGTCACTTCCACGGTCAGGGTCTCACCATCGGACTGCACGATCTTGCCGTGGACGGTGACGTCAATATTGGTGCGCTCGCTGGGGATCACCCGCACCGCCCCCCAGCCCTGGCTGGACTGCAGCGAGTCCGCCAGCGTGACCGCGAGATAGCGGGATTCCGCGCGCCGCAACTCGGGGAAGACCAGCTCGTCCTCCTCGGCTTCCTCTTCCTGCTCCAGGCCGGCATCGAACTGCACTACACCCACGTCCAGCAAGCGGTTTTCGGCGATGGTGGCATCCTCTACGGTCAGCGGGGTGTAGGCGGTGGTGCGCACTTCGGTGGTGGTACAGCCGACCAGTGTCAGCAGGCAGAGTGCGAGGGCGCAACCGGAGGTGCGCACAAACTGCGTGCATCGTTGGCTGGGTTCAAGAAACGAAAACATGCGATATCCCTCCGTGGTTACTTCTGAGATTTTTTATATTTGCGGTATTCCTCCCAGAGCCGTTCCTGTAGCTCCGGGTCCTTTTCGCGCATGGCGGCTTCGCGGATCTGGCGCGCGACAACGTCGTCGTCATCGCCACTGGGCACGTCTTCCGGTACCACCGAGGCGGTGTTGGAGTGGTCAAACTCACCCTTGCGACCCTTGGTGGGCAGGCCGGGACCGGTAGCCTGACCGGAGGAATTGTTCTGCTCCGGGCCGCTGCCACCCTCGCCGCCACCGCCGGGGGGCGCGGGAATGGCCGCTTCCGCATCGGCAATCAGATCTTCCAGGGATTCGCCCGGTGGTACTTCGTCCTCCGCTGCCTGATCCTCTTCCGCGGAAGCGGGGCGGTTGCGGACATAATCCCGCTCGCGCAGGATCATGCCGTCGTAGCTGGCCATGGTGGAATCGAACTCGCCCTCCAGTTCGGCGACGCGCTCGGCGGCACTCGCCGGCGCTTCGTTGGGGGCGCCGCTGCCGCTTGTCGGGCTACCGGCGGAACTGCTGGCCTGGGCACTGGCGGGCTGCCCTCCGGCAGCCGGGGCACCGCTCGAGGCCGGTGAGGCGCTGGACGGCGAACCACTGGAGGCACTGCTCGGTGCGCTGCTGGATGCGCTGGCACTACTGGCGCTGGCGGAGGCGGCGCTGCTCGAGGAACTGCTGGAAGAGCTGCTGGAGGAACTGCTCGAAGAGCTGCTTGCGGTTTTTTCCTCTTCGGAGAAATCAATCTCGTCCGGCGGTTCTCCCTCACTGTTGGAGGACGGGTCCGGCGGCATGCGCGACTCGTCCGGCCGCTGGTCGGAATCGCTATAGACCGGGTTCGACTGGCCACGGCTGGCAGTGGCGTCCGCAGGGCTGCCGGAGCGGGAGCGCTGGCTGGATTCTTCACCACTGTCTGACGACGCGGTACTCGTCTGCTGGCTGGAGCGGTCACTGGATTCGATGCTCGGCATGGAGGAGTTCGGCTGCGCACGGCTGCTTGCGGTCGACATACTCGGGCTGCGACTGCTGGGTGAACTCTGTGACGGCATGCTGCTGGCAGTAGACGGGCTCGACTTCGACTGGCTGCTGCTCGAGCTGCTGGAAGACTGCGACTGCGACTGGGACTGCGATGGCGAGCTCGAAGAGCTGGAGGACTGCTGTGGCTTTGCCGGGGGCTGTTGCTGGGTCTGCTGGCTTTTACAGCCGCCGATCACGGCGGACAGCACCATCACAGAAACCAGCGAGCGCCAGCCGGTTGCGGGCGACGATCCGGGGGTAAATGCCTTTGCCGGCAGTGAAAACTGTTGTGCGATTTTCCGTAGTGTCATTAGCTTCTCCTGATGCGACCACGGGCCGCAGCGCAATCACTGTGGCCCGTTGCAACGTTTGTCTCTGTTCGACAGCCCTGCCCGGCGATCGTTATGCGAGCGACGCGGTTTACACGTCAGTTTTTTGGGCAGAACCAACCTCGCTACATCAGTCGAACACGAATCTCTGGACGATCCCGCTGGTGTCTACCGGCTCCCCGTTTACAAAGCGGGGGCGGAATTTTGCGCGCTTCAGTACATTGCGCACCCGGGAGCGGATACTGACCTTATCTTCTGGCGCGGCGTTGAGAATCTTGATATTGCGCGCCTTGCCGAACGCGGTGACGTCATAGGAAACGGTGACGTAGGAATGCGCCAGCACCTCCCTATCCTCGTCCAGCAGTGGCAGTGCCGGTAGCGCTGCCGGACGTCCAAAGATCTCATCGATTTCTTTATTGGTGGCGCCGTTGTCCCACAGCGCCTGATAGGCCTCGCCATAGGTTTCGCGGGCCGAGTGCCACTTGTTGAACATCATGTACCAGTCACCCAGTTCCACTTTCGCCTTGGCGGATGCCGCTGGCGGGGACTGCGGATTTTTCTGGTAGACATTCATGATCCGTGTGATTGCGGACTTGCCGGAGCTGAAGCTGTTCATGCGGTAGTGGTCGAGCTGCGCGCGGTTTTCCGAATCCATTGGCGAGCCGTTGAAACTGGTGTTGACCACCACCGCTTGCTGCGGCTCGCCGGCATAGGTTGCCAGGTAATAATTAGTGGCTTTAAGGCCGCGCAGCGCGTCCACCAACCGCAGGTCGTTGGCGCCGAAATTGTGCGAGATAATATCCACCGCCAGCGCGTATAAATTGGTGGCGCTGATCAGGTGCTCGAACAGCGTTGCGCCCTTTTCATCGATATACGCCTGCAGGTGCCAGCTGCTCAGCTGATTGATGATCGGCAGCATGCGGGGATCTTTTTCACCGAAATTTTTGGCGTGCAACCAGAACAGGTATTCCTGGTTGTCATTGGCGTCTTCCCACTCGTTCAGTGCGATCTGACTGTCGATCATGCGTTCGATCATCGGCACCTGATTGAGGGAGTAAAGCCCCTCATTGACGCGGTTGATCAGCATCGCACGGCGGAACTGGGAAATGGCCTCTTCGTGTGCACCGGCCCGCTGCAATGCTGCACCGAGCCCCAGTAGTTGTTCATCGATACCGGCGCCGTAAGCACCGTATTCTGCTTCCATGTCTTCGATACGTTGACGGTATTCATCAGCTGCCCTGGAAGGTGTGAGTTGGCGCTTGGGCTTTTCCAGGGGCTTGGATGCGGCTTCTATATAAGCCGCCGGGGGCGCGAGAGAGTCGTCCTCAATTGTCGATAATTCCTGGGCCGTTACAGAGCCACACAGCAGAGCTGAGGCTGTAAACTTCAAGCCGATAGCAATTGCGTTGCTGATTTCTGTCTGTGTCACGGTAGAACCACTTCCATTCCATGTTGTGTTGACCCGTCCCGACCGCTGTTAGGGTCGGTAGCCGAGCACGAGTTCCGGCGCCCTGAAAAAAGACGCGCGGATCTTCTCTCCCTGAAGTGTGGTTCGTTCACTTTCCTGCCGGTTTTCCGGGTATGTGTGTGTTACCGGACTTTGGTGACGCGGGAATTTCTGCTGGCCATGCTTTGGCATGGGTTTCCCTTGCAATTGGCGAGCACCGTCCGTGTATTTTGAGTATAGCCAACGAATTTTCCCGCCTTTGTTTTTTGCAGAGGTCTGTGCCGCCAATGAAAAAGGCGTGAGGCGACTGGGGGAATGCCTGCGGGTTTTTCCCAGTCTGGCAGCTTCACCGCGGGCGGCGATGAAAAGGGCGCTGCACCGGATCATATGGATGACAGTTCTTGCTCAGGGCGGAAGGTGGGGCCGGTGTATGGGTTGGCGCGCTGGCTAGAATGAACGGGTGAATCAAGTGCTGACTCCACTGCCTGGGCGGGTCATGGAAAGTGGTGAATGAGGTGGTTTGCGGCTTGGGGCGGATGTTTGTCCTAGTGCTTTCGTAAATATGTCGAATGAGTTGCGCCATTTAAGCGTGGTTTGGTAGGGGTGTTTGGATTATGCGTCGCAAAGCGCCATAATCCCCGGGTTAGTGAATTCCTGTGCTTTGTAAATGGGAGAGCTTTGTGAGCATAACAATACAACCGGAAGCCATTACCAGCCTGCGCGGGTTTGAGCTGCCGGAGCGGCTCGGTTTCGGTACGGTGATGGCACCGGTCATGTTCCGCGCCAGGTATCAGGATGGCCGCTGGAGCGATGGTGAACTGGTGCCCTATGGCCCGCTGGCGTTGGATCCGGCCGCCAAGGTATTGCACTACGCCCAGTCCTGCTTCGAGGGGATGAAGGCGTACCGCGGCGATGGCGGCGTGAGCCTGTTTCGCCCCGAGCGCAACGCCGCGCGTATGGAACACTCCGCTCGCAGGTTGTGTATGCCGCCGGTGCACGAGTCGCTGTTTCTCGACGGGGTGCGCACGGTTGCCGCCTACTGCGCCAATCTGATTCCGGCAAACAGCGGTGAGTCCCTGTATATCCGGCCTTTCCTGATCGGCACCCAGCCCGATCTGTCAGTTACCGCCAGCAGGGCTTACGAATTTTACGTAATAGCCAGCCCTTCCGAGGCCTACCATGCGGGCAATATGCGCCTGTGGGTGGAGCGGGAGGATTCCCGGGCTGCAGTTGGCGGTACCGGGGACGCCAAAGTAGGGGGCAATTACGCCGCGTCCCTGCTCAGTGTCGCGCGTCTCAAGGAACGCGGTTACGACCAGTCCCTGTGGCTGAACCCCGGTAACCGCCACACGGTGGATGAGCTTTCCGGAATGAATTTTTTTGCCGTGATGGACGGCGCGCTGCACACGCCGGCACTGAACGGCTCCATTCTCGAAGGCATTACCCGCGATTCCATCCTGGCCCTGGCGAGGGACATGGGTATCGAGGTACACGAGCGGGAAATAGACATTGACGACCTGCTGAAACTGGTGGAGTCCGGAACCTGTAACGAGGCGTTCGCCTGCGGCACTGCGGCAATCGTGAGTCCGATCAGCGAACTGGGCGACGGCGACAGGCGCTACACGTTGCGCCAGGCACCGGGCCCAGTGGCGGAACGTCTGCGCGCCGCGCTACTGGATATCCAGGAGGGACGCGCCGAGGACCGTTTCGGCTGGATGCAGCCAGTGGAGCTGGTGGTGCCGTGATCCGGGACTGAGCCGGCGGTAGCGTTTGCGAAGAAGTCGTGATCGCTGCCTCGGGACCGTGACCCGGAGTGCCAATTCGAGTGGTTAAGTAGCACTCATGGAAAAAGGCTGTTTCCACTGGAAACGGCCTTTTTTTTGTTGCGTGTTTTTCTCCCGGCGCGTTGACTTGAGTGACCGAAGTGTTACAACTGACGGTGAACAATAAAATACTGGAACTTTGGGAAAGGCCTTCGGCGGTATCCCTCACTTTGACAAGTCGTATCCAGATCAATTTGAGAGTTTAATGAGGCTCTCCCTCCCACCTGCAGTCGCAGGCCGGGAAGTTCCTCGTAGTGAGGAGAACGGGAATGCTGAATCATCTCTATGGCCTGATGGTGCAACCGCGCCGGCAGTGGCAGGATATTGCCGGTTTGTCTGAAAAGAATATCAACCGTCAGATTCCTTACGTCATTATCCTGGCGTTTTTACCTGCGCTGGCCTGGTATTTCGGTACCACGGAAATAGGCTGGAGTATTGGCGGTAGTGACCAGGTGCGCACCCTGACCAGTCAGAGTGCCCTGTCACTGGTCGCGGTGTTTTACATCACCATGATCCTCGCGGTGATTGCGGTGGGTTTTTTCATTCACTGGATGGCAAAAACCTACGGGGCAAAATCCCACCCGATGAAAGGCATGGTGATTGCCGGGTTTACCGCAACCCCCATTTTCATCGCCGGTGTTGCCGGTCTCTATCCGGTTTTGTGGCTGGATATCCTGCTCGCCACCACCGCAGTCGCTTACTCGGTCTACCTGCTTTATCTCGGTATCCCCATCGTGCTGAATGTTTCCGAGGAGCGGGGCTTCCTGTTTGCCAGTGCGGTTGTGACCGTGTGTCTGGTGATGGCCGTGGTGGTGATGGTGGCGACGGTGCTGTTCTGGAGCTACGTGGCGGCACCGGTATTTCAGCACTGACCGGGCCTACTTAGTCAGGTATTAGCCCGATACCAGTCGGGTAAAAAAAGCTGCGCAGCGACCCGGTCGCTGCGCAGCTTTTGTATTTCCCGAGATTGGTTTTTGCGTATGGATCACTAGGGCTTGTAGTGGTACTCCAGCTGGTAACCATTGGCCAAAAGCTGCTGTGCCGATTTTTCCCTGCCGGGATCCAGCTCGATCATCGCAATCGCACGTACCACCGGTTTGGGGGCCAGTTCCATGCAGTGCATTTTCATCGCCTGAATATTGCGGTCCTCACTGATGACCGCGTGCTCCACTATCTGCAGTAGCAGTGTGTCCCCCGCATTGCGCAGGGAGAGACCGGGGCCGCTGGGGAGGGAGACCTGATACTTCATCGCCCCCCAGCTGCCGTCGCAGCGGATGGCGTCGTAGGTCTGGATGCCACCGCTCGCTGCGCTGGTCAGGGCGCCGGACTCGAAGTATTCGAATCCGTCCTGCAACTCCTGCACCAGCCGATATTCCTCCCCATCTGACGTCAATCGTACCTCCAGCTCCGCCGCCTGGGCTGTGCCGATACAGCCACAGAGTAACAGGGCGGCGCCTGCAAGCCGCCGCGTGGGGTTATTCGGGGAAGTCCGGTCCATGAACACCCTTGTATGTGGAAGAATTTGGGAAAAATTACTCCTCACCGGCAGGCGGGGCAAGGTACTGGCGGCAAAGGGCGCAAAAATCGACCGATCGGTCTCAAAAAGAGTTGGTTAAATTGAGACATCGGTCAGGCTCCCTTATTGCTGGCGTGCAGGTGATTGGATAATATTCGAGCGATCACGGCACGTATTTTGTGCGCCCCTTAATTGGTACGTGGGTACCAGTTTGCGCATGGGGCGGGGATGTCGGCCGTGCGCTGTCCGCTTTCAACAAGTGGATCGCCTGTGAGCTGCTGCGCTTGCTCCTTCGCCGGTCGGGCCAGGTGCTGTGGTTGAATACAAGAATCAAAACGAATAACGACCTTGGATTGGGAGATTCAATGAAAACTACCGCTAAACTCGGCGTAGTTCTGCTAACCGCCCTGGCTGCAGCCTGTTCTCAGCAAAACGACTCCGCAAACAGCGCGGATACCACTGCGGCACCTGCGACCGCGGACTTTCAAAAGCAGTTGCTGAAGCAGCTGATTCAGGCCCAGCCCGGAGATGTGATCGAAATCCCCGAAGGCAAATACAGCCTGAACCGCAGCCTTTCCCTCAACGTGGATGGGGTGACCATTCGCGGCGCCGGTATGGATAAAACCATTCTCTCGTTCAAGGACCAGATTCAGGGGGCGGAAGGCCTGCTGGTCAGTGCCAGCGATTTCACCATTGAGGAGCTGGCTATCGAGGACACCATCGGTGATGCCCTCAAGGTGAATGAGGGAGAAAACATCATCATCCGCAACATCCGTGTGGAATGGACCAACGGCCCGGCGACGGAAAATGGCGCTTACGGTATTTACCCGGTACAGACCCAAAACACACTGGTGGAAGGTACTGTGGCAATTGGTGCATCCGATGCGGGCATCTACGTGGGCCAGTCACGCAATGTTATCGTGCGCAACAACCGCGCAGAATTTAACGTTGCGGGTATCGAAATCGAGAACACCATCGGCGCCGACGTTTACGACAATGTGGCCACCAACAATACCGGCGGTATTCTGGTGTTCAATATGCCCAACCTGCCGCAGCCGGGCCACAGTACCCGGGTCTACAACAACCGCGTGTTCAAGAACAACACCGAAAACTTTGGCCATGAAGGCACCCCGGTAGCGGCCGTGCCGGCCGGCTCCGGTGTGGTGATCAACTCCAACGACAATGTGGAGATTTTTCAAAACGATATTGCTGATAACGACACCGCGAATATCATCGTGAGCAGCTACTTCTCTGCCGGTTATTACAGCGATAAATCCACCCAGGTGAATTTCGATCCCTACCCGGAAGGTATCTACATCTACGACAACCAGTTTACCGGTGGTGGCGATGCGCCGGACCACATGGAACTGAAAGCGCTGAAGATTGCCAAGTTTGGTCTCGGTGGCAGCCTGCCGGACATTCTGTGGGACGGCGCCATCGACGAGAAAAAGTTTGTTGATGGCCAGCTGCCGGAGAACCTCAAACTGTGCATCGACAACAAAGATGTCGGCATCATCAATGTGGATGTAAAGGGCAATTATGAAAATATCACCACCGATATTTCTGCCCATCAGTGCAGCTTGAAAAAGCTGTCGCAGATCGTCCTGGATTTTGACCAGCCTCAGGAAGAGCAGAACGCTAACACCGAGGTTGCTGATGCGTAAGTGGTATTGGGGCGCGGTACTGGCCCTGGTGCTGACGGGGTGCGATGCGCCCCGTCAGCAAGTCACAGTACACGAACGGAATGCAGTGCCGGACAACCTGAGTGCCTGGCACGTGGTAGAGGCCATCGACGGTGAACTGCAGTTGAATGAACGGGTCGTTCCCTACGACCTCAATACCGCACTGTTTACCGATTACGCGCACAAACTGCGCACGGTGTGGATGCCCGAGGGTAGCAGTGCCGGATACGGTGAAGAGGATTTCGACTATCCGGTTGGTACCGTGATCAGCAAGACCTTCTATTACCCGCTGGGTGAAGACGGCAAGGTTGTACGTACCGATGACTACAGCAACGACTTTGCCGGTTCCGGTCTCAACCTGTCGAAGGTCAGACTGCTGGAAACGCGAATTCTGGTAAAGCGCGCGGACGGCTGGCAGGCACTGCCCTATGTGTGGAACGAGCAACAGACCGAAGCGACGCTGGAGATCGCCGGCGATGCCAAGCGCCTGCAGCTGGTGAGCGCGGATGGCACCGAGCAGGGCTTTACCTATGTGGTGCCGGACGCAAACCAGTGCTCCGGCTGTCACGCCGACAACCACACCAAGAAAGCGGTGCGGCCGATCGGCCCCCGCGCCCGTCACCTGAACAAGGACTACGCCTACCAGTCCGGCAGCCAAAACCAGCTGCTCTACTGGCAACAGGTGGGGTTCCTGAGCGGCTTGCCGGAGATGGCCGGGGTGCCGAGCAATGTCGACTACAAAGACGAATCGGTTTCACTGGAGGAGCGGGCGCGCTCCTACCTGGATATCAACTGCGGTCACTGCCACAACCCCAGTGGTGCCGCGGATACTTCCGGGCTGATGCTGGCACACAACGAGCGGGATATGCGGCGTCTCGGCGTATGCAAGCCGCCGGTGGCGGCGGGTACCGGTTCCGGGGACCGTCTGTTTGCGATTGTGCCGGGGGAACCGGAAAAGTCCATCCTCAACTTCCGTGTCGAATCCACCGATCCGGGTGCGATGATGCCGGAACTGGGCAGAAGCCTGGTGCACGAGGAAGGTACCGAGTTGCTGCGGCAGTGGATCGCCGCGATCCCGGGTAACTGCTCCTGATCGGCGGTTAGTGCAATAGTTCCGGTACCGGCCCGGCACCAGGTGCCGCCGGTACCGGTGCCAGCGCGATCTGGGGTTGCGGCAACAGCAATGGCCAGTAAAACGCGCTGGCAAACATATTCGGCGCCTGCAGGATCAGACTTTGTTCAATCGTCTTTCTGCGCTGGTAATCTTCAAGTAGCGCCACATAAGTTCTGAAGCGGGCTTTGATCTTGCGTACATAATCGTATGGCTCCTGCCCCCGCGCGTAGCCGTAGCGGGCCTTCTTGTAATACTTTTTCTCGGACAGCAATAGCATGGCGTTTTCCACGTTATTGAACCACACCTTGCGGTCCCAGCCCTTTTCTTCCGCCAGATCCTGTGCGTCGTAGACGTGACCCAGTCCTGCATTGTATGAGGCCAGAGTGAACCACATCATGTTCTCGGCGGTGATACCTTTATCTTCAAATTTACGGTGCAGCCACTCCAGGTATTTGATTCCCGCGCGCACGCTGGTTTCCGGGTCATACAGGTTTTTCTCCCCAATCTGTTTGCCGGTGTCGGGCATGACCTGCATCAGGCCACGGGCACCTACCCAGGATTTGGCTTTGGGGTTGAAGGTGCTCTCTTGGAACATCTGCGCGACGATCAGGCGCCAATCGAGGTCATAGGTGTTTGCATATTTTTTTAC
>NZ_CAJXKH010000007.1 GCF_913055755.1 uncultured Microbulbifer sp.
CGTGGCGAAGATCGGCAGTTTTTATGCGGCCGGCAGCCAGCCGGTACTCGACCAGGTGCAACTGGACGCGGCACTGCAGAAAAATAGCGCTGACCGCGGGCTGGGTCCATTGACCGATCACAAATACAACAATGGCTTCTGGGCACACGAGGTCAGCAGCAACATGAGCGGCTGCAGTAATCCACTATGGATACCTTTCATGTCGGGCTACGGCGGTATCACGGTGCTGATTCTGCCGAACAATAGCGTGTACTACTACTTCAGTGACGACGACGAATTTCTGTGGATGGATGCGGCGGAGGAAGCGCACGGTATCCGCAGCCTGTGCCAGTAACTGACCGCACCTGAACACAATCTATAAAAAAGGGGCGAATGTATTCGCCCCTTTTTTCAGCTGTAAAGGCCGATCCTTCGCAGCTTTCCAGTCAAGAATCAATTTATTTTGCCAGATTGAAACTGATTTTCACTTTCCTGTCCGGCGTATCCACCGCCTTGCCATCTACAAAACGCGGGGCATAACGCAGACCTTTGACATACTCTTCTGCTGCGCCGCCAAAACTGGTTGACCCCTCGGTATCAATGGCAGTGACATCTGCCGGAATACCGGTATCGGAAATCGTGAATTTGACAACCGCATACCCTTCCCGGTTATTTCGCAGCGCGCTCGCAGGATATTCCGGCATGCGCTGATAAAGTGACCTGGGCTCCTGATCCATATTGAATGGCACCATCTTACCGATGGCCCGGCACTGGGCAATGGACATCTCTTCCTCGCCCACCTGCTCGTAGATATCCACCAGAAAGGCGCGTGCCGTTAATTCCAGTGCACCGTCAGGCGCCCCGTCGGTATCGGCGATCTCCAGGGCCGATTCCAGGTACGGCCTCGCGGTGCGGTACTGCTCCTTCGCCATGTAGAACTTGCCCAGATAAAAGCTCGCGAGAAACCGTTTCAACGTGTGCTCCTGATAGGGGCCGTCGAATGCCTCCTGGGCAATTTCAAGGTACTTTCTCGCTCTTGGGGATCCGGCCTGGTCCAGAGAGATCCTCCCGGCATCCAATGCGACCACTGCGTACAGTGCCGACGCCTCGCCGCGGTTGTCCTCGACAAGCTTCAGGGCCTTATTGAGATAGCGACTAAACGTTCTCCTGTGTTCCGCAGAGGACCTTCTGTTGCCGGCAATTGCACGCGCAAGTTCCAGCTGGGGATCCACCAGATCGAGGGACTCTTCTCCATACACCGACTCGTATCGCGCCAATGCTTCCCGGGCGATCTCTTCTGCCAGTTCGTATTCGCGGTCGGCAAACAGGGCCTTGGTATAATTCAAGGTCGCCGCCGCGCGGTTTTTGTTGTCTTCCGGGTACGTTTTCCGAGTGTATTCGTAGACCCCAGCGGCGGACTCCCGCACTTTCTCGGTATCGCCCTCCTCTACCGCTGACTGATAGGCGGCGAACAGCGTCCCGAGTTCCGAAGCATGAGCGCCATTTACAAGCAGTGCGTTCATTAGCAGCACGGCGATGAGAAAAACGGGTGCCTTAACACAATTGAGCATAATTCATCCAACCAATCTTCTAATTATTCAAAATCCCTCTGGCGTCGCTTTTACACCTGGCCAAACGAAAAACGGCGAACCAGAATGTTCGCCGTTTTTGCAAGCCATGTAAAATCTTCGGCAATCAATGGTGCTCTTCGACAATGGGCTTGTGCAATTTGACGGCCTCGGCCTGTCTTTTGCGCAAACGGATATTGAGCATTTCCACCGCCACAGAAAACGCCATGGCGAAATAGATATAGCCCTTCGGCACGTGCACATCGAACCCCTCGATGATCAGGGTCACCCCCACCAGGATCAGGAATGACAAGGCCAGCATCTTGATCGTGGGGTGACGGTCGACAAAGTCGCCGATCGGCTTCGCCGCCAGCAGCATGACGGCCACCGCCAGGATAATCGCGATGGCCATGATAGATACGTGGTCCACCAGCCCCACCGCGGTAATCACCGAGTCCAGGGAAAACACGATATCCAGAATCGCGATCTGCAAGAGCACCATGCCGAAAGTAGCGCTGGCCGCGCCGCCCGCACTGCCTTCCGCGCCCTCGAGGCTGCTGTGGATTTCATGGGTGGCCTTGGCCAGCAGGAACAGGCCACCGCCAATCAGGATCACATCGCGGCCGGAAATTTCCTCACCCAGCACGGTAAACCAGGGCGCGGTGAGTCCCATGATCCAGGCAATGGAAAACAGCAGTGCAAGGCGGGTAACCATCGCCAGCATCAGCCCAATAAGTCGCGCGGGCTCCCGCTGCTTGTCCGGCAGGCGGCCGACCAGGATGGAAATGAAGATGATATTGTCGATGCCAAGTACAATTTCCAGCGCCGCCAGTGTCGCCAGTGCGACCCAGGCCTCCGGGCTCGCAATCCATTCAAACATCCGTGTATTCCCCCTGTGTATGCAGATGTTCAGAGATATATTTTCTGGCGGCCATTATACGAACGGCCCCTGCCTGACGACAGGGGCCGCAATCGAAAAAAGGTAGCTATACAGCGCCGGGGGCGGAGGTAGGGGCGAGGCCTCCGTCAGCTGTCCCCCTGCAGCCAGGCTTCAGCGGCTTCCCGGTTGTCGAACAGCTTTGCCTCACCGCCGATAAACCAGCTGCCCATTTTTGCGGCCACTTCCTGCCATTTTTCACTGCCGACCATCGCAATCCGGTTGAATTGACGCCCGTGCTTCACTCCCAGCTTGAGGTCGTCCCAGGCCGCACGCATCTCCCAGCCTTCCAGCTCGCGCATATCCATCAACACGTCGATTTTAGGATGTTCCATACCGGCGATGGCGGACTCCAGCATGGGCACCAGGGTTGCATAATCCTGGTGCTCCAGCTTGCCGCGCACGTGCATGGTAAGCAGCACGCGCTCGTCGCCAATGCGCTCGATGCTGACCGAAAAGCCGTGGTGAAACTCAGACATGAATCAGTCTCCTGCGGAAAGGCCTACTGACTTGTAGGTATAGCCTGCAGGCTCGCGCGCGGCCACTCTCAGTGGGAGAGGATGTCGACAATCTCGTGGGTTGCGTGCACCAGGCGCACCAGTTCACCCTCGATACGCACGGTCACCAGGCCACGGCTGTCTACCGGATGTACGATTACCGCGTGGTTGTAGATGGCGTCCTCGAGGACATAGCCGCGACGCAGTTTTTTCTTCCAGCCCGGAGGCAGCTCACCGCCGCGATTGACCTTTTTCTGCAACCCCGGAGGGAGATCACCGGACTTGTCCGGTTTGGCAACTGCCAGTCCGCTTCCGGAAACCAGGGTTGCCATCAATACTAGGGACATCACTGGGTGCTTTTTCATATTCATCTCTATATGGCTGATAGTGACGCTGCGAGAATACAACGCCGACCAGGTCCAGATCTGCGAGGTCGTTCATGGCTTTGCGATCGAGGCCCCTATGCTGTATCTGCGAATACTGCCTGCACCAGGCTGTACCCAGCCTGAATCGCAGCTGTCCACTTCCCAAATCAAATCACAAAAAAGGGCCGCGATTGCGGCCCAAAGGAGTCAAATTCAGCTCTTTACAGGGATCGGGAATCAGCTGATATCGATCCAGGTGGATTTCAGCTCACAGTACTTGTCCAGCGCGTGCAGGGACTTGTCGCGGCCGTTACCGGACTGCTTGAAGCCGCCGAAGGGCACGGTGATATCGCCACCGAAGTAGTTGTTGACCCACACGGAACCGGCGCGAATGTCCCGCGCCAGGCGGTGCGCGCGACCGATGTCTTTGGTCCACACCCCGGAGGCAAGACCGTAGATGGAGTCGTTGGCGATCGCCAGGGCCTGCTCTTCGGTCTCGAACTCGATCACCGACAGCACCGGGCCGAAAATTTCCTCGCGGGCAATTTTCATGTCGCCGTTCACACCCTTGAAAATGGTCGGCTCGTAGTAGTGGCCACCCTCCACGGCCGCTGCGGGCTTGCCACCGCAAACCAGTTGCGCGCCCTGCTCCAGGCCCTTGGCCACGTAGAATTCCACCGTGTCGAACTGACTCTGGTCGATCAACGCACCCATGACCGTGTTGGGGTCCTGCGGGTGGCCCGGCTTGAAGCGCTCGGAGGCCTTTTTCACTTTTTCGATAAAGGTGTCGGCAATGCCTTTTTCAACCAGCAGGCGGGTGCCGGCGGTACAGGTCTCGCCCTGGTTGTAGAACACCGCCAGCGCCGCAGCCTCGGCGGCCTTGTCCAGGTCCGCATCCGCGAACACGATGTTGGGGCTCTTGCCACCCAGCTCGAGGAAGGTGCGCTTAAGGTTGGACTGGCCGGAGTACTCGGTCAGGGTCTTGCCCACCTCGGTGGAGCCGGTAAAGGTCAGGCAGTCGATATCCATGTGCAGGCCCAGGGCCTTGCCCAGGCTGCTGCCCGGCCCCGGCAGTACGTTCAGCACGCCATCCGGCAGTCCGGCCTGTTTCGCCAGCCCCGCCAGCTTGAGCGCGGTCAGCGGGGTATTCGAAGCGGGCTTGACGATCACGCTGTTACCGGTGGCCAGTGCCGGGCCCAGCTTCCACGCGGTGGTGGAGAGCGGGAAGTTCCACGGCACGATGGCCGCCACCACCCCCAGGGGCATGCGGGTGATCAGGCCAATTTCTGTGGGACCGGTGGGGGCGATCTCGTCGTAGATCTTGTCGATGGCCTCGGCATTCCAGCGGATGGTGGTCACCGCACCGGGCACGTCCACATTCATAGTGTCGCTGATCGGCTTGCCCGCATCGAGGCTTTCCAGCAGTGCAATCTCCACCTTGTTCTGTTCGATCAACTCGGCAAAGCGCACCAGGATCTTTTTGCGCTCCATGGGCGGCATGTGGGACCAGACGCCGGATTCGAAGGTATCGCGGGCCACCTTCACCGCGCGCTCGGCATCTTCCGGGCCACAGCTGGCGACCTGTGCCAGCTCGCGGCCGTCGGCAGGGCTGGTGGTGGCGCGGGTATTGCCGGACAGGGCATCGACGTATTCACCGTTGATGAACGCGCGGCCCTCGATCTCCAGGTCGGCGGCCAGCGCCTGCCATTCCTGCAGGGTTTGCGGGATTTGTTGTTCTGCCATGGCACACCTCAATTCTCGGTTAACAGGTTAAAACTGAATGATTATTCAATTTATACCTAAAATGTGATCACAAATCAAAGAGAAGCAGAGGGTATCAGTGTAGTCTGCGACTGTGTAGGTTTTTCAGCGGGATCGGGAGGACCGGTGCGCCAGCCAGTCCTGCGGGAGAAGTCCCGCAGGCGGTGACCGGAGCGACCCGGGGGTGCAAACCGGTCGTTGCGACTCGACGGCTCAGATGGCTTCGAAAGTGCCGGTCTCGAGGTTCTTGCGCGCACCGGGAATGGCAAAAACGCGGTTGTGGAAGGCGATATAGAAGCCGGGTTCCATCAGCCGTGCGGCCAGCAGTGCCTCGGTGACATTCTGGCGGGCGTCGGAGTCGATAAAGCCCATGGGCTTCATGGCGCCGGTAAATACCACGGGCACCTTGGGGGTCCCCATCCGCTTGTAGCAGTACTCGGCGGTGACGGACATGGTGTCGGTGCCATGCAGCACCACGATGGGATCCCCTTCTTCGGCGGTACGGGCGATGGCGCTGCAGATCTGCATGCGGTCACTGTCGTCCATTTCCAGCGAGTCCTTGTTGAGGACGCTTTCCAGCTCGAGATGGGTATATGGCAGACGCAGGCTGGCAATCAGGCCATCGCGAATAATCGAGGCCCGGTTCTTGAGCGTGCCCTCGGCTTCACAGTAGCTCTTTTCGATAGTGCCACCGGTGGTGAGGATGCGGATGGTGGTCTTCTGGTTGAGATCTGTCATCGTTTTTCCCGCAGTATGAGTATGAATGCGCGCATCTTAGTGGGGGTTTTGGAATGGGACAATCTTAGTTTGCCGGTACTCCTGCGCCACCACACCAGCTAAAGAAATAACGGGCTGCAATCAGACCACCGAAGTCTCCACCCGCAACCAGTCCTCCTCCAGCCCCATGGCAATCCGGTCCCCGGCGAGCAGCTCCCCCACTCCCGCAGGGGTGCCGGTCAGCACCACATCCCCCGGCAACAGGGTGAAATAGCTGCTGATATACGCCACCAGATCCAGGATCGGCGTCAGCATATGGTTGGACTTGCCGCGCTGGCGGACCTCGTCGTTCAGCCACAGGGTGTAGGTCAGGTTGTCCCAGTCCGGCAGCCAGTCCAGCTTCACGAACGGCGACAGCGGACAGGCGCCGTCAAAGCCCTTGGCCTTCTCCCACGGCTGGCCCTGTTTTTTCAGGTCCGACTGCAGTTCCCGCAGGGTCAGGTCCAGCGCCAGGCCGAGTCCGGCAATGGCCGGGGGAACGTCCGCTGCATTGGCATCCGTCAGCCGCTCGCCAATCAACAGCGCCAGCTCACCCTCGAAGTGACAACTGCCCCGCCCCCGCGGCAAATGCACCGGGCGCGCCATGGGTACCGCCGCGGTTGCCGGCTTGATGAACAGCAACGGCTCCTCCGGAACCGGGTTATTCAGCTCCTCCGCGTGGGCAGCGTAGTTGCGCCCGACGCACACAATCTTGCGCAGAGGCAGGTCTACAGGAGAATTGCAGGTGAATTGATGTCGATACATAACCAAATTCGATACCTAGGATAGATATTGCGTATAAAGCTTTGGAAAGCCCTTGTGGTATGATGCCGCCCTCGCCGGGACCCCGGCGGTCTTCAATTGATTGTTCTATTTCCGCTAATCTGCCGCGGTGACTTCTCCACCGCGCACGGCCAAGAGATCCGTTATGGCTCCACAGATTTCCCTCAAGAAAGACAAAATCCGCATTCTGCTACTGGAAGGCGTTCACCAGTCCGCGGTGGATCTGCTGTCTTCCCGCGGCTACACCAACGTTGAATATATCAAGACCGCGCTGCCGGAAGAGCAACTGATCGAGAAGATTGCCGACGCGCACTTTGTCGGGATTCGCTCCCGCACCCAGCTTACCCGCAAGGTACTGGAGAGCGCCAACAAGCTGATCGCCGTGGGCTGTTTCTGTATCGGCACCAACCAGGTAGACCTGCAGGCCGCTACCGAGCTGGGTATCGCGGTGTTCAACGCCCCCTACTCCAACACCCGAAGCGTAGCCGAGCTGGTGATCGCCGAGGCCATCATGCTGCTGCGCGGCATCCCCGAGAAGAACATGGTCTGCCACCGCGGCGGCTGGCAGAAGTCCGCGGTGGGCTCCTACGAGGCCCGCGGCAAGACCCTGGGGATTATCGGCTACGGCGCCATCGGCTCGCAGACCTCTGTGCTGGCGGAAGGTATCGGCATGCGGGTGATCTTCTTCGACGTGGTCACCAAACTGCCCCTGGGCAATGCCACCCAGGTGAACAGCCTCGACGAGCTGCTGGCGCAGTCCGACGTGGTCTCCCTGCACGTGCCGGAACTGCCGTCCACCAAGTGGATGATCGGCGCCGAGCAGATCGCCAAGATGAAGAAGGGTGCCATCCTGTTGAATGCGTCCCGCGGCACCGTGGTGGAGATCGAGCCCCTGGCGGAAGCCCTCAAGAGCGGTCACCTGGCAGCCACCGCCATCGATGTGTTCCCGGTGGAGCCCCGCGGCAATGACGACGAGTTCGTGTCCCCGCTGCGCGGCCTCGACAACGCGCTGCTGACCCCGCATATCGGCGGTTCGACGGTAGAAGCCCAGGAAAATATCGGCGTGGAGGTTTCCGACAAGCTGGCGCTGTATTCCGACAACGGCACCACAACCAGCTCGGTAAACTTCCCGGAAGTTGCCCTGCCGGGCCATGCTGGCGCACACCGCCTGCTGCACATCCACAAGAATGTGCCCGGCGTACTGGGGGCGATCAACCAGGTGTTCTCCGACAACGGCATCAACATCTCCGCCCAGTTCCTGCAGACCAATGAATCTGTGGGTTATGTGGTGATCGATGTGGACGCCGAGTACTCTGACCTGGCGCTGGAAAAGCTGAAGAACATCCCCGGCACCCTGCGCTGCCGCGTGTTGTTCTGAGGCGCGACTTTCCAACCCGGCTCTGACGGCCGGCACTGCCGTCTGTTAGACTCCGCAACCCGGGCAGTACTGCGCTACAGCGCAGTACTGCCCGGGTTTCTTTTTCTTTTCTCCCTGACTGACCGGCCCGATGATTTGCCGTGCAACGAATTTTCGCTGTACACAGGGCCAGGGGTATCTCCAGTGCAAAACCAGAATTCCGATACTGCTGCCACGGGCCTGCTGGCCGGCATGGGTGCCTACCTCATCTGGGGCTTCGCGCCGCTGTACTTCAAGTTGCTCAGCGACCTCTCGGCAACGGAGATCCTGAGCCACCGCAGTATCTGGTCGCTGGTACTGGCACTGATCCTGCTCGCGGTACTGGGCAAGCTCTCGGGCCTGCGCGAGGTACTGGGTTCCGGTAAAACCGTTGCCGCGCTGGTCCTTTCCACCGCACTGATCAGTACCAACTGGCTGATCTTTATCTGGTCAGTGACCAACAACCACCTGCTGGATGCCAGCCTCGGCTATTACATCAATCCGCTGATCAGTGTATTGCTGGGCGTGGTGGTACTGGGCGAGCGGTTGCGCCCGATGCAATGGCTGGCGGTGCTACTGGCGGCGGCGGGCATTGCCTATGAGCTGTGGCAGTTCGGGCGCCTGCCCATGGTTGCCCTCGGGGTGGCGCTGACCTTTGGTTTTTACGGGCTGGTGCGCAAGAAGACCCCGGTGGACAGCCTTACCGGGCTGACGGTGGAAACACTGTTCCTGCTGCCGCTGGCGGTCGGCTTCCTGTTCTGGACCAGCAGCCCCACCAGCAATCTGCTGGACAATTCCTGGCAGCTGAACGCCCTGCTGCTGGCCGCGGGCCCGATTACCCTGACACCGCTGCTGCTGTTCAATATCGCCGCGCGCCGGCTGAACCTGTCGACCCTCGGGTTCCTGCAGTACCTGGGGCCAACCCTGATGTTTTTCTTCGCCACCCTGATCTACAAAGAGCCTTTCGACAGCAGCAAACTGGTCACATTCATTTTTGTGTGGGTAGCCCTGGGGTTCTATTCCGCGGACGCACTGCTGCAGCGGCGCAAGCTGCGCGCCCTGCGCAAACGGGCCGTTTGACTACTGCGATCTAATCCGCGAGCCAATCGTCGAGGGCCTGCAGGATCTGCTTTCGGTACGGCTGGGTTTCGTTGATCATCTGGTGGCGTGCACCGCGCACGATGACCCGTTTGCTATTGGGAAAGCGCTCGCGAATGACGCGCATGTTGTAGCGCCAGTCCACGGTTTCATCATCGGTGCCCTGCACCACCAGAATCTTTTTCGGGTTCTGCGCGGTTTTCGGGAAGGTCTTCAGCCAGTCCACCATCGCACCCAGCCAGCGGATCGACATCACCGGAGACTGCAGCGGGTCGCGATGTGCCTGGCGGCGCGCGAATTCCGCATCGTGGGTATTGATATTAAAGCCGCGGTTGGGGTGCGGCATCAGGTAGCGGCCGAGATAAAACATCCACTTGCGCAGGTGCCAGCGCGCCGGTCGCACCAGCGGCGCCAGCAGCATGACCTTGGCGAACGGTTGCCACTGGCTGAACTGCATATACACCAGCAGCGCCGCGCCGCCGGTACTCTGCCCCATGGCGTGCCACGGCCCGGGCATTTTCCCCCTCGCCTTGCGCAGCAGTACATCCAGTGACTCCCGGTACTGCAGGAAGGTGTCGATAGCCACCGGCTCGCCGCTGGACAGGCCGTGGCCGGGGAAGTCGAAAATCACCACGTTGTAGCCCCGCTCCAGGCCGAAGCGTACCGCAGCGCCGTAGATACCGGTATGGTCGAAATAACCGTGACAGATAAACAGGGTGCCCCTGGGGTTTTCCACCAGCCAGTACTGCGCGACCAGTTCAAAGCCGGCGGCCTTGAAGGTACCGATGCCGGTGCCTGAGGCTTCGTCAAAATTGAGGCGGTAGAAATTGCGGTAGGAGATGACGGATTCGGGGAGGGGCTGGCTGCAGCAAAAGTTCAGCTCCGGCAACTGCTGGCGCAACGCGGAATAATCCGGACGACGGATTACCGGGCCGGGGTCGACGGTATTGAGTTCTTGCAGCAGGTCCATGACTCAATACTACTGCATTTTGCGGAAGGGAACGAAAAAGGGCGAACCTGGACTTTGCAGAACAAGTTCGCCCTTCTCACACACCTGACCAGAGGATCAGACGATTTTCGGCTTCAGCTCACCGCTGTCGTAGCGCTGGTGCATATCGTCCAGGCTGATCGCTTTGATCTTGCTGGCATTGCCGGCGGTATTGAAGGCTTCGTAGCGCGCCACGCAGATATCCTTCATGGCCTGGGTGGTGGCCTTGAGGAATTTGCGCGGATCGAACTCGGACGGGTTCTGGGCCAGGAAACGGCGAACCGCACCGGTGCTCGCCAGACGCAGGTCGGTATCGATATTGACCTTGCGCACGCCGTGCTTGATGCCTTCGCAAATCTGCTCGACCGGTACACCGTAGGTTTCCGGAATCTCGCCACCGAACTCGTTGATTACCTTCAGCCACTCCTGCGGTACAGAAGAGGAACCGTGCATCACCAGGTGGGTGTCGGGAATCCGCGCGTGGATTTCCTTGATGCGGTCGATGGCAAGGATGTCACCAGTAGGCGGACGGGTGAACTTGTAGGCACCGTGGCTGGTACCACAGGCAATCGCCAGGGCATCCACCTGAGTCTTCTGTACGAAATCCGCCGCTTCTTCCGGATCGGTCAGCAGCTGGTCGTGGGACAGCTTGCCCTCGGCGCCGACACCGTCTTCCTCACCGGCCATACCGGTTTCCAGAGAGCCCAGGCAGCCCAGCTCACCTTCCACGGAAACACCACAGGCGTGCGCCATTTCCACCGCGCGCCGGGTCACGTCGACATTGTAGTCGTAGGACGCCGGGGTCTTGCCGTCTTCCATCAGCGAGCCGTCCATCATCACCGAGCTGAAACCCAGCTGGATGGAACGCTGGCACACCGCGGGGCTGGTGCCGTGGTCCTGATGCATCACCACCGGGATATGCGGAAATTCCTCGACCGCCGCCAGGATCAGGTGGCGCAGGAAGGGAGCACCGGCATATTTACGCGCGCCGGCGGACGCCTGCACGATCACCGGGGAGTCGGTTTCCTGTGCGGCCTCCATGATCGCGCGCATCTGCTCCAGGTTATTGACGTTAAACGCGGGCACGCCGTAGCCGTGTTCGGCGGCGTGGTCCAACAGTTGACGCAAGCTGATTAAAGCCATGAAAAAGCCCTTTCTCGTCGATTTTTAGCTGGTAATGGGTACAACTTGTGTGCGATTCCTGAGCCACGGGCCCGGTCGCATCAATTTTAGTTATGAATGCTACATCTGAGCGGGGTGAAGCAGACTTCCCGACTAGGACGCCAACTCCACCCCGATACTCTTTACCTCGATACTCTTTTATCCTGGGTACTCTTTTACCCCGGGTACTCTTCTATCCCGGGTACTCGTCAGCCCGGAGTGAAACTTTAGTCGTTTGCGCGGGACTCCAGCATCGCCACTGCCGGCAGCACCTTGCCCTCCACGTATTCGAGGAAAGCGCCGCCACCGGTAGAAATGTAGGAAACCTGCTCGGCAATACCGTACTTGTCCACTGCGGCCAGGGTGTCACCGCCACCGGCGATGGAGAAGGCATCGCTGTCGGCGATGGCCCTGGAAAGGCGCTCGGTACCGCCGCCAAACTGGTCGAATTCGAATACACCGACCGGGCCATTCCAGATGATAGTCTTGGCGCTTTTCAGGATATCCGCCAGCGCTGCCGAGGAATCCGGGCCGATATCGAAGATCATGTCGTCATCCACCACCGCATCCGCAGACTTGGTTTCCGCCGCCGCGGATTCGCTGAATTCCTTGCCGGTTACCACGTCGGTGGGCACCGGAATGTCGCACTTCTGCATCAGGCTCCTGGCCGTGTCGACCAGGTCGTGCTCACACAGGGATTTGCCCACCGGCTTGCCGCTGGCTGCCAGGAAGGTATTGGCGATGCCGCCACCGACGATCAACTGATCCACCTTGTCGGACAGGCTCTCCAGCACGGTCAGCTTGGTGGAGACCTTGGAACCACCCACAATGGCCACCATCGGGCGCGCCGGATTCGCCAGCGCTTTTTCCAGTGCATCCAGCTCCGCAGCCAGCAGCGGGCCGGCACAGGCAACCGGGGCAAACCTGGCCACCCCGTGGGTGGAGGCCTGGGCGCGGTGTGCGGTACCGAAGGCGTCCATCACGAATACATCGCACAGCGCGGCGTATTGCTTGGCCAGGCTCTCGTCGTCTTTCTTCTCGCCCTTGTTGAAGCGCACGTTTTCCAGCAGCGCCACGTCACCTTCTGCAATTTCCACGCCGTTGTGCCAGTCCGCGATCACCGGCACGTCTTTGCCCAGCAGCTTGCCGAGGTGGGCGGCTACCGGCGCCAGGGAGAACTCTTCCGCGTACTCCCCTTCGGTGGGGCGGCCCAGGTGGGACATCAGCAGGACCTTGGCTCCTGCCTCGCTGGCGGCCTTGATGGTGGGGAGTGCCGCGCGGATGCGCGCATCGGAAGTCACGACCCCGTCTTTCACCGGAACATTCAGGTCTTCGCGGATCAATACGCGCTTGCCCGCCAGATCCAGGTCCTTCATCAATTTAACCGCCATAGCCAATCCTCGTTTGCTGGTTGCTGAATACTCACTTACCCCCGACCTCAGCGGCCGGGGAGCGGGCGCGGATTATACGCGGTTGCGCTCGCCACTGCCCACAGCATCCAGTTCCCCTGTGGCAACGGTGTACCGGGCAAACTGGTCAGGCCGGGAGTATATCAACCCGTTGTGTAATTGGATTACGACAGAGCCCCTATAACCCCTTGATAGCGTTGTCATTTTTACAAGATCCGGCCATTTGCAGACCGGGGTTACCCGCGGGCCCCGGTTCCGCCAATATTGTTCCGGATCGCGAGGACTCCTACCATTGCCGGACAGCCTTTAATTTCGCATTCACGAGACCGGGAACCCTGCGGATGAGCAAGCGCAACAGTCGCCACAAAGTGACCTTCCCCAACAGCCGGGGGCAGATGCTCGCCGGTATCCTGGAAACCCCGGCGGCGGCACCCCGCGGGTTCGCCCTGTTTGCCCCCTGTTTTACCTGCGGCAAGGATGTACTGGCAGCGTCCCGCATCTGCCGGCGACTGGGCGAACTGGGCATCGCGGTGCTGCGCTTCGACTTCACCGGCCTCGGCGACAGCGAGGGGGATTTCAGCGAGACCAACTTCTCCAGTAATGTGGACGACCTGAAGTGCGCGGCGAGCTTTCTGAGGGACGAATACCAGCCTGCCGACCTGCTGATCGGCCACAGCCTGGGTGGCGCCGCGGTACTGGCGGCTGCCGCGGATATTCCCGAGGCCAAAGCTATCGCCACCATCGCCGCCCCCGCAGACCCGGAACACGTGCTGAAGCAGTTTGCCTGCTCCCTGGATACCATCGAGGAGCACGGCCGCGCAGAAGTACAGCTTTCCGGCCGCCCCTTTGTGATCCAGAAGCACTTCGTAGACGACGTGGTGGGTATACAGGAAGGTTATATCCAACAGCTCGGCCGCCCGCTGCTTATCTACCATTCACCGGTAGACCAGACCGTTTCCATTGATGAGGCCGCAGATATCTACAACCGCGCCATGCATCCGAAGAGTTTTATCAGCCTGGATGACGCGGACCACCTACTGACAAAACGGGAAGACGCCGTCTACGTAGCCGACACACTGGCGGCCTGGGCCGCGCCCTATCTCGGCAAATAAGCCACCGGAGACCCGCTATGCATACCGTGGAGGAATTCACTGATCAGTGCCCCTACTGTGGGGAGACCATTTTGCTGTTGATCGATACATCCGCCGGCAGTCGCCACTATATCGAGGACTGTTCGGTGTGCTGCAAGCCGATTCAGGTACTGGTCAGTGTCGATATGGAAGGGCAGTGGCAGGTGCAGTTGAAACACGAAAACGACACCTGAGATTTTTGCACAACGGCCCCAACTGCCTGAATCCCGGGCAATTATTCCCGATTTCGCACCACCAGCCGAAGGGTCCCTGCGTTCGCCCCCATTGCAGCCCTCAAGCGCGAGGGATATAAACAGGGGTCCAGCTCGCAAGAGCAGGATTGGCCCGCCGCGGAGATCCCGCAGTGCATGGCCGACTTCAATAGATCCGAGCCTAAAAACAACAAGGAATCACCGTTATGGCAAACAAACTCTGGCTGCCAGCGACCCTGGCCCTCGCCATCAGCGCCTGTGGCGACCCCTCCACCGGCGGCAACGCCAATGCGACCACTACCGCAGCGAAGCCCGCAGCCGAGGTCGGCGCGCCCGCCAGCGCGGCCCCGCAAGCACTGTCGATCGACTACGAAAAGTTCACCCTGCCCAACGGCCTGCGCGTGATTGTGCACGAGGACCGCAAGGCGCCGGTAGTTTCCGTGGGGGTCTGGTATCACGTGGGCTCCAAGGACGAAAAGCCCGGG
Source organism: uncultured Microbulbifer sp. (assembly GCF_913055755.1). Classification (GTDB taxonomy): domain Bacteria; phylum Pseudomonadota; class Gammaproteobacteria; order Pseudomonadales; family Cellvibrionaceae; genus Microbulbifer. Next base: position 14,526 of record NZ_CAJXKH010000007.1, read on the forward strand.
CGCACCGGCTTTGCACACCTGTTCGAACACCTGATGTTCAACGGCTCGGAAAACTTCGACGACGAATACTTCAAGCCGTTCGAGCAGGCCGGCGCTACCGGCATGAACGGTACCACCTGGCTGGACCGCACCAACTATTTTGAAACCGTGCCCAGCAATGCACTGGATATGGCCCTGTGGATGGAGTCCGACCGCATGGGGCACCTGCTTGGCGTGATCACCCAGGAAAAGCTCGACGAGCAGCGCGGCGTGGTGCAGAACGAGAAACGTCAGGGCCAGAACCAGCCCTACGGCAAGGTCTGGGAAAAAATGCAGGCCTCTATTTTTCCCGCCGGACACCCCTACTCCTGGACCACTATCGGTTCCATGGAAGACCTGAATGCCGCCGCACTGAATGATGTGCACGAGTGGTTCAAAACCTACTACGGCGCCGCCAATACCGTACTGGTGCTGGCCGGTGATATCGATGTCGCCACCGCGAAAGAAAAAGCGAGCAAATATTTCGGCGATATTCCCGCGGGCCCGCCGCTGGCGAAAAAGGATTCCTGGATTGCCAAGCGCGACCAGTCCACCCGCGAGGCCATGTACGACCGCGTGGCCCAGTCGCGCCTGTACAAGGTCTTCAACACCCCCAACCTCGGCCACGAAGATGCGGAAGCCGTCGCCCTGGCCGCTTCGGTACTGGGAGATGGCAAGAACTCTCGCCTGTACAAGCGTCTGGTGTACCAGGACCAGATTGCCACCAGCGTGAACGTGGCGCTGTATGAATTTGAACTGTCCTCCATCTTCCAGATCATTGCCGACGCCAAACCCGGTGTGGAACTGGCGCAAGTGGAAGCCGCAATCAATGAGGAGTTACAGAAATTCCTCGAGGAAGGCCCCACCACCGAAGAGCTGGCGCGGGTAAACATGAGTGAATACGCCTCCACTGCGCGCGATCTGGAACAGGTCGGCGGCTGGAGCGGCAAGGGTGTCATCCTGGCTCGCGGCGAGCTCTACCTGAACGATCCCAACGGTCTGCTGAAAAGCATGGATGAAAAACAGCAGCTGAAACCGAGCCAGGTAAAAGTCGCGGCCAACCAGTGGCTCGCGAGCGGCGATCACAATCTGGAAGTCCACCCCTTCCCGGAATACAAGACCGCCGAAGCCGGTGCCGACCGCAGCAAGCTGCCGGAACTGGGGGATTTCCCCTCGGTGCCCTTCCCCGAAATTCAGACCGCGGAAATGCCCAATGGCCTGAAAGTGGTACTGGCGGAACGCCACTCGGTACCGGTGGTAAACATGGAACTGAAATTCGATGCCGGCTATGCCGCCGACCAGGGCGCCAAACTGGGCACCTCCAGTTACGCCATGTCGATGATGAAGGAAGGCACCTCGCACCTGAGCGCGCTGGAAATCAGTGCCAAAGAGGAAATGCTCGGCGCCCGTATCGGAACCGGTGCCGACCTGGACTCTTCCAGCGTCTCCCTGAATGCACTGACCAGCAACCTGGATGACTCCATCAAACTGTTTGCCGACGTATTGCTGAATCCGGCATTTTCCGATGAGGAAATCGAGCGCAAGCGCGGTCGCTGGATCGCAGGCATTCAGCAGGAAAAAACCAAGCCGGTACAGATGGCACTGCGCAACCTGCCGCCGCTACTGTACGGCGACGACCACGCCTACAGCATTCCGTTTACCGGCAGTGGTACCGAGGAGTCCATCGCCTCCCTGACCCGGGACGACCTGGTGAACTACCACCAGACCTGGCTGCGCCCGGATAACGCTACCCTGATTGTGGCCGGTGATATCACCATGCCGCAGCTGATGGAAAAGCTGGAACAGCACTTCGCCGACTGGCAGGCACCGCAGGCCGCAAAGCCGGTCAAGAACCTGGCCAAAGTGGCGCTGCCGGAGAAATCCAGTGTCTACCTGATCGACAAGCCCGACTCCGAACAGTCCATCATTATCGGCGGTCTGCTCGCCCCCTCGGAAAAAATTCCCGAGCGCGAAGCCCTGCATATGATGAATGACATTCTCGGCGGCACCTTCACCGCGCGTATCAACATGAACCTGCGGGAAGACAAGCACTGGGCTTACGGTGCCTACTCGTTCATGACCGGCGCCAAGGGCCAGCAGCCACTGCTGGTATACGCTCCGGTACAGACCGACAAAACCGGCCCATCTCTGGCGGAGCTGCAGAAAGAGCTGCGGGCATACATCAACAGCAATCCCGCCAAGGCGGATGAGCTGCAGAAGCTGAAAGACAAGCGCATCAACGAGCTGCCAGGACGCTTTGAGACCATCGACGCCGTGGCCGGCGCCATGTCCGACCTGGTCACCTACGAGCGGCCGCTGGATTATATGGACGGCTACGCCCAGCAGGTGCGCGACATCAACCTGGACCAGGTGCACGCACTGGCGAAGTCCACCATCAAACCGGACCAGTTCGTGTGGGTAATCGTGGGCGACAAGCGAAAGATTGCCGGGGATATCGAGAAACTCGCGATCGGCACCATTACCGAGCTGGACGCCGACGGCAAGCCAGTGGCGGAGGGTGCCTCTAGCGGGCAGTAATCCCACCGCTCAATAGACGGGTACAGCGGGCGCCGCGGCGCGGAAAACTGCAACAGGTTTCCGCGTCGCGGCGCTTTTTTATTGGAACACGTTCCTGTGTCGTCCTTGCGCAAACAGCGCTGTGGCGCACAAATCTACCCACCCCTCACAACAGGCACGGTCGTACCAGAAATTACAGTTGCATCAATAATCCTGACGAACTCCACCACCACCCCCTCCAGCACTTTGTCGCGCCATCCATCTTGCAAAACAGTTTTTGCACACCAATACGCACTACTTGCAGCGCGCAATTGGTACGCCGTGAAAAGCTGCTAGATTTTCCCCACCGGCTGTACGCCTGTACTCATTGTGGACAGGCTGCCGCCAACAATAACTACACACTCAACAATAAGAAGTACCAGCCCAAACTGGAGCAATAAAAGAGATGAATAAAAGACTTCCAATCCTGCTCGCCAGCACCCTGGCCCTGGCCATTTCCACCCAGGCCAGCGCCGCCGACGATCGCTACATCATCAAATTCAAGGAGGGCAAAGGCCCCGCGGTAAAAGCGATGATGGAAAACAATGGCGGCCGCTCGGCACTGGCGCTGGAAAAGCGCAACGCCATGGCAGCCAACCTGCCGGCCAAAGCGCTTAACGCCCTGCGCAACAACCCCAATGTGGATTACGTGGAGCAGGACGTTAAACGCTACCCGATGGCCGAGACCGTCCCCTTCGGTATCCCCATGGTACAGGCGGACCAGGTCATTGATGCCATGGCCGGCAACCAGACCGTATGTATCATCGACTCCGGTTACGATATCGCCCACGAGGACCTGTCCGGCAACAACGTTACCGGTAGCTTCGATTCCGGTACCGGCAACTGGTACACCGATGAAAACCACCACGGCACCCATGTGGCCGGCACTATCGCCGCCATCAGTAACGGGGTGGGCGTGGTTGGTGTGAATCCCAACGGCAACCTCAAGCTGCATATCGTCAAGGTGTTCGGCGCGGACGGCTGGGCCTACTCCTCTTCACTGGTCGCCGCGGCCGACGAGTGCGCCAGCAACGGGGCCAGCGTGATCAATATGAGCCTTGGCGGCACCTTCAAGTCCCGCACCGAGGACCAGGCGTTTGCCGACCTCTATGCCAACCAGAACATCCTCTCCATCGCAGCGGCCGGTAACGACGGCAACACCCGTCACTCCTATCCCGCCTCCTACGACTCCGTGGTGTCTGTTGCCGCCATCGACAGCAACAAGGTTGTGGCCGACTTTTCCCAGCAAACTGATCAGGTCGAGCTTTCTGGCCCGGGGGTAGATGTACTGTCTTCCGTGCCCGTGGGCGCGGGCCTCTCCACCACCCTCACTGTAGGTGGCAACGCCATCGAGGCGAGCGGAATGGAGGACAGCCCGATGGGTACCGGTTCCGGCGCGCTTGTGGATTGTGGACTGGGGGAATCCACCTGTGCCGATGCCACCGGCAAGGTGTGCCTGATTTCCCGCGGCAATATCAGCTTTGCGGAAAAGGTACAGGCCTGTGAAGCGGGCGGCGGTGTAGCCGCGGTGGTCTACAACAACGAACCCGGCATGCTGTTCGGCACAATGGGGGGCGTTGCAACCGGCATCCCGTCCGCCGGTATTTCCGATACCGATGGCGCGGCCCTGCTTGGCCAACTGGGCGCCAGCACCACGCTTGCGATCGAGGCCAGCGACTACGCCTACTACAACGGCACCTCCATGGCCACGCCGCATGTTGCCGGGGTAACCGCGCTGGTATGGAGCCACTTCCCCAGCTGTACCGCCAGCGAAATCCGCGCGGCCCTGGACAACACCGCAGAAGACCTGGGCGCGGCGGGCCGCGACAATGCTTACGGCTACGGCCTGGTCCAGGCCAAAGATGCGGTGGACTACCTCACAGCCAATGGCTGCGGCGGTAGCTCCGGCGGCAGCAGCTCCGGCGGCAGTAGCGGTGGCGGCAGCGGCAAGCCCTGCAAAGGTAAAAACTGCACAAAGTGATCACTTTCCACGCAAAAACCTACTGAAAAGGGGGGGGCTTATGGCCCCCTTTTTCTTCCCTCCGTCCCGGAAATTGATTTAAATCAATTTTGCCCTGCCCGCCATCAGTAGAATCCGCCGTCACCTGCGTTCTATGCCACGCAGTGACAACGATAGCTTGGGGAGTACAGGCAATGGGAAATGCCGACAGCGATATCGTGTTTCAGAGTTACGGCCGCTGCTGCAACAATGAAAGCTTTTTTATCGACTTCTACGACCGATTTATGGGCAGCTCCGAGGAAATCCGGAACCTGTTCAAGGACACGGACATGCCCGCACAGCGCCACCTGCTGCGCAACGGCATCATGCAACTGGTACTGCATTCCCGCGGCATGCCGGATACCAAGCTGAGGGCACTGGGGGAAAGTCACTCCCGCAATGGCTACGGTATTCGCCCCGACTGGTACGGACTGTGGCTGGACGCCCTGCTGGCGACCCTGCGCCACTACGATCCGGAATTTGATGAAGAGACCGCGCTCGCGTGGCGCCGGGCCATCGAGCCCGGTATCGAGCTGATACGCGGTGCCTACTGACCGGCGTAAAGGCACTCGCCGCGAATAGAACTCGCTGCAAATAAAAAGGGCTTGCCGGTAACCCGGCAAGCCCTTTTTATTCGTCAATTATTGATTACTGCTGCAGGTCAGTAATACAACGGTTGTACTCCTGAATATAAACCTCACTGCCCCTGTTGGGTACAGCATTAGATTTATCCGCAGCGGCGTTACGACAACCTTCAATCTGGTCACCGGTCAGGTTAGTCGCAGGCACAGTCTGGCTGCGCTGAGACATGTGTGCTGCCCGGTCACGATGGGCCTGCACGGTAGGTTGCGGAACCTGATAGAACTGGCCGGTTTCCTCGTTGAACTGATAAAAGTTATCGCCACTGTGCCAATAGGTCTTACCCATGATCTGAACCGTTTCGGCACCCGGAGGCAGTTGCTGCAGGGTATCACCTGCCAGGGCAACGCCAGACATGGATAACAGCAGTATTAATGAAGCCAAGTAACGCATAGGAGTTCCTCCTCTTCAGATGTGCCACGAAGTCTATTCAGAGAGAAGTTGGCTCCCAACTGCATATTTCAGAAAATTTTTTCGGGTAAAAGTGGATGTCAATATTGCGTTTTTCCCACCCGTACATTGCGAAGATAAATGCCAGAAAACCGACAGGAAAAACTCATTTAAGACCACCTTAACCAGCATCCAGGGGAAATTATTCCTCCCCCAATAATGCCTGCTGATCCGATTTCTGGGCTTCGCGCAACTCTTGCAGGTGCTCGCTGCTTTCCTCTGCACTCTCCCGCGCCGGCGCCAGGTTCTGGACTTCACCACTCTCTCCGGTTAACGCGCGCTCGGTTGCCTCCTGCTCGTCACTGTAGTCCGGCGCCAGTACCAGCTTCGGGCCATTGCTGTTGAAACCGATCAGCACCCAGATAAAAAACAGCAGGCACAGAAAGCGGATCACCAGCGTGCGATCCAGCAACCAGTGCAATCCCTCACCGTGACTGCGCAGAAAGCGTACCCGCAGAAAAATATTCACAAACAGCAGCACACAGGCAGCCATGACCACCCAGGTGGAGAGACCGCCGAGAGCGGTCATCAGCCAGTTGGCAATCTGAGAATTGAACTCCATCAATCGGTCTCCCCTGTTGATCAACGCTTGCGTGCAACCTGCTTCATCTGGTCGCTGAACACCGCCTGCTGCAGGCCGATGGTACCCAGTGCCTCCACCGGCACAAACACCTTGTTCTCGGACTCGGCCATACGGTCTAGCACTTCCAGGGTGCGATAGGCGAGGTACTTGTCGGTAACGGACTTCGCCAGCAGGTCATTCACCTCTTTCTGTCCCATGGCCTTTTCCCGGGCGATGGCGCGGTTCATTTTTTCCCGCTCCAGGTCGCGTTCCATCTGGATCTTCTGGATTTCGAACTGCGCCTTTTCCTGCTCGATCAGCTCGCGGCGCTCGGCAGCGCGCTCCTTGGCCTCGGTAATCACTTTCGGGAACTGCACATCCGCAATACCCAGGCGCTTGATCTTGATCGGGGTTCCATCCAGGGAGGTGGTCACCGCCGCGAACAGTTCCTGGCTCAGCATCTCGCGGCTGGAGGCAATTTCATTGATGGAGTACTTGGCGATTACCCGGCGTACCACATCGCGAATCACCGGCTGCGCATAGGTGTTGTACACCTGGCTCACCGAGATATTGTTCTGGGTCGGCGGCACCTTGTCGAAAATATTGTCGATGTACTTGTCGTTCACGGTACCGGTCATGCGGATATCAAAACTCATATTGAGCTGGTCCTTGGGCATGAACAGTTTGAACTTTTCCAGGTGGCCAAAATCCGCGGTGGCCAGGGTCACCAGCTTGTCGCAGTAAAACAGGCAGGGATCCAGACGGAATTTGGACGGTGGTACCGTATTCGGCTTGTAGCCATTCTTGGTCAGTATCTTGCCCACATGTGCCGGCGGCACTTCCACGCGATCACCACAGGCAACCAGGCCCATAACGGCGGCCACCACCAGCAGCTTTGACAATTTAGACAGCATCAGACTTCCCTTCTCGGTCGAAAAACAGCGGTTACCTTAGGGAGACATTCCCCGGGAGACAAGTGGCAGGGGGAAAATCGCCGTCTGCTGTGCTCTAATTGCACCCTCTCGAATAACAATGGACTGCTAACGTGCAATCGGAATTCCTTACTGCAACGCTGTTTAATCTCGGCCTCAACCTTCTGTATACGCTGCTCGCACTGCTGATTGGCATGCTCGCGCTGATCTTGATCGACAAGAAGCTGCTCAAGCACGTCAACATCGAGGAAGAACTGAAAAACGGCAATATTGCCGTGGCTATTTTTGCCTCCACCATCCTGGTGTTTGTGGCCCTGATCATTTCCTTCGGGCTCAAGGGCTGAGGGCTTCCCCATGCGCATCCTGCTCGCCGGTATCCTGCTCGGGGTCTTGTTGACGCTACCGGAGCTGTTACAGCAGCATAAACAGGCGCGTGTTGAAAACGCCCTGGCGGTGCAACAGCGCATGGCTGCCGCCGCGACAGAGCAGGCCCTAAAAGACAACCAGCGGGGTAGCGTGGTGGTGAACGGCAGCGGCGCCCCGCTGACGGAATCCATGGTGCAGCGGGCTGTGGGCAAGCGCACAGTGGAAGAAAGCGGTTATATCTCGGTGTGGAACTGGCAGGGTATCGAGAATGTTACCGCCTCCGCCCGCGGGCTCGACCAGTTGCATCACTTCGCCAACAGCTACCTGGTGGGCTTCCAGCCGTTCGAAACCGAGTCCCTGTGGGTGCCGCTCTATACCCTGGCCATTCGCAAGGAATACCAGTACGACCACCTGCAGTATGCCGGTCTCGCCGATATCTGGCAGACCTCGCGCCAGGCCTATTTCCAGAAGCGCGGCGACTGTGAAGACCACGCGATCCTGCTGGCCGACTGGCTGATCAACCTGGGAGTCGATGCGCGGGTAGCCCTCGGCACCCACAAGGGCCAGGGGCACGCCTGGGTAGTGGCGATTGTGGACGACACCGAATACCTGCTGGAAGCCACCAGTAAACGCCGCCAGTCCAGCTGGCAGGCAATGCCGCTGGCTGCACTGGCGGAAGGCTACGAGGTAGAGTTCCAGTTCAACCGCGACTACTTCTGGGCCAAGACCACCTCCGCCCCCACACGCACCTATCGCGGCAACCACTGGATACGCAAATCCCAGTTTATACGCGGCTAACCTTCCCAATTCAGGCCTCGACGGCACCCGGTTTCGCAAATCCGCATAAAAAAATGCCGGGCAGCTGACTGCCCGGCATTTTTTATATGTTTGAAAATCCGTCTCAGATCGGCGATCCCGGCGGCATTGCCTTCAGGTCCCCCGCCTTGACTTCCAGCTTGCCATCGCGGAACGCCGCGATGCGATTGGCCTCGTGGAAATAGTGCGCGTTGTAACCCTGGGAGTCATCCCCGAACAATTTCATCTCGCCAATGGCGTGCTGGAATTTTGCCAGCTCGAAGTCGGCGCGGGCGCGGGCGGACTCCGGCGCTTTGCTGTTAGCTGCCAGCAGCATCAAGTGATGAATGTAGACGTGGTTCACCCGCTGGTGAATTGCCGCCTCCAGGCCTTCATAGTCCCAGCGCTGCAACGCCTGCTCCGTGAGCTGGGCGAGGAGAGCCGCGAACCCCGGACCTTCGCCCCGTCGCGCACGCTGCTCCTGCAGGCGCGCGGCGCGCTCCGGATCGAGCAAGATGGAATAGGTATGGCCCGCGGCCGCTTCCGCCATCGCAATACCGTCAAACGCGACCCCGGTGTAAGCGGCAAAACTCTCGTTGGTGCGGCTATAGCCGTAAGATTTCGGCGGCAACAGTTTCAGCACCCGCTCCGGCAGGGTCAGAAATTCCGGCCGCAGGGTGCCGGCCAGCGCATCGATTGCCGCTTGCTGTTTTTCCGCTGCCACCATGGTATAGCTTTCCGGCTCGGCATCGTTGTACAGGTAGTCGTAATCCAGGCCACCGATCAGTTTGCCCACGGCTTCCGCCTGATAGCGATGCCCGTAGTAGACCGGCACCAGGGTTTCGTCGAGGGAGGAGCGCGGCATGTCCGGCAGGTTGGCCGCGGCGCTGAAGTTGTCCAGTGCGTGGCGGCGCAGTCCGGTCATGCGCGCAAACTCCTCCAGCACATCGCCGCCGTTGTCCCACAGGTGGGATACCGCATGGGCGTTGTTGATCGCGCGGGAATCCGGGTCGGAGATAAAGCGCAGTTTTTTCTGCTCTGCCGCGTCGATCACCCCGGCGAGGAAACCTTCCTCGTCGTTCTCTGCAACACCGTAACCGTACTGGATGGCGAGTTTGTCCCAGTCACCGATTCCGTTGGCGTAGGCCTGATCGACATCCAGATTCCCGCTTTCCAGTGAAACCAGCGGTGCCGGATAATCCATTACCGAGGCGCGCCCTGCCGTACTGGTGACAAAGTTATGTGCCAATCCCAGGGTGTGCCCTACCTCGTGGGCCGACAGCTGGCGAATGCGCGCCAGTGCCATTGCCTTGAGGTTTTCGGTATCCGCTTCCTTGTCCGCAAAAGGCTGCAGCAAGCCCTGGGCAATCAGCAGGTCCTGGCGTACCCGTAGCGAGCCCAGGGTCACATTGCCCTTGAGGATTTCCCCGGTGCGCGGATCGTAAATCGAATAGCCGTAGGACCAGCCACGGGTCGAGCGGTGTACCCAGTTGATCACGTTGTAACGGATATCCAGTGGGTCCGCATCTTCCGGCAGTACCTTTACCTGGAACGCGCCCTTGAAGCCCGCCGCGGCAAACGCCTGGTCCCACCAGCTGGCGCCCTCGATCAGCGCACTGCGCACCGGTTCCGGCACGCCGGCATCCACGTAGTAAACGATGGGCTCTACCACCTCGTCACTGCCCGGCTTTTTCTGCAGGCGGTGGCGGAAGATCAGGCGCTGATCCATAGGCTGGTCAATGGCGGTCGCATAGTCGCGATAGGTCAGCGGGAAATAGCCGCTGCGGCTGTGGAACCGGCGCGGCTGGTAGTCCGCGTCCGGCAGTTCCACCAGCGAGATATGCTGGCGCAGGGTCACCAGGTTTGGCGTCGGCACCACTTCCTTCAGGTATTTGCCGGGCTCGCTGCCGGCAAAGGTCAGCTGCGCCTCAAATTCGGTATTTTTCGGGAAGCTCTTGGTGCGCGGCAGGTAGACCGCGGATTTGGAATCATCCAAGGTGTAGCTGCCCTGCTCGGTGTCCTTGAGACGCTGGGCGATGCCGTGCTGGTCGCTGAGGAGGAAGGGGGTGAAGTTCACCAGCACAGCACCGCTTTCCTCGGCGACCACATCAAACCCCCAGAGCACCGAAGACGCGAAGGCCTCTGCCACCGCGCGGCGCTCGGCCGCGCTGTCGGACAGTGCCCGGTACTTGAGGTTTTCCTGGTGCAGCAGCACCTTGTTGCCGACGCGCTCGAACTTCACCACGCGGCTTTCACCGGCCTGGTTGCGGTCGAGCCCCACCGGGTTTGAACCCAGCCCCTGGGCGAGACCGGTGAGCAACAACAGCTCCCGGTCGAACTGGTCGATTTCCAGCAGTATCCGGCCTTTACCGGCGTCCCAGTAAAAATCGAAATAACCCGGCTGCTTTTCCATCCCGGTAGTGGCGGCACTGATGGTTTCCGCCTGTATCGGCAGACTGACCATCAGCAGCGTGACGAGCATAAGTCGTTTGAACATATTCTCCCCCGATAACGGTTCTTATTTGTTTTCGCGTACACAGATTACCATCATGGCGCAGGCGACAAATATTCTCGAGGGTTTTCTGCCCTTTCCCCGCACACCCTCACTTTCACTGTTCTATAAGCGGGCTTTCCACTCTGTTGCAACGGGATTGCGCACCCCAATGGCATCCAAATAGTTGATCGCACCCATTCAGTTCACCGCCGCCCAGCTTCCGTTCGGCGCTGCGCCCAAACACAGTGCGCGCTTTGGCACAGTTAATGCTTTTCCCTGTATATCCAGCAATGTGCTGACTCAATGACGAGTTACGGGGGAATGTATGAGTCTCGAAGAAGTATCACTGTTTATCCTGTTGCTGTGCGCAGCAGGCCTGATTGCCGGAATCACGGCGGGACTCTTCGGCAACGGCGGCGGCTTTGTCGTCGTGCCGGCGCTTCTGGCGGTATTCCCCTTTCTCCACAGTGCTTCCGATGAAATGATGCGGGTGGCCGTGGGCACATCCCTCGCCTCCATCGTGATTTCTTCGGCGCGTTCGGTGCAGGCACACAGCAAGCGGGGGGCGGTAGACTTCAAGGTCCTCAGGGACTGGTCAATCTGGATCGTACTGGGAGTCGGTGCGGGCCTGTATATCGCGTCGTTTACCGACAGCAAAAGCCTGATCTATGTATTTGCCGCCGGGGTACTGGTCTACTCGATCTATTTCCTGTTTCCCAACCTGTTTGACGGTCTCAAAGGCAAACTGGATATGCCCACCGGTATCGCCCGCGCCGGACTGGCGAGCTTCCTCGGTGGTTTTTCCTCACTGCTCGGTATAGGCGGCGGCACAATTACGGTGATGACCATGGTGCTGTGTAACCGTCCCGCGCACCAGGCGGTGGCAACGGCATCCGGCATCGGCTTTCTGATCGGGCTCCCCGGCGCCATTGGCTTCCTCATTATGGGGCTCGGCGCACCAGATCTGCCCATGGGTTCGATCGGCTACATCAATATTCCCGCGCTGATCGCCATCTCCATTTTTTCCATCATTTCCGCCCCAATCGGCGCACGCTGGGCACACAGCCTGGATGAACTACATCTCAAGCGCCTGTTTGGGCTGTACCTGATTGCTGTTTCCGTCGCCATGTTTGCCAAGGCATAAAAAGAAATCGTGAAAACGGTTTCCTCTTTTCATTCCGACACGCTGAAAACCAGGAGAACACAATAATGCATAAATCAATGAGTAGAAGGTTGTTCCTGCAGGGGACAACCGCAGCATTTTCCGCTGCCGCCATGGGTGCGGCTGCATCTGTATCCGCGAAGGAAATGGTGCGCCCGACGCCCCTGTATGGGCCGCCCCCCGGCGTGGCCAAACTGAACGCCAACGAAAACCCCTACGGCCCCAGCCCTGCCGCCCTCAAGGCGATGATGCAGGCCAGCCAAAAAGGCGCGTATTACGTATACGACAGTGTGATGCGCCTGAAAACCATGATCGCCGAACGCCACGGCCTGACACCGGACCACATTGCGCTGGGCTCCGGCTCCAGTGCCGGGCTGGTAGCTGCCGCCATTGTGGCAGCACACAAGGGCAGTATCCTGGGTCCCGATCTGTTCTGGGATACCACCGCCAAGGTGGTAGAAGTCCAGAATATCGGCGAGATCAAACGTCTGCCGAAACTGGACTCCCTCGCCATCGATCTCGATGCCATGTACGCGGCGATCGACGACTCGGTCTCCATGGTGCAGGTCACCAACCCCAACAACCCGACCGGCATGCTGATTGACCCGGTGGCGATGCGCAATTTCTGTATCAAGGCGTCAAAAAAGTGCACCGTACTTGCGGATGAGGCCTATAACGAGCTGACCGATAACGGCGACGCCAACTCGGTTATCCCCCTGATAAAACAGGGACATGACGTCATCGTCGCGCGCACCTTCTCCAAGATTTACGGCCTCGCTGGTATGCGCGTGGGCTATCTGATCGCCCAGCCGGAAAAGATCCAGGAAATGCAGCGCTACGGCATTGGCTGGTACGGCCTCAACCAGGCGGGTCTCGCCGGCGCCATCGCCAGCTATGAAGACCACAAGTTCATGGATTACAGCCGCGCCAAGGTCAAGGAAGCCCGGGAAATGGTTTCCGCGGCGGTCAAGGAAAACGGGCTGACTGCACTACCCTCCGTAACCAACTTTATGTTCGTCAACCTCGGCGATCTCAATGCGGAAACCTTCCGCGCAGAGATGGAAAAAGAAAACGTACTGATCCGTGGTATCTACCGCGATTACACCAACTGGTCGCGGGTAAGCATGGGCTACCTGGAAGATGTGGAGAAGTACACTTCCGCACTGCCCAAGGTACTGCACAGAATGAGCTGAATTCGAACTTCAATTTCCGTTGTAGTCGCTCCAACTGGCCAGCTCTGCTGGCCTTTTTTGTATCCGAAATTTACCTGACATCCTATACAAGGCCACCGGTGACACAGGCAAAAAAATCCCCGCAGAGCGGGGATCAATTTTTGTAGAAGACCTCTATAGGTGTTTATCAGGGGTCATTAGAAATTGTGGTTCAGACTCATGTAGTAGAAACTGCCCTGCCAATCAACCACGGTATCGGACGGGTAGCGGGCGCCACAGCAATAGTCACCGAGCTGGTCCAGTTCCGGATACTCGTCGAAGATATTGCGGCCACCGAGGCTGACATTGGTGGACTCGGTAATGTGGTATTTACCCTCCAGGTCCACCTGCACAACCGGATCAAACTCCTGTACATTGCCAGCGTCGAAGTTCTCGTAGCTGCCATACCAGTTGGCGCGCGCCATCAGTGCAACCGGCCCGATTTCGTGCATGGCAGTCACTGCGCCACGCAGTTTCGGCTGGAAGTTTTCGAAGTCGTACTGGTCTTCCTCATTCAGGTATTCACTGGGATCGGAGGCAAACTCGGACTTGTTGTAGTTCAGTGACGCGGTGATATTGGTTACCTGAGTGTCGGACCAGGCCAGCGGGTAAGTCGCTACCACGTCCACACCCTCGGTGGTGGTATCGAAGGCATTGGTGAAGTAGAAAACCCCACCGATGGATTCGGCACCGACCACACCGGCACCAACCAGCGCCAGGTAGTTGTCGTAGGCGGCACCGCTGCCACTGTCCGCGGATACATCCAGGGTAGAGATGGCGTAGGTGCGGTCGTCCACATCGATGCGGTAGAAGTCTACCGTCATGCTCAGCTTGTCGAAGTCCGCGGTAAAGCCGAAAGTAAAGTTTGTGGAGGTTTCCGGCTTCAGCGCTTCCGCCCCCAGGGCTTGCGCCACGTCACTGCTGGCCGGGAACAGACCGGTCGCTACCGGGAAGCCATTGGGCAGGCGGGTGGAAACGTTGGTGGTGCCCTGCTGGCCCGGTGTTGGTGCGCGGAAACCGGTACCAACGGATGCGCGCATGCCGATGGCATCGGTAATGTCGTACTGCATCGCCAGCTTGCCTACCAGTTCCGAGTCGAAATCGGAGTAGTCTTCGTAGCGCACCGCGCCCTGTACAAACAGCTGGTCGGTCAGGTCTGTACTCAGGTCACCGTAGACCGCGTAGGAGTCGCGCGAATAGTTACCGCTGTATTCCGGAGAATAGCCGGGGAAGCCGTTGGAGCCCACACCCACCACGGTATACACCGGATCGTCGGCGTTGGCACAGTCGAGGCTGGAGCCTCCGGCGATTGCCGCCATCCCCGCGCTGGTGGCGGTACCGTCGGCGTTACAGAAGCCCCAGGGGTCCTGGGTGGCATAGGGGCCCGCCTCGAACGATGCCGGGTCACCGCCGGTCAACTCATAGGATTCATCCATATAGCTGAGGCCGAAGGCGGCGATCACCGGGCTGTTCAGGCCCATCTGCAGTTCCTTGGAGAAATCCGCCTGCAGCTGCATTTCCTCATTGGCCAGGGTACCCGGCTTGAATGAGGTCGGGCTGTCGGGGCCCATGGAGGGGTTGACGGTATTGGCCAGCGAGTAGGCGATTTCAGAGAGACCGTAACGGGCACTCAAGTCATAGGTGAGCCCGGAAGTCATTTCGCCCTTGAGTCCGGTCGCGAAGGAGGTATCGGTCACTTCACCACTGAAACGCGGGGTAAAGCCGCCGGGGAATTTTTCCAGCGGGTTGTAGATGGAACCGTCTTCCGTGCGCAGGTCCTCGATGGTGCCGTTATTCGGATAGCGGTAATAGAAGCCGCCATCCGCCTCGCTTTCGGAGTAGTTACCGAATGCGTACAACTCCATTCCATCACCGAGGTCATAGCCGGCGTTGAAGAAGATACGCGCCGCCTCGGAATTGGGCTGCCCCCAGGGCTGCACCACATCGCCTTCGAGCGATGCATTCTGGGTCGCGGCCATAAAGTCGGGATCTTCGGTATAGGCCGCATACCAGGCTTCACTGTCGTAAATGGGATTGTCTTTGTCGAGACAGAACCAGCTGCCGCAGTACTGTTCCGCACGGGAAGTAAAGTCGGCCTGCGACACTTCGCCGGAAATGCTCAGGAAGCCGTCGCTGCCCAGCGGCATACCCACGTTACCGGTAGCGGTGGTCTGGAAACCGTCGCCCTCACTGTACTCGCCGGTGCGCACACTGAAGGAACCCCCCTCGGCATTGTCCTTGAGGATGAAGTTGATTACGCCGGCAATGGCATCGGAACCGTACTGGGCAGCCGCACCATCGCGCAGCACCTCGACAGATTTCAGCGCCGAGCTGGGAATGGTGGCGATATCCGGCCCCTGGGTTCCGGAACCGCCGATCTGCACCAGTGCAGCGCGGTGACGCCGTTTGGAGTTCACCAGTACCAGGGTTTTGTCGGTGGGCATGCCACGCAACTGCGCCGGGCGGATAAAGGTGCCGCCGTCACTGATCGGCTGACGGGTCACATTATAGGAAGGCACCAGGGTTTTGAGCACATCGTTGGTATCGGTATAGGAAACCGATTCCAGCGCCTCGCTGCCGAACACGTCCACCGGTACCGGTGAGTCGGATACCGAGCGCGGCTTGCCCCGCACGCCGGTCACCGCAACCTCTTCAATTTCCTCCGCCACTGCCGGTAATACCGGCGCAACCATAGTTCCGGCGATAACCGCCATCACAGCACAACTCAGAGCTTTACGCTTCATACTCTTCCCCACTCGTCTTTGAACAATTGCCATAACCATTATTTTTTTCAGGCAAAAGCGTCCCGTACTGCGCTCCACGAGGGTTCGCAGGTAATATGTCTTTAGTACTTCGGGTGCTTTTGCTGCAGAGAAACCGCGACTGCGTTACTGGGTAGGGAGCAATAAGTGTGCCAGCTCTCCAACCGCCCCCCACTGCGGCCCCTGGAAAACTTTTTTCAGCAAGGTGCATCCAAAGCCCGAAGCGGCGGCGTCACAGCCATATCGATACAGAAAATTTGTAGACAACCCTATGAAACAAGCCTTGCTTCTCTTCTCAGCCCTGACATTGGCGGCACCGATAGCGGCCACTGCCGCGGAGATCAACCTGACCACCGACGAGAACAGCCAGTGCTCGCTGGACCTGAACCACAACACCCGTGTGAGTGCAGAATTCTTCGAGGTGATGCACGACGACGACAAACAAACCCTGCGCTACGACGCAAACAAGCCCCGGGAACTGCAGGTCAACGACCGCGTAGTGCCCCTGAATGCAGCGCAGCAGAACCAATTGGAGGCGTATCACGCAGGCCTGTTGCAGTCCGGGCGTGACATTACCCGCATCGCCATCGACGCAGTGGATATCGCCATGGAAGGTGTGGGCATCGCCCTCACCACCCTTGCCGGCGCCGACCACCCGGATGCGGTGGAATTCCGCCAGGCGGCGGATGAAATGCGCCTGGCTACCCGCGAGCGTCTGCAGGCTCAGGAAGGCGTTTACGTACTGGGCGATAACTGGGACGAGGAAGCGGGAGAGGACATAGAGCGCACCATCGAGGAGATCGTGGAGCGGGAACTGGAACCGCGGATTGAAAAGATCGCACTGGAATCCGCCGGCACCATCACCTGGCACGCATTAAAAGCAGTATTCACTGGCGGTGCCAGTATCGAACGCGACGCGGAACAAGCCGCAGAAGCTGCCGAGGAGATCCTGGAGGCGCGTGCGGAACACCTGGAGTCTCGGGCGGAAAACCTGTGCCACAACCTGACGGTAATGGACACCATCGAAACCGACCTGCAGCAGGACATCCCGGAACTGAAGGATTTTGACCTGATCGAGCTGGATTGAGATACCGGCCGAGCAATCAGGAGGATTGCTTCAGATCGACATTTTCTCTACCCCCCTAGAGGAAGACCCCCTAGAAGTACCCCCCAAGGGTTCGGCCGCTACCAGCGGCCGTTTTTTTGGGGTCCCGGCAGAGCTATTTTTTCGCAACACCCAGCTCGCCCAGGGTGCTGGCGATATCTTCCGCGCTGGTGGCGGGCTTGATATCACTGTCCACCTTCAGCACATTGCCGTCCTTGCCGATATAGATGGTTACCCGCTTGGCCACATTCAACAGCGGCATCTTCACATCGTAGGCTGCAGCCACCTCACCACCCGGATCGCTCAGCAGTGGGAAATCGGCCTTGTACTGCTTGGCAAACTTCTCGTTCACCTCCACTTCATCGGTGCTGGCCATAAAATAGGCCACATCATATTCGCGAATCAGATGCCCCTTTTCCGCCAGCGACTTGCACTCGATGGTGCAGCCCTTGGTAAAGGCTTTCGGGTACCAGGCGATAACCACCGCCTGCTTGCCGCGGAAATCCGCCAGGGAATAGGTTTTGCCATCCGACGCGGTGAGGGAAAACTCGGGAGCCGGCTTGCCCACTTCCAGCGCAAAGCCGGGTAACGCTATTGCCAGCAGGGCCACCAGTAAGAACAGCTTTCTCATTTCTCTTCTCCAGATATTGTTAAAAAGGCGCAAAACCAAAATTAGCCCAAGCCCCATGGAATCACCTGTCACACACCCGACAGTCAACACTTGAACTTGGGCAACCTCAGTATTCTATGCTAAATTCCAGCGAGCTAAATATTGCCCCATGCGAAATCCAGACATTTTGTATACGAAGTGTATACATAAAATAATGGTATGGGGCAGTCTCCATACAAAGAATAAAAAATGCGCATTCACCTTTATGGCCGAGACGGTCTACACGCACTATTCGCGGCAGGCTTTCCTGCTTTTGTAACAGGGCACGCAGATACTTTGCCAGTTACGGCCAGCATTGTTGTGTTCTTAACCATATTTACTGGCTACCTTACCTGCTGCGCGCTAATTCGCCACCACCGCACCGAGCGCAGCACATCTGAAACGACCAATATATCGGCAGACCTGGATTCGCACCATGGATGAAACCCTTATTCGCGGTTTGGAAACGGCTCTTTCCGCGTCACCGGATAACCTCGCGCTACGTATGGCGCTAGTGCGGGCACTGACGGCTGCAAACTCCATTAATACCGCAGCTGGCTATCTGGACTCCCTGACCGGTGAGCAGCTAGCGGATGAGGAGCAATTACTCGCCGCAGAGGTCATGCAGAAACTCGGCAAGGATCAACACGCACTGGACTTTCTCGTATCAAACAACTGCCATGTGTTGCTGGAGCGCGCCCGAATCCTTGCAAAAATGGGCGATATGAATGAAGCCAAATCCGCTTATGCCGCCGCAACCGGGCTCAACTCCACACTGGAAGATCCTCAACTGGCTGCGCAGCTGAATGCCCGCAGCATTGAAACCCATAACGGGTCCAGGCTCAGGGTAATTTCCAACGACAATACCACCGCAACTGAGTTGAACCGCATATTACAGCCAGAAAGTGAAGCGATTACATTTTCTGATATTGGTGGACTGGAAGTTGTCAAAAAGCAAATCAATAAAAAAATTATTCTCCCGTATCAAAAACCGTCACTATTTTCTAAATTTCGCAAAAAAATTGGCGGTGGCATTCTGCTGTATGGACCACCGGGGTGCGGAAAAACCATGCTAGCCAGAGCTACCGCCGGAGAGTGCAACGCCGCTTTCTTCAATGTGGTTATCTCCGATATCCTGGACATGTATATCGGCGAGTCAGAAAGCAAGCTGCACGCTGTCTTTGAGCAAGCACGTCGCAGCAGCCCGGCAGTCATTTTTTTTGATGAAGTGGAAGCCCTCGCCGCCAAGCGTGAGCACACCAGGGAGGCCACATCCTCCAAACTGGTAAGCCAGTTCCTGGCAGAATTGGACGGCTTCGCCCAGGATAATCACGGCGTGTTGGTTCTGGCGGCCACGAACGTGCCCTGGGCGCTGGACCCGGCCTTCCGGCGTCCGGGACGTTTCGATCGCATACAGTTCGTGCCTCCACCTGATGCCGAGGCCAGAACAGAGATTCTAAAAAGCCAATTATTCGGGCGTCCGGGGGGCGAGACTATTGATGTCGCCAAGATAGCGAAATTAACCTCGGGATTTTCCGGGGCGGACCTTGCCAATCTTGTGGAATCTGCAGTCGATGAAGCCATTGACGAGTCAATTGAATCGGGTTCCGAGCAGTCACTCTGCAATACGCACTTGCTGCAAGCCTTGAAGCAAGTGAAGCCGACTACTGTGGAATGGCTGACGACTGCACGAAACTATGCGCGCTACGCCAATGAGGCCGGCCAGTACAACGAAGTACTCGGTTTCCTCAAGAAACACGGAAAATAAACAGGAAATAACGATGGCTAGCCACAGCGCGACCATGTACCAGATTATTGATGAGCCGCGGCCCGGTGCGTTAACGCGATTGGCAGTGAATCCCTTCTGGCCACTACTGGGATTCATGTTCGGAGGTGCATTCTTTAGCTGGGTTTGGTCGTTAATCAACAGTTTGGCCCTGGGCAGCCCGACGCGGCTGCGAGAGCTGTTCGCCATTCTATGTGGTTTTGTGGGCTACTTCCTGTTGCTCTTTGCGATGAGCTTTCTGATCAACCTGCAGGTGTTCGAGGGACTTACCCATCAGTACACCCGTATCCTATTGGTGGGGTTTTCGCTAATTCCCAGCTACTACGTATACCTCCGACAGAGCGCCGCCTATGAACTTTTTGAGTATTTCGGCGGAAAGGCCCTGAACGGCATTCCCATACTGCTAGCCGGCTATTTTGTTGGTAGTAAATTCCAACTGGCAGTGCTTACGGCAGTGATAAACGGGGTGTCACTATGGACCCGATAAACAATGCCGTTGCCAGACTGATCGAAAAAGCGCACCGCCAATCCAATTACGGCGACGTGAATTCGGCAATTGACACACTGCGTGAAGCGCTGTCGATTGAGCCAGACAACGGCTATCTACACAGCTACCTGGCCGTCAATCTGGTCTCGGCGCGGCGCCTGGCTGCCGCACACCATGAAGCGTGTACTGGTCTGAGTATGGAACCGGAGGACCCCTTCGCACACTACGCTCTCGGCTTGAGCTTAACGGCGAAGATGCAATTGAAAAAAGCGGCTGACAGCTACCGGAATTGTCTGGCTCTGGACCCGGAGTTTGCAGCCGCATACCTTGCACTGGCCCAGGTCCAGTCACTTCTCGGACAGCGACCAGCGGCACTGGAAAACCTTCTAAAAGCGCTGGAGCTGGAACCGGAGGATACGGATACAATTGCCGCTTTGGGACAATGGCATCTGAGTGGCGGCGATCTGAAAGAGGCCAAGCACCACGCCGAAAACGCCCTGGCAATTGAGCCTCAACATCAGGAATCACTGGTATTGATGGGACATATTCTGCTGCGGGAAAACAGGGTAGAAGAGGCCCGGGAGCACGCAATCTGGGCTCTGCAGATGGATGCCAGTGACGAACAGGCGCTCTATCTTCTGTCATCGATCAAGGCCCGAAAAAGCGTCCTTTTCGGTCTCTGGTTCCGCCTCAATTCATGGATTGCCGCCGGAGAGGGGACCCGTACAACCCTGCTGCTGGTGGTAGGCTACCTGATATTTCAGCTGACCTCCCAGGTGCTGGAGGATACCGGAAACGGCCAGTGGGCCTCGCTGGTAAACTATGCCTGGCTGGCACTGGTCCTCTACTCCTGGGTAGGCCCGGCCTGGTTCCACAAAAAAGTGGAAGAGGAAATCAAGACGGTCACGCTTAAACCCAGCTACTAGCCGTTCGAGCGGACATAAGATTTTTCCGCTCTCTCGCTAACTAGGTTATTTGGGGTCAGTGTGCCACTACAGGTCATTCCCTTACTGCCAAGATTTATGGCGTTACATGTATTTGGGGTCAGAGTAAATCTATAGCGTCATATGCTTCGGTCGAATTAGCTACCCACCCGCTAATCGAGGTCGACCGACCTTACCTTCAGTGACTCTCCGATTGAACATCTGTTCAACTTGCTCCTTGAAACTGCTGGAACCAAGCGCGAGCCCCTTATTCGTAGCGGCTGTTATCTCATCCACAGTAGGCCGCTCCAAATGCGCATCAAATAGTGCCCGATAACGCGCTCGTCGCTGCTTCGGGTATCGTCCCAACTTCAAATACTCGGGATGGGCTGTCAGTATCGAAGAAGATTTCCCCAAGGCATTCGCGGAATAACTAGACCAGAAATAATCTGAAGGGTGATGCACCATACCGGCTCGAACCGGGTTGAGCTCTATATAGCGGTAGCATTCCAGAAGGTAGGTTTCCGACTGCACCAGGCATGACCTGTAGCGCCCTTCCCAAAGCGTACCGGTCCGCCTGTAGGTACGATTGAAGTAGCGAACATACATTCGACCAAGCGATTGCATCATCCGTGCTATCCCATCATCGGTTTCCGGTGTCGCCAACAGATGCACGTGATTGGTCATAAACACCCAGGCATGAATCTTAACTCGGTGCTGCTGCGAGTATTCCCTTAGCCAGCCGGCATAAGCAACAAAGTCGTCCTCACAACAGAAACACACTTGCCGATTATTCCCTCTCTGAATCAGGTGCTGCGGAATACCGGCTGGCGTCAGGCGGGGTAGTCTTGCCATGATTTCCTCCTTGAAATCACAGCAACGAGATTAGAGGGTTTTAAATCTATCTATGTGCGATACGGTGACAATATTTTACTCTGACCCCAATATTTAACGAGAACCTGGCCGACTTTGGCAAGCGCCTGGCGCAGTTGCGCAAGGCTGCCGGCTATACCCAGAAGGAACTGGCCGAGGAGATCGGCGCGACGCGGCGGGTCATCGCCTATTACGAGACCGAGAGCGAACACCCACCGGCCAACCTGCTGGTAGACTTGGCTCAGGCCCTCAAGGTCAGCACGGACGAGCTGCTCGGCGTCAAGCCGGTGAAGAAGGTCAGCCAGCCGGATTCCAGATTGCTGCGGCGGATGCAGCAGATTGAGAAGTTGGACGCCGCCACCAAGCGGCAGGTGATTCAGGTGATCGATACGTTTATCGAGAATGCCAAGCTCAAGAAGCAGGCTTGAGAGTCTATAACGACAAAGCCCCGGCAGATTGCTCTGCCGGGGCTTTGGTAGTTTTGGTAAATCTCATCCGGGATTACACGAAGAGATTTTGAGCACGTCCGTATTGCGGTATACCTTCCGGCTCACCCCATCCTTGCCAAATACAAATGTAACCTGGTTTTGCTGCCATCTGTATTTAGGCTGATCATCTGTACCTACATTAATTCTGGCTTGATCCCCATACCAAAGGCAAACGGAAAACTCTGACACACTCGCCTTTTCTATTGGTTCCGTTACCTGTATCGATAAAGATCGAATGTTCGGGTTTACTATGCCTTCCGTGATTTTCTCAGACAAAAGCCCACTTGAAAGACCAGAGTCAACCCAAAGCCTTAATTTCTTATCATCTGTTTCTTTTGCCTTGACTTCTATATTTCCAAGGCTTTCGTGATATGCCTCAATGGATAAAAATCTCCAATCTATGGGGTAAGGTTCATTAGCAACAGATTTTGTAGCCAAAGTAATGGCAACAAATAAAAATCCACTTTTTAAGAAACCTTTATCACGAGTTGCACCCGGCACAAACCTATCTAACATAAACTTTTGCCCACCTGTCATTGCCACCATACTTTGCATGGTAATCGTTTGAGGATGGTAGCGGGCGACCCGCATTCTTCGCCGCATACCAGTCAGACCGCCAATCAGGTCCTCTAAACCTATAAATACCCGTGTCGTTCATTAAATACCGGTTATGCTTCCAGGCTTTATTCTTATACATATCTTCCGCACTCCAGAAATTGCTGGTTTGGTGCGTATGAATGTCCCTTGGGCTACTGGCATTGTTATAGAAAAGCGTACCAGCATTACTTAAATACCACTTTTCTCCGTCAAGCCTATAGTTGAAACTTATTTCAATATCGTATTTGTTAGCGATTGAAAAAATATTTTCGTATGCGTATTCCAGGCCAGCCCCTTCGCTATCAAAACCTTTGGCGGCCCCTTCCATAGCCAAACCAATTTCAGAGCGGATTTCAGTTTGCTGCTTTTCAGTAAACCTATCAGGTCCTAACTGCCCATCAGCCCGGTAATCATTCAAATAATTGCCAGAATCTAAGCTTTCATTACTCTGCCCAGAAGAGTTATACCAATTTCGGCGGCCAACAAATCGTTAAAATATGTTTTTCTGGCTTTAGGAAATTCAACTCCATCTCAAGATGAGGAACGACTAAGCTAGTAATTAGTATTTTATAACCAGTTTTCAGTGTAATAACAGCATACGAATAGCCATCCCAAGGAAACCACTGTATTAGACCAGAATCTCGTGCCTTAGAAATTGCTATTTCGACCTTTGAAATGTCATTTTTCGAATACAAGTCAGTGATACCGCCATGTTCAATCTTTACCTGACCGCTATAAAACCCAATCGACACCCCACGACTTAAAACCAAATAACGAGCATGAATAGCCATATGAGGAATGAAAACTACAAGAAAAGCAACGGTTGCAGCCGACATCGCAAACCTAAGACTTTCTGCTCCAAATCTAGCATCAAAAACCAAAGGAATAATTAAAAAGACGCTTCCATAGATAAACAGTGGCCAAACATGACTAAATTGATTCATTCCATTTAGAGAGAATATTCTCATCTTACCTATCCCCTCCAAATAAATTATTTAAATTTAACTCTCGGCCAAAAGTAACCAATTCGGCACCATTGCCTCGCTCTATGACTTGATCCATTTTTCGCACTTCTTGGCGAACAACTCTTGCACCAGGAACAATAGCATGATCGTAGAGTTTCTCACCCCCGAAAAATCCAAGTCCTACGACAGCAGCCCAGCCACCACTTCCCACAACAGCCAAACCAATTGCAATAGTATTTCCTGTGTGTCGATATACATATCGGCCAGTGGATAACTCGCCAGTTCTGAACTGGTACGCATCGGTAGATATATTTACTGCTGTTAGAACATAACCTGCGCCACCGGCAGCCTGGGATATTCTAACTAATTTTAGCTGCCCTTCTTTAGCTGCCTTTACAAGTTCGGCTGAATCAAATTGGTTACCGTAATAATGCAAAGAACGAACTCGATCACCATCCAAAAGAACTTGATTTGACTCCTGAAGCATCTTAGCTTCCGCGGTGCCAAGGGCAATGAGACTACTGCTCACAGTCAAACCCTCTTGGGCTCCACTAGCAGTTTCGCGCGACAAGATCCCAAGGTGCTTCTCTTCGCTACTCTGCCCACTGGCAACACTATTAGCGCCATTTCTGTCCGTACGTTCACGAGGTGAATTTACCGCAACCGCACCGATTTTTCCCCCACCATTGCCGTTACCTTTTAGGTAAACAACTATGGTTCCATCACTCAGCGTGACCGCAACCCCGCCGCACCTACTGGAATTGCAATTGTCTATTTGCGATTGCACATCCCGTGCTGTTTCATCGCTCACCGAGATATTGGTTTCTGGTAAGTTGACCAAATACCCCGTCGGATCCGTATACCTCAACGGATTATTCATAACATAAGAATACGGATTATACGCCTGACTATTCTCCGGCATCGAGATAAACGGGTCCACCGACAGGAACCGGCCCAGATTGTAATCATAAGCCCGCCCATTCATATGAATCAGCTCCACCCCATCCAGGTGCTCGTGATCGGTAAAGCCCCTTTTGGTGGTAGCGCGCCCCAGCAGGCCGCCATTGCTGTCATCCTCACGGAGATCCCGCGCCTTGCCGAACGGATCGAAACCGCGGCGTTCCTTGATTGCACCCGCGATATCGCTGACGCTCTCGATAGAACCGAGGTGATCTTTGTGCAGGAACTCCCAACCGGTGAACTCTGCCGAGCCATTCAGCGTCTGCGTACGATACTGGGCAAAATCGCCGACCGCGGTGCGCTCCACAACCGTGGTATTGCCCCCCTGCACGGTCTGCTCGTACTCGTAGGCACCCAGGTAGTAGCGGGTGGTCGTGGCGCTGCCGTTGGTCGCGACCTGCTTGTAGCGGCTGTTGTCGGAACCGTAGTAGAAGGTCGCACTGTTGCCGTTGCTGTGGCTGATGGACCTGGGTTTGTTATTGACACCGTAACTGATGCTTCGGAGCCCATCGGCCGTGAGGTTGCCGTTCAGGTCGTATGCATAGGATCTGGTTGACAGATCTTTAAGCTGGACCTGAGTGACCGCATTGGGGCCGGCATTACCCGTGGATCGACTGGCATCACCATACTGGTACGCACTGAGGCTGCCGCTGGAAAAGTCGGTCTTGTACAGCAGGTTGCCGGCGGCGTCGTAGTCGTAATCAACCGTGCTGTGCAGGGTTGTCGGCACATATCCGTTCCAGCTGCGACTGGACTGGGTAAGGCGGTGCAAATTGTCGTAGGTGAAGCTTTCCTCTACCCCTGCAATGGCATTTTCCCTGTGATTCAGATTCCCGTAGCTATCGTACTCGTCGTAAATCAGCTTGGATTTCGAACAGTTGCCAATCAGGCTACTGACGCAACGCTGTTCGATCAGGCCGGCGGCGTTGTAATTAGTCTCCTCGATCAACGCATTGGCAAAGCTTTGCTGGAGGATTGCCTCGGTGGCACTGCGGTTATCCACACTGCGCAGTTTGATACCGGCAGCGAAATCCCAGTCCTCAGCCACACGCCCAGTTTCGTCGTAACGCGTTTCAACGATGGTGCCGCCGGGATAGCTCAGCCCTTTAATGCGACCGTAATTCGTATCCCAGGCAGTTTTCTGGACGAAGACACGGCCGTCAATCTGGGTGGTGCGGGCGATCTCGCGCTGCAGACTGTCGTATTCGTATATACGCTCAAAGGCAGGATTTGTGCTGGATCCGGTGTATTCCCGATCTAGCGTGCCGTAGGCGCTCGCATCAAACTGGAAGTGATGCGCGGCATCGGACCCCGGGTACTGATGCCTCAATCGTCCGAGGGCATCGTAGTTGAACGTAGTAACCTGGCTTTTTGCATCTTTCTGCCAGCGCAGCTCGCCGAGCGCGTTGTAGGAAAACTGCCAGTTGCCCATATTCGGGTCACTGAGGCCAAGTTTGTGCCCGAAGCCGTTGTAGGTCGCGGTTATAGCGTTACCGGCAACGTCCTGAATCATGGCGACATTGCCCAGGGCGTCGTAGCGGAAATAGGTATGCTGCCCCTTGGCATCCTGATGATACAGGGGCTGGCCCAGCACACTGCTGCGGCTTGCCATCATCAGTACCGGGCCAAGCGCATTCGGGGTAACAGTGATATCGGTGCCCAGGCCACTGTAGTCGTAAGCCACATCATAACTGATGGGCAGGCGCTGCACCGTTTTGGCGATGGGACGATTGAGCCCATCGAACTCGGTGAAGTCGACGATACCGTAGCCGTTTGTGGCACTGACGTAGTGGGGATCGGCCACTTGTGTGACCCGGCCCCGGCTATCATAACTCTGCCACTGAACGATGGTACCGTTGGCACCTTCGGTCTCACGGTAAACCTCTCGGCCCAACACATCGTAATAGCTCACGTTCAACGGAGCGCCGGCCTGGGCAGCAATTTCGAAGTAAACTGCCTTGCGGCTGGTGGCAGCGACCGGGCAGCCGGCACTGCACAACTGACGCGACAGCTTCTGTACAGGCACACCGGGGGCGTCGCTTTCGATCAGTTGGCCGAAGTGATCGTACTGGTTGGTGGTGGTATGGCCGTTTGCATCGGTCTGCGTCAGCGGTTGACCAGTGCGCGTATCATAGGTGGCATCGTTGGCGGCCACCGTCAGACCCCAAGCGCTGTTGTAGGTTTTGGTTACAAAGTACCCATCCGTAGAGTAACCCATCCCGGTCCAGCGGCTGCCCTCAATCGCGGTGTTGCCGGCACCATTACTGGTGAGGGTAACCCTATCCAGCTGCTTGTATGGACCCGAGTAACGATTGGTGGTGATCAGGTTGAGCGACGTATCGCTGCTGGTCTTGGTCACCTTGGTAGGCTGGCGGGTGCTGGCGTCGGTGTATTCAAACGTTTTGGTAACGGTGACATCGGCCAGCGCGTCGTCCGGCAGTTGAGGCACAACGGTATAGGTGATCTGATTGCGCTCTGAGCTGCTGTCCAGCTTGAACCACCAGACAGATGTATCCAGGGTGAAGCTGTTGTCTTTGGTAACGGTTTTAGTCACATCACCGGCAGCATCGCTAACGGTCACCGTCTCGCCTGTGAGCAGCCCCAGGTAGTTATGCACTCGAGTGACCGACTCTGTGCTGATAGGGCTGCCATCCAGCTCGGACTTTTCTGTTGTCGAGGTTTCGGCGTAGACAAATTTGGTGGCGGCCAATTGACCCTCGACGGTTGTCAGATTATTGACCAAGGAACCTGTTGTAACCAGCTCTCCACTGCTGTTGCGCACCTTGGTTACCTGGGTGAGGACAGATCCGGATTGCGGGAATTCCTGCGCGAACGTTGTCACCACTTCCGCATAGGACTGGCTGTCGGAAGCGGAGGCGTATTTGCGCTCGGTGATCTCCCTGAAGCCCTGGTGCCCCCTTCCCTGTAGGTTGAACAGCGCATCCTTGTAACCGAACGTGGTTTTAGTCAGACCACCCAGGCCATCACTTGTGCGGTATTCCTTAACCGCATTGGAATTGGTGCTGCCATTGATATTGGGGAAAGGCTGCACGGTGCTGGTGACGGAGTAGAAATCATCATCACTGTGCAACATGGCGTAATCAAATTCGTGTTTTACGCCCAGGCCCGTGGTAACCGAGGAAACCTGATCGGTATTGCTGTTCTGGTTGTAGTAAACATAAATACCGGGTTGGTTGGCGTAGGGGCCGGTCATGGCGATATCCCCATTTAACTTACGCCCGAAACGGGTTACAAAATCCGCATAGCCGTCACCATTGTAATCAAAGATATTCAGGTCTGTGAGCGGGGCGATCACAGGAAGTGCGGTTTCATTTCCGTACGAGATGATTCCCTTGTCATCCTTATTACCAAATACGATCTTCCACGAATAGAGGTCCAACTTATCCTTAAGGTTGTCTACATCCCCGACACAGGGAATGGCGCAACCGTAGGGATAAACGATATCTCCCGGGATTACCAGGTCGGTTACACCATCCCTGTTATAATCCACCGTACGGATATAGCTGTGCAAAAATCTCGTAACGGGTGTGCCGGTTGACGGTATAACCGACGACTGCTGAAGTCTATCATTCCAACCTACAAAGTAATTTACCGAAGTCAGGTCCCCGCCGGTGTTAATCCGCAAGCGCCATTCAAAATCGCCCGCAACAAACTCCAAGACATCCAGCAAACCATCCTGATTCGCATCAAAATATACAGGCGTATAAGAATTACTTACCTGCACACCCGCATCATCAACACTGATCGACTGGAAATCATCGCCATCCCAATTGGTAGAAATGACAAGCGTCTTACTATCATTGTAATTGATTAGGCCTTCGTCCCGACCAAAAAGCTCTTGACGACCATCGCCGTCGAAATCGGTAATAACCAGAGGACTATCTATGGATAAAGAATCACTACTACCAAGATAAGTGAAGCTTCCATTCCCGCCACCCCGAAAAAACTTCAACGTGACACTGTATCGATCCGTTTGATACGTCGTAATGAGGTCCTGAATACCATCACCATTTAGATCCAAGGAGTATGCGGAGCAAGTACGAAACTTGTTCATCAACGGGTCATTAGGGTTATCATTGTATGGCCAGTCAATACACTCGGAATCAGCATTGCTCGCGATCGTTACAAATTGCTCTCCATCCCAACTTGCAAAGCGTATGCTGCTCCCCAACTGTGCATGATCCATCCTTCCATCACCATTAAAGTCAATTCCGCTATTGGAAAAACTTTCGGATTGATTGTAGCTCCCACCGTCCATTTTGCTCGCAAACGGCAATTTTTCCGCGCTACCAGTCGTCGACAATCTTACAAACCCGTCGTGCCCCTCGCTATAAACCAAATCCGGCGTTCCATCGCCATCGTAATCGAAATTGGCACCGATACCTTCATCCCAACCACTGAACACAGTGCTGGTAAAAGGCACAGCTTTGAGCGGCGTACTGGAAATCCCAGACTGCCAATTGTCCCACTCAAAATATGTTTCCTTGTAGCAGCGACGCTCTGTACCAGCACTATTCCAACCACACGGCGTTACCCCCTTCAGTTTGGAAAGCGTCGTATTTGGATGATAGGCGATCTCGTAATCCCGGACTCGAACACTACCAATATACGTCTGCACCAGTGTCAAGCGCTGATCGATCTTCTTACGACTGCCGTTACGGTAGCTCACCTGAATATCATCACGGGGCCCATAGCCGAAAAATACGCGACGGTTACCCAAAATATCACCGTTACCTGTGTAGTAGATATTGCGAAGGAGAGAATCTCCTTCGATTGCCAGGTATTCATAAGTAATGCTGTTGTTATGCAAATCCTGGCTTTTGCGCAACTTCCAGGTAATACGCACACCATTGCGCGTAATGAGACTGTTTGAGTGATTGCCGTAGTAGTCCACAGTGCCGTTGCTGTGCTCGGCGGTAAAGGAGGCTGAAGCCAGAGTGCCAGATTGCGTAACCTTCAGCTGCGGTTTGGTTTCCGGGTAGTAGACGGCACCACTAATACCATAACTACTACTGCTGTTCGCAAGCACCAGGCGTTCGCCGTTGAGGCAGAGCTTGTCTTCCGTATCGTCAGTGACACTGCCGCCGGTTCCTTCCAGGTCATAGATATCCGCACAACGGCTTATGGCGCCACCGGCTGCAATACTACCCCCCACTCCAAGCAAGCCATTTCCACCCGTACTGTTGTATTCGAGGCTGACCTTGGGCTGAAACCGCGCCCGGCCCGGAGGTAATACAAGGGGAATTGAAAGGTTGACAGAACCACCGTTTACCGCCACTCCCGGATTCAAATGACCGACAGTTGAGTCGTTTTCCGGAACCAGAAGTGCTGTCGGAGGGGCATCTGTAATATCCCCAATCACCCAGGGGGTGATATCGATCGATGCCCCACCCGTTGTGTAACAGGAAATTGAGGTATTACAGGCGGTCAGTTGATATTCCCAAGATTCTTCGGGCACAGTTTTGGTGAAGTTTTTACTTGTCGCACCGCCCTGATAAGCCGTGTTCCAAGTGCTGGTACCTACCTTGCGCTCTTTTAACGTCCACTCGGTAACCATTGTAGAAGACAAAAAATCTACTTCGTAACTATTCCGGGCTTTAACCGCACCGGGAACTGATAGAGAGACACTCTGTGGCAACCTGCGTGCATTGACGGCATTGCTGGCAGTGCTGGTAGTACAGGCCCAATCAAATTCGTTGCAAAATGAGACTTTGAAATACCAGTTTCCGTCCGTCAGGCCACTAGCTACGGCTGTTACCGATGTCACATGAGTGCCGGGGCTATGCTCTGCGAAACTTCCACTCGCCCCATTTCTGCTTAGTAGCTTGTAATATTTTCCACCTCCCGGGGCAGCACCGAAATTTGCCGTGATACTCTGGTTTGTTGTATTCGCTGGTACTACAGGCGCGGGAGGTGTCGCAGGTTTCAGTCGCACGTATCCGATACTGCTAGCCGTTGAATATGCGGAACAGGCCCAGCCGAACTCATTGCAGGCGCGGACTTTAAATGTCCAGTTACCGTCGACCAAACTACCCGGTGTACCGCTGGTCGAACTTGTACCGGTAATGGCATTGGCCCAGGAGCCAGCATCCAGGCGCTTTTGCAGATCGTAGTAGGAGACGGCACCACTCGGCTTGCTCCAGCTTACCGACAAGCTACCAGTGGTACTTGTGGATTCCGGATTAGGTGCAGCTGGAATAGTTGGTTTATAACGGACATAGTTTATGCCACTTGCAGGTGAATAACTTGAGCACGCCCAGCTATAGTCATTACAGGCGCGAACTCTGAAGGACCAATCCCCCTCGCCCAGCGACGACGGAGTTCCACTGATTGAACTTGTTCCGGTAATGGCATTGGACCAACTACCACCACCCAACCTTTTTTGAAGATCGTAATAGGCGACTGAACCGCTAGGCTTGGACCAGTTAACCGGTACACTACCGTTCGTACTCTGTGCTCCGGAGGACGGCGCTACGGGTGCGGACGGTTTAAACCGAACATACCCGACGCTGCTCACCGATGAATATGCAGAACAGGCCCAGCTGAACTCATTGCAGGCGCGGACTTTAAATGTCCAGTTACCTTCAGCCAAACTACCCGGCGTCCCGCTGGTCGCGCTTGTACCGGTAATCGCATTGGACCAGGAACCGGCATCCAGGCGCTTTTGCAGATCATAATAGGAGACAGTGCCACTCGGTTTACTCCAGCTTACAGGCACACTGCCGCTGGTATTGTGTGCTGCCGGGCTCGGCGCCGCCGGTGTTGATGGCGGGCGCCGCACATAATTAATACCGCTCCCCGCTGAATAACCGGAACACGCCCAGCTGTACCCGTTGCAGGCGCGAACCCTAAAGGTCCAGTTCCCATCGGTGAGAGACGGCGAACCATTTGTCGAAGAAGTACCAGTTATGGCATTGCTCCAGCTACCGCTACCCAAGCGTTTCTGCAGGTCGTAGTAGGTCACTGAACCACTGGGCTTGGACCAGCTTACTGGAACACTGCCGCTGGTGCTTTTTACTCCGGAAGACGGCGAAATTGGGGTAGAAGGCTTATAGCGGACGTAATTGATTCCGCTGGCGGGTGAATAGGTAGAACAGGTTCCACTGTACTCATCACAAGCGCGCACACGGAATGTCCAGTTTCCGTTACTCAAACCCGTCAGGGATTTACTCGTACCTGTTAAATCGCTGCCAGCAGATGTCCAGGAACCGCTCCCGAGACGCTTTTGCAGGTCGTAATCGCTCACAACGCCAGCGGGCTTACTCCAGGTGACATTGATAGCTCCATTAGTGCTTTTCGCACCAGAAGATGGCGCCGTTGGCCGACCGGGAGTACGGACTACCGAAACGTTGCCAGAATAAACCCAAGCGGTGCACCGAGTATTCTCAAATCCTAGACAGCGCTTGGCACGGTAACGATATACCGCTGTATAGCGATCTGAAACCGCTACAGAGCTGCCGCCAATGATAAAATTTGAAATACTCGAATAGCTGCCGCCGTCCTTTTGCTCCTGTAGCTCAATCCAGCCTTCCAGGTTCGTTTCCGGAGCAGAGTCAATAACAACCGAATAATTCCCGTCGTTATCGTTCGATGGGACTGAAACGCTTTTAACTGGAAGCAAGGTTCCACTTATGGGAACTGAATTAGCGATAGTGGAAACAACAAGAAACAAGAAACAAAATAAAAACTGATGAATTCGGTTCATCGATATTCCCTGCGGCATACCAGGTAAGAATTACCAAAGAAGATACCGGAACAGGGACAGGTCGACGCATTACACGCCATTACACGCAGTGTTTTGAGACTCGATTCACACAATATGCCCAACTCAAATGAACTAAACTGACTAACGTTACCGCAGGCAGCCCGGTTAATCTCGCACCTATAGCGGTTATTTCGCTGCGTCGCGCACGTTACATTTGAATATTAAATTTCAGAAAGGCTTCTTCAATTTTTCCCGCAAGTATTCTGTCTTCCTTCGCACGCAGGATTTCAATCACACACTCTGCGGTACACAGACCACCACTTTTCTGATTGCGCCGCAGGCGGTAGCTGGAGCCCTGCTCCGGCCGCAGATTTACCCGGGGGGCCGCTTTCAGATAGGGGCTGCGATTGAACATCTTGCGCGCTTCTTGCCAGGTGGCGTCCAGCAGGATGAAGTTGTCACACTCGGCGACCTCAATTTCTCTCCCCTCGGCCTCGGATAGCGGATACAACAATCCAGCCGCGCCACTTTCCACCATCTTGGCCAGCACCGGATCCGGGCTGGTGCGACTCCAGACGATACGCTGAACCAGCCCGTTAGCTCCTCCGGCCACAGAAAGTGCTAATGACCCGGTGTTGGTGCGCCTGTCGAGCTCGCGCTCGTGGGTCAGCAGAAATATCTTCACGGAAGCCGCTTCAAGCCATCAGCTGCCTGGCCACATCCAGCATGCGGTTGGCAAAACCCCATTCGTTGTCGAACCAGATCAGCACCTTGACCAGTTTGCCCCCGGCGACGCGGGTCTGGCTGGCGTCGACGGTGCCGGAGCGGGGATCGTGGTTGTAGTCGCAGGATGCCAGGGGTTCTTCGGTGTAGCCGAGCACGCCGGCGAACTGGTTGGCGGCGGCGGTTTTCAGCACGGAGTTCACTTCCGCCTGGGTGACGTTCCGTTTCAGTTGCACCGAGAGGTCGATGGCGGAGACGTTGACGGTGGGTACGCGCATAGCCTGGGCTTCGAATTTGCCAGCCATGTCCGGGAGTATGCGCTCGATACCGCGGGCGAGTCCGGTGTCCACGGGGATGATGGAGGAGATGGCGGAGCGGGTTTTGCGCAGGTCGGTGTGGTGGTAGGCGTCGTTCACCGGCTGGTCGTTCATGGCGGAATGAATGGTGGTGATGACGCCGGCTTCGATGCCGAAGGCTTTTTCCAGTGCAGCGATGACGGGCACGCTGCAGTTGGTGGTGCAGGAGGCGGCGGAGATGATGGTTTCGCTGCCGGTGAGCGTGGTGTCGTTGACGCCGTAGACGATGGTGGCGTCGACGTCGCGACTGGCGGGCTGTGAGAAGATGACTTTTTTCGCGCCGGCCTTCAGGTGCAGTTCGGCCCGCTCCCGTTCGCTGAAGCTGCCGGTGCATTCGAGCACGATGTCGACGCCGGTTTTGCGCCAGTCGAGGTCTTCCAGGTTCTGGTGGTGGGTGACGGCGATGCTGTCGTCGTTGACCTGCAGGCAGTCGTTATGCGCGGAGACCTGACCGTGGAAGCGGCCGTGGACGGTGTCGTATTTGGTGAGGTGCGCGATGGTGGCGCAGTCGGCCAGCTCGTTGATGGCGACGATCTGCAGCTGGTCGCGCAGACTGGATTCGTAGAGCGCGCGGAGCACGCTGCGGCCGATGCGGCCGTAGCCGTTGATGGCGATTCTTATCGGTGTGGGTATAGGTGCGGACATTTGTACCTCGGGCTTATTCCTCCACCCTCGGTCAGTGCGCTGTTCCCGTGCGGTGGCGGTCAGGCACGGGGCAAGGGTTTTTGGAACCGCGGTGAACCCATCCCTGGGCGCTGCGGCGCAAACATCCTGTTTGCGACGCTTCCGAAAACCCTTGCCCCGCACCTGCCCTGCGATTCTGACTGCTGCGCAACGTACGTCGTATCAGCAGTCAGCGCTTTGTTACTTCAGCAGTCCTTCAACCGCTTCCGCAACTTTCTCGGCGGTGATGCCGAACTCTTTCATCAGGTCACCGGCCGGTGCGGATTCACCGAAGGTTTCCATACCGATGATGGCGCCGTCAAAGCCGACGAACTTGTACCAGTAATCCTTGTGCGCAGCTTCTACCGCGACGCGGGCGCGCACGGCGGAAGGCAGTACGGATTCGCGGTAGTCGGCGCTCTGGGCGGAGAAGGCTTCGGCGCAGGGCATGGAGACCACGCGCACCTTGCGACCGGCGAGCTGGTCGGCGGCAGCTACGGCCAGTTCCACTTCGGAGCCGGTGGCGATGATGATGGCTTCCGGTTCACCGTCGCAGTCGCGCAGGATGTAACCACCCTTCTCTACGGCGGCCAGCTGTTCATCGCTGCGCGGCTGCGGGGCGAGACCCTGGCGACTGAAGATGAGGGCGCTGGGGCCGTCGTTGCGGGACACCGCCATTTTCCAGCTCACCGCGGATTCGGTGGCGTCGCAGGGGCGCCAGGTGTGCAGGTTCGGGGTGGAGCGCAGCGCGGTGAGCTGCTCTACCGGCTGGTGGGTGGGACCGTCTTCGCCGAGGCCGATGGAGTCGTGGGTGTAGACGAACACTACACGCTGCTTCATCAGTGCGGCCATGCGCACGGCGTTGCGGGCGTATTCCATGAACATCAGGAAGGTGGCGCCGTAGGGGACGAAACCACCGTGCAGGGCGATGCCGTTCATGATGGCGCTCATGCCGAATTCGCGCACGCCGTAGTAGACGTAGTTGCCGTCGGCGTCGTCGGCGCTCACGCCTTTGGATCCGGACCAGATGGTGAGGTTGGAGCCTGCGAGGTCGGCGGAGCCGCCGAGGAATTCTGGCAGCAGCGGGCCGTAGGCGTTGAGCGCATTCTGGCTCGCCTTGCGGGAGGCGATTTTCTCGCCGTCGGCCTGGCACTGTTTGATGTACTCGTCGGCCTTGGCGAGGAAGTCTGCCGGCAGCTCACCTTTGGTGCGGCGTACGAACTCGGCCGCCAGTTCCGGGTGCGCTTCCTTGTAGTCTTCGAAGATGTCGTTCCACTCTTCTTCCTGGGCCTCGCCCTTGGGGCGCGCGTCCCAGGCGTGGTACAGGTCTTCCGGGATTACGAAGGGCTCGTATTTCCAGCCCAGGGTCTCGCGTACCAGCGCGATCTCGTCGTCACCCAGCGGCGCGCCGTGACACTCTTCGCGGCCCTGCTTGTTGGGGGAGCCGAAGCCGATCACGGTCTTGCAGCAGATGATGGTGGGCTTGGAAGTTTCCGCGCGGGCTTCCTCGATCGCGGCCTTGATCGCCTGCGCGTCGTGGCCATCCACGCCCGGGATCACATGCCAGCCGTAGGATTCGAAGCGCTTCGGGGTGTCGTCGGTGAACCAGCCTTCCACTTCACCGTCAATGGAAATGCCGTTGTCGTCATAGAAGGCAATCAGCTTGCCGAGGCCCAGGGTACCCGCGAGGGAGCAGGCCTCGTGGGAGATGCCCTCCATCAGGCAGCCGTCGCCGAGGAAGGTGTAGGTGTGGTGATCCACCAGCTCGTAGCCTTCGCGGTTGAACTGGGCGGCCAGTACTTTTTCTGCCAGCGCCATGCCCACGGCGTTGGTGATGCCCTGGCCCAGCGGGCCGGTGGTGGTCTCCACGCCCGGCGCGTATCCGTATTCGGGATGGCCCGGGGTTTTGGAGTGCAGCTGGCGGAAGTTCTGCAGCTCGTGGATGGACAGGTCATAGCCTGTCAGGTGCAGCAGGGAATACAGCAGCATGGAACCGTGGCCATTGGACAGCACGAAGCGGTCGCGGTCCGCCCACTCGGGGTTGGCCGGATTGTGTTTCAGGTAGTCGTTCCACAGCACTTCGGCGATATCTGCCATACCCATGGGCGCGCCCGGGTGGCCGCTCTTGGCTTTCTGGACCGCGTCCATGGCGAGGGCGCGGATGGCGTTGGCCTTTTCTGTGCGAGACGGAGTAGAAGACATAGGGAGATTTCTCGGTTTGGGGATCTTCGGTTCATCAGATGCGCTGCGGGCCCGGCTCTGGCGGCCAGTTTTCCGCTACCTCGAGTTGCCGCTACCGGTGGCGACCGGGGACAAAACGGGGGCGTATTTTCCCGTAATCGGCCCGCCGGCGCAAAGGTCAGAGGAGCAAATAGCGGTCGCTGACAGCAACATTTTCCTAACAACCTGCAATCTGGCTACCTGAATGAACAATGGTTACAGCTGTATCAAAAAATTTTAATACACCTAAATCAAAAAACTTTGATATAGATTCGGGGCGCT
The DNA here is from genome assembly GCF_913055755.1 of uncultured Microbulbifer sp. GTDB lineage: Bacteria > Pseudomonadota > Gammaproteobacteria > Pseudomonadales > Cellvibrionaceae > Microbulbifer. The sequence continues at coordinate 51,275 of NZ_CAJXKH010000007.1, forward strand.
GCTAGACTCCGCGGCATGCTTGATTCCAGTAGCGCCCAGGCGGGCCAGCCCAGCGACCAGATTCCACAGCTGGCAGCGACCCTCAAGGCCGCTGGCGATCCGCTGCGCCTGGAGATACTGCGCCTGCTGAGCCAGGACTCCTACAGCGTGCTGGAGCTGTGTCGCATCTTCGACCTGCGCCAGCCGGCGCTGTCCCACCACCTGAAGGTACTCGCCCAGGCGGGGCTGGTGAGCAAGCGCCGCGAGGGCAACAACCTGTTCTACCGCCGCACCGCCGCCAGCGAACTGCTGCAGCAGCTGTTTGCGGGCCTGGACCTGCTGCCCCTGACCGAGGCCCGCGCGCAGACCGTGGCCCAGATTGCCGCCGAACGCGCGGAGGCGTCGCGGCGCTTCTTTGCCGATTACGGCAATCGTTTTCGCGAACAGCAGGAGTTGATCGCCAGTTATAGCGTCTACGGCCCCCAGGTAGCACAGCTGCTGAAACCGGGACGTCACGCAATGGAAGTGGGCCCCGGCGAGGGCGAGTTCCTGCAAGAGCTGGCGAGCCGCTTCGGCACGGTGACGGCGCTGGACCTCTCCAACACCATGCTCGAGCGGGCGCAGGAGTTTGCCGACGAAAAGGGACTGCAGAATATCGAGTTTGTGTGCGACGACACCCGCGCCGCGGCGTCCCGCCCGGAGAGCGCGGACTGCATAGTTGTGAATATGGTGCTACACCATACGCCGGAGCCGGCGCAGATATTTCACGATTTACAGAAAGCCCTGAAGACCGGCGGGCAGTTGTTGATTACGGATCTGCACGATCACAAGCAGGACTGGGCGCGTGAAGCCTGCGGCGACCTGTGGCTGGGGTTTGCACCACAGCAGCTGGTTGAATGGGCTGCAGAAGTTGGCCTGCACAAAGGCCGCAGTGTGCACAGTGCACTGCGCAACGGGTTTCAGATTCAAATTCAGGAATTTGTTAAGCCCTGATTACCTGGTTCCCTTATCAGGTGGGTTTAACACTTTGTAAGTTTCGCATTCCGCCAGCAGCGGAAAAAAGGAGCGCCACGGCGCAAATGGAGAAATCACAATGAGTGAATACAGCATCTTTACTTCGGAATCCGTTTCCGAAGGCCATCCGGACAAAATCGCCGACCAGATTTCCGATGCAGTTCTGGACGCCCTGCTGGCACGCGACAAGAATGCCCGCGTTGCCTGTGAGACGCTGGTGAAAACCGGTGTCGCAGTGATCGCCGGTGAAATCAGCACCGCCGCCTGGGTCGACCTGGAAGACCTAGTGCGCAAGGTGATTACCGATATCGGCTACACCTCCTCCGCGGTGGGCTACGACGGCGAAACCTGTGGTGTGATCAATGTGATCGGCAAGCAGTCCGTGGATATCGCCCAGGGCGTGGACCGGGTAAAGCCGGAAGACCAGGGTGCCGGTGACCAGGGCCTGATGTTCGGCTACGCCACCGACGAAACCCCCACCTTTATGCCCGCACCGATTTACTACGCCCACCGCCTGGTAGAGCGCCAGGCAGAAGCGCGCAAATCCGGCCTGCTGCCGTGGCTGCGCCCGGATGCGAAGAGTCAGGTCACTTTCCGCTACGACGAAAACGGCAAGCCCTGCGCGATCGATGCGGTGGTGCTGTCCACCCAGCACAACCCGGAGGTTTCCCAAGACGACCTGCGCGAAGCGGTAATGGAACTGATCGTGCACCACGTGCTGCCGGCAGAACTGCTGCACGCAAACACCAAGTTCCACATCAACCCCACCGGCAAGTTCGTGATCGGCGGCCCGGTCGGCGACTGCGGCCTCACCGGGCGCAAGATCATCGTCGACACCTACGGCGGTTCCGCCCGCCACGGCGGCGGCGCCTTTTCCGGCAAGGACCCCTCCAAGGTGGACCGCTCCGCGGCCTATGCCGGCCGCTATGTGGCAAAAAATATCGTCGCCGCTGGCCTCGCCAACCGCTGTGAGATCCAGGTGTCCTACGCCATCGGTGTGGCGGAGCCCACCTCCGTGTCCATCAATACGTTTGGCACCGGCAAGGTGAGCGACGAGAAGATGATCGAGCTGGTGCGGGAAAACTTCGACCTGCGCCCCTACGCCATCTCCAAGGCGCTGGACCTGCTGCACCCGATGTACCAGCTCACCGCTGCCTACGGCCACTTCGGCCGCGAGCCGTTCGAGCATACCTACAACTGGGTCGACAGCAGCGGCCACCAGCAGACCGAAACCTTCACCGCCTTCCCGTGGGAAAAAACCGACAAGGCGGATACCCTGCGCGCACAGGCAGGCCTTTGATTTGAACACGCGGGCCACAAGCCCGCGTTAAATCGCTCAGTACAACAACAGCGAAAAATTCAGGATTTTTAATGAACCAGATGAACACCGAATTCAAAGATTTTAAAGTTGCCGACATCAACCTGGCCGACTGGGGCCGCCGGGAAATTGAAATCGCCGAAGGCGAAATGCCCGCGCTGATTACCCTGCGGGAAAAATACCGCGCCGAGCAGCCGCTGGCAGGCGCCCGCATCATGGGCTGTATCCACATGACCATCCAGACCGCGGTGCTGATCGAGACCCTGGTGGCGCTGGGCGCGGAAGTGCGCTGGTCTTCGTGCAATATCTTCTCCACCCAGGACCACGCCGCTGCCGCCATCGCCGCCCGCGGCATTCCGGTGTTTGCCTGGAAAGGCGAAACCGAGGAAGAGTACGAGTGGTGTCTGGAACGCACCGTGGGCGCGGATGTTGCCGGCTGGCAGCCGAACATGATCCTGGACGACGGCGGCGACCTCACCGAGCTGCTGCACCGCAAATATTCCGAACTGCTCGACAAGTGCCACGGCATCAGTGAAGAAACCACTACCGGTGTGCACCGCCTGCAGGACATGCTGAAGGCGGGCACCCTGAAAGTACCCGCGATCAACGTCAACGACGCGGTCACCAAGAGCAAGAACGACAACAAGTACGGCTGTCGCCACAGCCTCAACGACGCCATCAAGCGCGGTACCGACCACCTGCTGTCCGGCAAGAAAGCGCTGGTAATCGGCTACGGCGATGTGGGCAAGGGCTCCGCTGCCTCCCTGCGCCAGGAAGGCATGATCGTAAAGGTCTCCGAAGTGGATCCCATCTGCGCGATGCAGGCGTGCATGGACGGCTTCGAACTGGTTTCCCCGTACGTAAACGGCGTCAACAACGGCGAAGCGTCCTGTATCAACAGCGACCTGCTGGCCCATACCGACCTGCTGGTAACCACCACCGGCAACGTCAATGTGTGCGATGCCAATATGCTGAAGGCGCTGAAGAGCGGCGCGGTGGTGTGCAATATCGGCCACTTCGACAACGAGATCGACACCGCTTTCATGCGCAAGAACTGGGAGTGGCAGGAAGTAAAACCGCAGGTGCACAAGATTGTGCGCAACGCGGAAAACAACGATCACCTGCTGCTGCTTTCCGAGGGCCGCCTGGTGAACCTGGGCAACGCCACCGGCCACCCCAGCCGCATCATGGACGGTTCCTTTGCCAACCAGGTGCTGGCACAGATCCACCTGTTCCAGGAAAAGTTCGGCGACCTGCCGGCGGATCACAAAATCCCGGCTCTGTACGTGAAGGTACTGCCGAAACATCTGGATGAGGAAGTGGCCAAGTACATGGTGCAGGGCTTCGGCGGCGTGATTACCCGCATGACCGAAGACCAGGCCAAGTACATCGGCGTTTCCGTAGACGGCCCCTACAAGCCGGAAAGTTACAAGTATTAATTGACCTCCGTACTGGATCCCGGGTCGAGCCCGGGATGACGCTCGCGCAAACGCGTGGACCTCATTCCGGCGCAGACCGGAATCCAGCCCGAGGGAATGGAACAAGACCATGAGTGAATTACGCATCAGCTTCGAATTTTTCCCGCCCAAGACCGAAGAGGGCCGGGAAAAGCTGTATCAGACCCGCGAACAACTGCAGGCATTCAACCCCGAGTTTTTCTCCGTCACCTACGGTGCCGGCGGCACCACCCGCGACACCACCGCCAATATCGTGACCGGGCTGCGCAAGGACGGCATCTCCATTGCTCCGCACCTGTCGTTCGGCGGTGACAATGAGGAAACCGTGCTCGGCCTGCTCGAGCGCTACAGGGAAGCCGGCGTGGATCGCATCGTTGCGCTGCGCGGCGATATGCCCTCCGGCATGGGGTCCGTGGCGCAGCTGGTTTACGCCAACGAACTGGTCGCGTTCATTCGCCGCCACACCGGTGACCAGTTCCATCTGGAAGTCGCCGCCTATCCGGAGATCCACCCGGAAGCGGAGAGCTACGACGACGATATCCGCTTCCTGAAAGGCAAGTTCGAGGCCGGTGCCAACAGTGCGCTGACCCAGTACTTCTACAACCCGGATGCTTACTTTTACTTCCTGGACCAGTGTGAGAAGGCAGGCATCGATGCGCCCATTTACCCGGGCATCATGCCGATCACCAATTTCACCAACCTGGCGCGCTTCTCCCGCAACTGCGGCGCAGAAATTCCCCGCTGGCTGAAATACCGCATGGAAAGCTATCGCAATCCGGAAGACGTGAAGAAGTTAGGACTGGAGATTGTCACCGACCTGTGTGAAACCCTGCTGGAAGGCGGCGCACCGGGCCTGCATTTCTACACCATGAACCAGGTATCCCCGAGCGCCGATATCCTGCGCGCCCTGGGCTACAAGGAAGGCGAGGAATAAGCCGCCGATTTCCCGTATTTACCATACGGGCTGCGCATTAAAGGGGCCAATGGCCCCTTTTTTTGCTATCTAAAGGGGAAAATAACTTCAAAGCCAGCGACAGGGAGTTGCCTATGGCCGACCGTCCCCTTGTCCCCGCGGAGCGGGTAATCAGCGAAATCACCATCAAGGCGCTGATCCTGGGGGCACTGCTGTCGGCGGTGCTCTCCGCCGCCAACGCCTATATCGGCCTGCTGGTGGGCCTCACCGTTTCCGCCTCCATTCCCGCCGCTGCCACCTCCATGGGCATTCTGCGCCTGTTCCGCCGCTCCACCATTCTCGAAAACAACATGGTGCAGACCGCCGCCTCCGCCGGCGAATCCCTGGCGGCGGGAATTATTTTCACCTTGCCGGCGCTGGTGATGATGGGGGCCTGGGCCGGTTACCACTGGGGCACCATGGCCCTGATCGGCATTCTTGGCGGGGTGCTTGGGGTGGCCTTCACCATTCCCCTGCGCCGGGCGCTGATCGTGGAAACGGAACTGGCGTTTCCCGAGGGCATGGCCACCGCCCAGGTACTGAAAACCGGTGGCATCGAGACCGACAAGGACCACCCGGAGTACCGTCCCAACGCGGAAGCCAAGCGCGGTTTCCGCGTGCTGCTGGTGGCCGCCGGGCTCGGCGGCCTGATCAAACTGCTGGAGTCCGGTGTCGGCCTGCTTGCGGGGGGCGTCGCTACCACCAGGCACTGGCTGGGCGGCAACTGGCTATTCACCGGCGACATTACCCTCAGCCCGGCGCTGCTCGGCGTTGGCTATATCGTCGGCCTCAATGTGGCGGTACTGGTATTTCTCGGCGGTGTTATCGGCACCATCATCGGCGTGCCGCTCAACTGGCTGGTCAATGGCGACGAGCTGATGGCGCTGGCCGGGGTCACTGGCGATATGGGCAGCTGGTCGGCGCAGGACTGGGAGAATCTGGCCGGGGCCTCCTGGCAGCAGTGCCGGCGTATCGGCGTCGGCGCGATGATGGTGGGGGGAGTCTGGTCACTGATTACCCTGGCGCGCCCGCTGGTCGAAGGGGTCAGGGCCTCGCTGCACGCGCACCGCCAGGCCAAGGCCGGCCAGGTGGCCCTGCGCACCGAACAGGACATGCCGATTCCCTATGTGAGCCTGCTGGTGCTGCTGTCGGCGGTGCCGCTGTACTTTATTTTCCTGTACGCGCTGGACGGCTACCCAGGGCGCTTCTGGATTGCCGGCATCATGTCGCTGCTGATGCTGGTGCTGGGTTTCGTGTTCGCTTCGGTGGCCGGGTATATGGCCGGTCTGGTGGGCTCCAGTAACAACCCCATCAGCGGTGTCACCATTGCCACCGTGATCGTCTCCGCGCTGATCCTGTTGCAGCTGATGGGCAACGAGGGCATCGCCGGTAAGCTCGGTCCCATCGCGGTGATGTATCTCGCGGGGATGATCTGTTCCGCCGCCGCCATTGCCGGCGACAACATGCAGGACCTGAAGTGTGGCCACCTGCTCGGCGCCACCCCCTGGCGGCAGCAGGTTTTCCAGATTATCGGTGTCTGCGCCGCTGCCGGTGCCATCCCGCTGGTGCTGTCGGTGCTGGACCAGGGTTACGGCATCGGCCGGGTCAGCCCGGTCAATCCCGAGGCAACGCCCCTGTCGGCACCGCAGGCGAGTCTGATGCGGGACCTGTCCACGGGTATTTTCGGCGCGGGCATCGAGTGGAACTTTATCTTTATCGGCTTTGGTCTCGCGGTCTTGCTGATCGTGCTGGACCAGATCCAGAAGAGCCGCGGCGCGCACTTCCGATTTCCGGTTCTCGCCGTTGCCGTGGGCGTCTACCTGCCACTCGGTCTCTCCATTCCGATATTCCTCGGCGGCCTGCTGGCACACTGGCAGCAGCGGCGCCGCGCTGGCCGCACCGGGCAGGGAGAAGAAGCCGGAGGGGATGGCCTGCTGCTGGCATCAGGCCTGATCACCGGCGAGGCACTGATGGGCGTTATCGTCGCCATTCTTGCGGTCACTGCACCGGGCAAGGTGCCCTATCTCGGCGACGTTGCGCTGGCCCCCTGGCTGGGCCTTGCGGGGCTCGCGCTGTGTTTCCTGTACCTGGCGAAAAAGGGCTGAGGTCGTTATTCCGTGGCAAGCAGAGATTATCGTTCGCGCTGCAGCCGCACATTTACCGGCTTGCCGTCGTAATTCACAATCCGCACCACCAGGCGCCGGTTCTGCTCCCGTCCCTGCTCGGTACTGTTGTCGGCAACCGGATCTGAATCCCCGAAACCCACCGCGGTGATCCGCTCCTCGGCGATGCCCCGCTCCTGCAGGAACTGTTTTACCCAGTTGGCGCGCCACTGGGACAGCTTGCGATTTTTCTTGGAATCCCCGGCGTTGTCGGTGTGCCCCTCGATGGCAATTTCCAGCGAGGGGAAGTCCCGCATGATCACCAGCAGCGCTTCCACGTCCCCAAGGGTGTTCATCACCGGAGCAAAGCCACCGGGTTCAAAGTCCACTTTCAGAACGAATTCACCCTCGCCCGCCCGCGGTTTGCCCATCAGGTAGCGCACCATATCGTCGCCAAAAGGTGCCGCTTCACGCGCGGATTTTTCACCCGCACCATTGGCGACCAGTTCCCGCGGGGCCAGGGTGTACTTCTTCATCGGGTCCGGGCAACCCGTCAGCAATAGCGCGGCCAGGGGCAGCAACAGGCAGACCGGAATCGGCTTTCGCCGCAGTGTAAACATGTGGATGGAGGCCTCCGTCACAGCAGTCGTCGGAATGGCGTCAGCTTCATTGTAGACCACCGCTGGCAACGGGCTTTGCGGGGGCGGCTTATTCCGAGTTTTTATCCCGGTTTTGTCGCTGCCCCCGGCACCTTAGGATTGTGCTAATAGCACACCGCAATGCGTGGAGAAGATCGTGGCCAGAAAATCCCTACTCAGCCTCGGCCTGGCGGCGCTGGTGACCGCGGGTTCAGCCCTCGCCCAGCAGATAGTGACCGTCGATCCCGGTGATGCCTGGCTCAACGCCAGCGAGGGCTACCGGGAGCAGATCACCTGGCGTGTGGCCAGCCGCGGCGGTGCCGCCTCGCCCCGGGGCGTATTCGTCAATCTGGACAACAACAAGGAACTGGCTGTGGTGGACCGGATTCTCGAGTTCAGTGGTGACCGCGGCGAAGTTTCGGAAGTGGTGCAAATCTCCGCTGAACAGGCGCGCAAGTGGCATCGCCAGGGAGTGCGCAGGGTGGGTTATCGCCGGGTATTCGCCGGTGCTGCGGGTAGCCTCTCCAACCATATCCTGTTCGACCTGGACGCCAGTGGCCGCCTGGCCCAGGTACAGGCGAGTCCGCCGCAGCAGACCGTGAGCGGCAAATCCCGCCAACTGATGACGGTGTGGAGCCTGGATGGAGACCTGGGCAGTATCACCGCCTATTCCGAGAGCGGCCAGTTTGTGGTGGGAGACCAGGTAGTATACGAAGTGGTGAAGCCGCTGGAAGCCAGTGCGGGCGAGACCCTGCGGGAAACCGTCACCCTGCCGCCGGGGCTGGTGGATGAGCTGATTGCCAACGGCATTTACACGGTGCGCTACACCCGCACCTTTGTGGACGACAAGGACACCCGGCGCAGCGCCTCGGTGGAGATCAACCTGACCCGGTGATTGCGCTGCGGTTGATAAAACCTCCGGCTATCAAAAATAATCCAGCAGCAACTGCATGTCATTGATCACCCGCGCCCCTTCGGCTTCCAGCTGGCGCGCGCGGTTGCTGTTGTGACTGTAACCAATCACCGGCATGCCGGCGGCGACCGCAGCCTTCACCCCGGCGATGGAATCCTCCACCACCAGGCAGTGCGCCGGATCCACCTCAAAGTGCCGCGCGCTGTGCAGGAACAGGTCCGGCCACGGCTTGCCGCGACCCACATCTTCGGCACTGAAAATGCGCCCGTCGAAATAATCCCACAGGCCGGTCTTGTTCAGGGTGACCTGCATTTTCGCGTGGGGGCCGGATGACGCGACACAGGTCTGCAGGTCCGTGGTCGACAGTTTTTCCAGTACTTCGCGGATGCCGGTTACCGGCTCCAGCTCGCTGTGAAAGGCCTCGCGAATGCGACGCTCGGTATTGTGAAAATAGGCTTCCGGCAGCGGCCCGCCATAGCGCTTTTCGATATCGACAATGCAATCCTGCGACGGCCGGCCGCTGAACTGTTCGTCCAGCTCCTCCACGGTGGCGGGCATCCCCAGCTTTGTCATTTCCTCCGCCAGCACACGGCAGACAATGGATTCGCTGTCCACCAGCACGCCATCGCAATCGAAGATTACTAACCTGGTACTTTCCATCAAACTTCCAACTGTTTATCAGGTGGCAGAGATCAGCAAAATGCCGACCAGAACCCCGACGGCACCGGCGACCCGCACCAGGTTTTCATTGCCGTGCACCAGACCGAGCACGAATTCCCTGGTCCGCTCATAGCCGGTCTGCAACGCGTAGGCGCCGATCACAACCAGGAAAATCCCCAGCACATTGAACAGGGTGCCCCAGCTGCGGGTATCGGAGATCACCAGAAACACGATGCCGATCACCACCCGCGCCCAGGCGCCGAAGTAGAACATCTGCGGATTCATTCGCTCCCCCATATCCCGGGCAATCTGCGGCTTGAGAATAATCAGAATCGACATGGCGGTGATGGCGACACCGATCAGCCAGACTAGCGCTTTCATTATTTGCTCCTTGCAAAGTGAAACGAACTAAAAATCGCCCCATTGGAACTGTAATACCGACAGAGCAGCTACCGGTGCGGTCTCGGTGCGCAGCACTCGCGGCCCCAATCGCATCGGGTAAAATCCACGCTTCAGCGCCAGCTCGATCTCCTCAGCCGACAGCCCGCCCTCCGGCCCCACCAGTAATTGCACAGACTGCGGGCGACCGAATTGCTGCTCGAGCCCCGCCAGGGTTTCCTCGGTGCGGTGATGCAGCACCAGGTTCAGGGAGTCCTCGCCCGCAGCATCCAGGAACTGCGGCAACTTCATCGGCGACAGTATCTGCGGCACCCGGTTGCGGGCACACTGCTCGCAGGCACTGATCGCAATCTGCTGCCACTGCCCCAGTTTTTTCTGCAGGCGGTCGCCGGACAGCTTCACCTCGCAGCGCTCGCTAAACAGCGGCCGGATATCCCGCACCCCCAGCTCGGTCGCCTTCTGGATCACCCAGTCAAAGCGGTCACCGCGGGAAATACCAATGGCCAGGGTAATCGCCAGCGGCGACTGCCGGTCCCCTTCAGAATAGTCGCCGACTTTTACCCGCGCCTTCTTGCCCGCCTCCAGCAGTTCCGCCGCATATTCCCCACCCTCGCCGTCAAACAGCACCAGCGGCCGACCTGGCCCCAGACGCAGGACTTTTACCAGATGGCGGGACGCGGCTTCATCCAGCTGGACTTCGGTTTTATCGGCCAGCGGCTCGGCGGAAAAAATACGGGGGATACGCAACAGTAGATCCTGAAAAGCGAAACAGAATTGCGTGAAGGGTAATACAGGTAGGAAGGAAGTTGTAGGTAGTGTCCAGTGAACCTGGAGGCTAAGGCCATTCGGTGGCCCTGTGCGGAACGATTGCCGATGAGGCTGTGGAGCACAGGGCCACCGAATGGCCGCCACTGTGCTCCACTATTTCTCAATCAGACCTTCTCGAAGCTGACCGGCAGCTCGTCGTGGATCTTGTCGCCCTTCACCTTGATGCGCAGCATCTCGATGATCTTGTACAGGTTCGGCACCAGCAACAGGGTCACGAAGGTGGCGCACAGAACGCCGAACGCCAGGCTCACCACCATCGGGATCAGGAACTGCGCCTGGATGGAACGCTCGAACATGATCGGCACCAGGCCAACGAAGGTCGTGATGGACGTCAGGATAATCGGACGGAAACGGTCGCGACCGGCCTGCACCACCGCCTCCATCACCGCCACACCCTCGGCGCGCAGTTGGTTGATACGGTCCATCAACACCAGGTTGTCATTCACCACCACACCCGCGGCAGCCAGGAAACCCAACATCGACATAATGCTGATGTCATAACCGAGCAGCAGGTGGCCGAGGATTGCACCGAAGAAACCGAACGGCACCGCGGTGAGGATCAGCAGCGGCTGCGAGTAAGAGCGGAACGCAATCGCCAGCAGCGCGTAGATCGCAAACAGCGACAGCACGAAGAATGCCAGAATCGCGGTACCGAATTCCTCCTCTTCCTGCATCTCACCGGCAGTCTTCAGGCTGAAGCCCGGGAACTGCTGCTCCCACTTCTTCAGGTTCTTGTCGCGCAGCTGCTTCAGAATCTCGTGTGCCGGAGAGGTACCCGGGATCATCTCCGCGGTAACCTGCACCGTGCGCTCGCGGTCATTGCGGCGAATAGTCGTGTAACCGGGCACATAAACCGCCTCCGCCACCGCGCTGAAGGGAATCTCGCCTTCGCTGGTGCGGATGCGGATACGGTCGATCTGCTCCTCGCTGGCGCGCTCCTCCTGCGGATAGCGCACCATCACCCGCACGTCCTCACGGCCGCGGGGAATACGTTGCACTTCCTGGCCGTAGAAACCCTGGCGCACCTGCTTGGCCACGTCCGCCAGGCCGATACCCATATTGGTTGCATTGGGCTTGAGCTGGATCTCGATATCCTGGCGCGCACTGATCAGGTTATCGCGCACGTCGTAAACACCGGCGAAGCTGTTCAGCTCCTTCTTCACCGCATCCGCAGCGCGTCGCATCTCATCCATATTCCCCGAGGCCGTGCTCAGGTTCAGGGACATACCCTTGCCACCATCGTTGATAGTGTGCTGGATATTCATTTCTTCCACACTGGCCGGCAACTTGCCGACATACTCGCGCCACTTGATCGCCAGCTGCTCGGAAGTCACATCCCGCAGCTCACCTTCGGTCAACTGCAGCAGTACCGTGACATTACCCCGGTACAGGAACGCCATGGTGTTCTGCACAAAGGGACGGTCGCCATTCAGCGCCAGCATTTCCGGGTCTTCGGCGAGTTTCTTGCCCGCAGTCTCGAACTGCTCCAGCACCCGCTGCGCTTCCTCGAAGGACTCGCCCTGGGCCATGGTAGTGCGCAGTTCCAACAGGTCGGAAGGCACCTCCGGCGAGAACGCCGAGCCGATGTAACCGCCCTTGAACAGCGCAATGGAAAGCACCAGCGCCATGAAGAAGATCATCACCGTGGCGCGACTGTTGGTGAGGGATTTCTCCAGCAGCGGCAGATAGTACTTGTCACCGGCGATCTTCATGCCCGCGGCAAATTTGCTGCGCACATCCTGCAGTTTTTTGCCGATACCCGAGCTGGCCGGCGCTTCCGGCTTGAGCTTCACCAGGTGCGCCGGCAGGATCAGCAGCGACTCCACCAGGGAGAAGCTCAGGCACAACAGCACCACCACCGGCAGCGACATCATCATCTGCGAGGTGTAACCGGGCAGGAACAGCATCGGCACGAAGAACACCATGGTGGAGACCACGGCAAAAATCACCGGTGCAGAAATGCTCTTCACTCCCGCATCCGCCGCCTCGAGCCCGGTCTCGCCACGGTCGTGGGCGGCGTGCACCGCCTCACCGACGATGATCGCATCGTCCACCACGATACCGAGGATCATCAGGAAGGCGAACAGCGACAGCATATTCAGGGTGATACCGGTCACCGGCAGCAGCCAGAAGGCGCCCATAAACGCGGTAAAGATACCCACGGTCACCCATACCGCCAGCGCCGGGCGCAGGAACAGCATCAGCAATACAAACACCAGCGCCAGGCCGGAAACCGCATTCCAGAACAGCATGCTCATGCGGCTTTCGTAGGCATCGGAGAAGTCGAACCAGGTCTCGAATTCCATGCCCGGGGGCAGGGTCTCGCGCGCTTCCTTCATGAATTCGCGGATCGCTTCCGCGGTCGCCACCACGTCCAGCGGCTCGCCCTGCATCACTCGCAGGTTCATCGCCGGCTTGCCGTTGAAGCGGATGACCGAGCCCTCTTCCTCAAAGCCGTCGATCACCGTCGCCACATCCCCCAGCAGCAGCTGGGTGCCGTCCTTGCGGCTCACCAGCGGAATGCGTTCGAAATCCGCCTGGGTGTATGCCTGGCCGCGGGTCTGCACCTGGATATCACCGCGGTCGGAACGCACACGGCCCGCCGGCAGGTCCAGGGAGGAGCGGCGCACCGCATTGCTGACATCGTCGAACGACAGGTTGTAGCGGCGCAGGTCCATCTCGGAAACCTCGATGGAGACCTCGTCGGCGCGATCGCCCCACACGTCGACCCGGCGCACGCCGGGCAACAGCATCAGCTTGTCGCGCAGGTCCAGGGCGGTTTCCTTGAGCTGGCGCGGGGAGACGGGACCGCCGATGGCGATCATCATCATCTGCTGCTCCCACTCCTCCAGCGCAATCACCGGGCGCTCGATATCCGCGGGGAAGGTGTTGATGGAGTCCACCTGCACCTTGATATCGTTCAGCAGGCGCAGCTCGTCGTAGCCGTCCACCGCCTGGATACGCACGGTGCTGTTGCTGCGGCTGGACCAGGAGTTGACCTCCTTGATGCCCTTCACCTCGGAAATGGCCTGTTCGACCCGCAGGGTTACCTGCTGCTCTACTTCCGCGGGGCCGGCGCCGGGGTAACTGATATTGACCCGCACCACTCCCGGGTTGATCGCCGGGAACACCTCGCGACCAATATGGGACATGCCGAACAGGCCGCCGATGATGATCATGATCATCAGCAGGTTGGCGGCCTTACTGTTGCGGACGAACCATCCAATAATGCCCTGCATGATCAGAAGGCTCCCTGGGCTGAAGCGGTACTGCTGCCACCAGCCTTCGCTTCAGGTTCCTGTTCTTCCCCGGCCTTTTCACCTAGATACAGGCCGGAGGGCTTTTCGTTCAGCGGGTTGGGGCTCAGAACCATGCCCTCGCGGGAATAGCCGAGACTGGAAATGACCACCTGCTCGCCACTGGCGATATTGCCGCGCAGCCACACCTGGTCACCTACCGCCTGCAGTAGCTCTACCTCGCGGTGACCCAGCTGGTTTTCTGCATTCAGCACCAGGATATGATCCCCCTCGTGCAGCGCCTGGCGCGGCAGCAGGGTGATGTCGTCATAGGTCTTGCCGGCTATCTGGGCTTCCACAAACAGGCCGTTGATCAGCGGCGCCTCGCCCTGGTAGGGGTTCTGGACCTGGGCCACGGCGTATACAAAGCGGCTGTTGGGGTCGATGGCGGCCTCGGTACGCACTATCTGGCCGCGCCACTCGCGCTCTTCACCGGCGAGGTTGGCGGCAAGGCGCACCGCGGGACCGTTCTCGATCGCGCGACCCAGCGGCAGTTCCAACAGCGACAGCTGGTGATCGGTCAGCGGCAGGCGCACTTCCGCCACACCGGTGCTGTGAATCCGTGCCAGCTTGGTCCCCGGGGTCACGTACTGACCGATATCCACCAGGGTTTCCACCACGCGGCCGGCGAACGGCGCCTCCACCGAGGTGCGCTCCAGGTTCAGTCTGGCCTGGTCGCGGTCCGCCTTGGCGGCCTCGAGCGCGGCACTGGCGGCAGCCAGTTGCGGCTTGCGCAGGAACAGGTTGTTGGCTTTGTCCGTACCCAGGTCGCGCCACTCGCGCTTGGCCTGCTTGGCCATACCCTCTTCCTGGGCCAGGGTCGCGGCGGCACTGGCCACCTGGGACTCGGTGCGGGTCAGGGCGTGACGGTAGTCAGCCGGCTCGATCTGTACCAGCGAGTCTCCCTGCTGGAAAAATCCGCCGGGTACGAAGGCGCCGTTAACGCTTTCGATCACACCGCCTACCCGGGCCACCACTTCAATTTCGTGGCGGGCACGCACGGAGCCCTGGCTCGGCACCAGCAGAGTGTGACGTCCGGGTTCCGCATACAGGATATCGGCCGTGGGCGGCACCGCCGCCTCGGCAACTTTTTCCTCCGGCTTTGGCGCCAGCATGGAAACAGCGGCTACTGCTGCGACACCTGCAACAACCACAATCCCTAAGACTTTGTTTTTTCTAGAAAGCTTCACAAATACTTCCATTGTTCAAATTTTGACTAGCTACGCATTCTACTGGAGTTCGACGATAAATAAACCGCTCCCGGATGCAGGCCATCGCAACTAAATGCACTTGATCGCAAACGTGAGTTGTGTGCCATTTTCGCCATGGATTCAGCCTTGGTCCGCGCCGCCGCTTGGCCCATAATGGCCGCCCTCATTTTTGACCGCTGCGCGCTACTTTCCGCTGCCATCCGAGGCAGAAGCGCGCGCCCGATTTTCGCCTGATGGCCAGAGGCCAGCGCACCATCCGAGGATGTAAATAACAAGATGTTGGATATCAACGCCCGTATCGCCGAAGAGCTCAACGTACGCCCGCAACAGGTCGCAGCCGCCGTCGGACTGCTGGACGAAGGTGCCACAGTTCCGTTTATTTCCCGTTACCGTAAAGAGGTAACCGGGGAACTGGACGACACCCAGCTGCGCACCTTGGAAGAGCGCCTGCGCTACCTGCGGGAGATGGAAGAGCGCCGCGCCGCGATCCTGAAAAGCATCGACGAGCAGGGCAAGCTGACCCCGGAACTGGCGCAGCAGATCAACGCCGCCGACACCAAGAACCGCCTCGAAGACCTCTACCTGCCGTACAAGCCGAAGCGCCGCACCAAGGGCCAGATCGCCATCGAAGCCGGCCTCGAACCGCTGGCAGACGCCCTCTACGGCGACCCGACCCTGAACCCGGAAGAGGAAGCGCAGAAGTACCTCAACAGCGACAACGAAGACGCCGCCCTGCATGTAAAGGACATCAAGGCGGCGCTGGACGGCGCCAAGTTCATCCTGATGGAGCGTTTCGCCGAGGACGCCGAACTGCTGGGCAAGCTGCGGGACTTCCTGAGCCGCGACGGCCAGGTGAAATCCAAGCTGCTGGACGGCAAGGAAGTAGAAGGTGCCAAGTTCCGCGACTACTTCGAGTACGCGGAAGACTGGGCCAAGGTGCCCAGTCACCGCGCCCTGGCGATCTTCCGCGGCCGCAACGAGGGCATCCTGGCGATCAACCTGGGGCTCGACGGCGACGAAGAGCGCCCCGCCACCGCCGGCCATCCCTGCGAGACCATGATCGCCCGCCACGTGGAGATCGAGGACCACGGACGCCCCGCGGACAAATGGCTGGGCGAAGTGGTGCGCTGGACCTGGCGCATCAAGCTGCTCACCAGCCTGGAAACCGACCTGCTGGGCCAGCTGCGCGAGAAGGCGGAAGAAGAAGCCATCAAGGTATTTTCCCGTAACCTGAAGGACCTGCTGCTGGCGGCGCCCGCCGGCCAGAAGGCCACCATCGGTCTGGACCCGGGCCTCCGTACCGGCGTGAAAGTGGCGGTGGTGGACGCCACCGGCAAGGTGCTGGACCACACCGCCATCTACCCCAATCCGCCGCAGAACAAGCTGGCGGAGTCCGCCGCGGTGATCGCCGCGCTGTGCAAGAAATACGACGTGGGCCTGATCGCCATCGGCAACGGCACCGCCAGCCGCGAGACCGACAAGTTTGTCGGCGAGACCATCAAGCAGTTCAAACTCACCGCGCAGAAGGTGATGGTGAACGAGGCCGGCGCCTCCGTGTACTCCGCCTCCGAGTTTGCCGCCAAGGAATTCCCGGACCTGGATGTGACCATCCGCGGCGCCATCTCCATCGCCCGCCGCCTGCAGGACCCGCTGGCGGAACTGGTGAAGATCGAACCGAAATCCATCGGTGTAGGCCAGTACCAGCACGACGTCTCCCAGTCCCAGCTGGCGCGCTCCCTCGACGCGGTGGTGGAGGACTGTGTTAACGGCGTCGGCGCCGAACTGAATTCCGCCTCCGCGCCGCTGCTGGCGCGCGTGTCCGGACTCAGCCAGTCCATCGCCAACAACATCGTCAGCTACCGCGACCAGAACGGCGCCTTCAAGAACCGCAGCCAGCTGAAGGACGTGCCGCGCCTGGGGCCCAAGGCGTTCGAGCAGGCGGCCGGCTTCCTGCGCATCAACGACGGCGAGGACCCGCTGGACAAGTCCGGGGTGCACCCGGAGTCCTATATCGTGGTGAAGCGCATCGCGGAGAAGAACGGCCGCGAGATCAACAGCCTGATCGGCGATTCCGGTTTCCTGCGCAGGCTGAATCCGGCGGACTACACCGACGACAAGTTTGGACTGCCGACGGTGAAAGACATCATCGCCGAGCTGGAAAAACCCGGCCGCGACCCGCGCCCGGAATTCCGCACCGCCAAGTTCGAGGAGGGCGTGGAAGAGATCAAGGACCTGCGTCCGGGCATGGTGCTGGAAGGTACCGTCACCAACGTCACCAACTTCGGCGCGTTTGTGGATATCGGTGTACACCAGGATGGCCTGGTACATATTTCCGCGCTGTCGGAGAAGTTCGTCAAGGATCCCCACGAGGTGGTGAAGGCGAACGACATCGTCAAGGTGAAGGTGATGGAAGTGGACGTGGCGCGCAAGCGTATCGGTCTGTCCATGCGCATGAGTGACGAGCCCGGCGAACAGGGCAGCGGCGGCGTCAAGAAAGGCGACCACCGCGAGAGCCGTCAGGCGCAGCGTCACAACAACCGCAGCCGTCAGCAACAGGGCGGTAACGGTGGCCGCGGCAGCATGGGTGATATTCTCGCTGCCGCCATGAAAGGTAAGAAGTAACGCACTTCGCACCCTGCCAGTGATTTTAAGCTGGCCCCGGGGCGGCAAAGCACCGGGGCGAGTATTTCGAAACACTGTGGATACATCCCTGTACGTTCCGTCGGCGACGTCCCTGTCGCCGACGGTTCGAAATACTCGCCCCGGCACTTTGCCTTCTCGTTAAACGCCGAATATTTATTCCAATAAAAACGAGTCAGCAAAGATGGCACTCTCCACACCCGACCGCGAACGCCTGCAGGCATTCCTGGAAAACACCAAGAAAAACACCGAGTCCTACCTGGGTTACCCGGTTTCCAAGGACTTCGAGTTCAACGACCTGGTGGAGTTTCTGCGCTACCCGCTCAACAACCTGGGCGATCCCTTCAGCGATTCCACCTGGCGGGTGGACAGCCGCGGCTTCGAGCGCGATGTGATTACGTTTTTTGCCGAGCTGCTGCGCGCACCGGAAAACGACTGGTGGGGTTATGTCACCAACGGCGGCACCGAGGGCAATCTTTACGGGCTTTATCTCGCGCGCGAACTGCTGCCCAAGGGCATCGTGTACTACTCCCAGGACACCCACTACAGTGTGGCCAAGAACCTGCATTTTCTCGGCATGCGCCACATCATGATCCGCTCGCAGAAAAACGGCGAGATCGATTACGACGACCTGCGCGAGACCCTGCGCGCGCGCCGGGATATTCCGCCGATCATCTTCGCCAATATCGGCACCACCATGACCGAAGCGCGGGATGACCTGAAAAAGATCAACAACATCCTCGACGAGATGGCATTCAGCCAGCGCTATATCCACAGCGACGCCGCATTGTGCGGTGGTATGGCGCCGTTTATGGACCCGCGCCCGGCATTCGACTTTGCCGATGGTGCCGACAGTATTTCCATCAGCGGCCACAAGTTTTTTGGCTCGCCGATCCCCTGCGGCATTGTGCTGGCACGCAAGTGCAACGTGGACCGCATTGCCCGCTCCATTTCTTACATCGGCAACCTGGATACCACCATTACCGGCTCGCGCAACGGCTTCACCCCGCTGGTGCTGTGGCACACCATCAAGTCCCTGGGCGTGGAGGGCCTGGCAGCACGGGTACAGCGCTCACTGGACACCGCCAGCTACGCGGAAACCCAGATGCGCCACGCGGGCATCAGCGCCTGGCGCAATCCCAACGCCATTACCGTGGTGTTCCCGCAAGTGGCGGAGTCGGTGAAACAGAAGTGGCAGCTGGCCACCGCCAATGGGGAAAGTCATGTGATCTGCATGCCCAACGTAACCCGGGCACAGATCGATGAATTGATCGAGGATATGCTGGCAATGCCGGGTACTGCGACGGAGTAACGGCTAGCGCTCTTTACCAAACAGCGCATCCGGCGCGCTTTCAAATAGCATGCGCTCGCCACTGGCGGGATGGGTAAATGACAGCATGGCCGCGTGCAACAATAACCGCGGTGCAGCGGCCAGCGCTGCGGGATGGGCGTAGAAAGGATCGCCAAGAATCGGGTGGCCGAGGGCCTGCATATGCACGCGCAGCTGGTGCGAACGGCCGGTTACCGGGGTCAGCTCCAGCAGGCAGCTATTGCCATCGCTGGAGAGTTTCTGCCATTGGGTGAGCGAGGGCTTGCCCACTGCAAAATCCACCATCTGTTTCGGCCGGTTCGGCCAGTCGCAGATCAGCGGCAGGTCTACCTCCCCTGCCTCGCCGTCGGGTTCACCCCAAACCCGCGCCAGATAACTTTTTTCCACCTGGCGATTCTGAAACAGGATACTCAACTGGCGGTGCATCTCCTTGCCCCGGGCCATCACCACCAGACCGGAGGTATCCATATCCAGGCGGTGCACGATCAGCGCATCTGGATAGCGCTGCTGCGCGCGGCTGGCGAGGCTGTCGTTGTGGGCCGGATCGCGCCCGGGCACGGTGAGCAGGCCGCTGGGCTTGTCCAGCACCAGCAGTGCGTCGTCGACATAGACAACGGTGAGAAATGGCTCGCTAGGCGGACGGTATTCCCGCACGGTAACTCCGGAAAAGTATCAAATCTGACAGGTATTCTATCCAATACGGGTCAGGGCCTGTCGAATCTTCTCCGGGATGGGCACCGATCGGTTTTCCGTCTTTTCCACAAACACGTGGGTAAAGGAGCCACTGGCCGCGGCCTCCGGTTCCCCGCTGCGGAAAATGCCGACACGGTACACCACTGAACTGTTGCCGAGCTTCTCCACCCGGACACCCGCTTCCAGCTGCTGCGGGAACGCCAGCGGCGCGCGGTAATCGCAGCTGGAATTCACCACAAACGCCACGACTTCACCGCCGTGAATATCCAGCCCGCCCTCCTCGATCAGGTAGCGGTTTACCGCGCTGTCGAAGTAGCCGTAATAGGTCACGTTGTTCACGTGGCCGTAGATATCGTTGTCGTGCCAGCGGGTGGTGATGGGGTAAAACACGCGGTAGTGGTCGCGGGTAAAAGTTTCCGGAGTCGGTGCCTGTTCGGACATAAATCAGATCGCTCAAATTCTCAGTAAACCGCGCGGTAGATCGCCAGGGCATCCTGCTCGGTAACCGGGCGCGGATTATTTACCAGCAGGCGCTGCTGTTGCATGGCATCGCTGGCGAGTAATTCCAGTGCACTTTCCTTTACCCCGCAATCCCGCAGGCGGGTCGGTAACCCCAGCTCCTGGATCAGGTTTTGCAGCCAGCAGATCAGATGTTCCGCAACCAGCTCGCTGGGGCCCGCTGTAAATGCCTCCCCCATGATACAGGGCGCCAGTTCCGCATAGGCATCCGCCGCCAGCGGCGCATTGAAACGCAGCACCTGGGGTAGCACCAGGGAGTTGCTGAGGCCGTGGGGGATATGGAAATGGCCGCCCAGTGGATACGCCAGTGCATGGACCGCCGCTACCGGCGCGTTGGCAAATGCCTGGCCCGCAAGCAGCGCCCCCAACAGCATATTGCTGCGGGCCTGCAGGTCGTGGCCGTCGTGGGTGGCAGAGGCAATACTGCCCGCAAGCAGTCTCAGCGCCTCGCGCGCGAGCATATCCGAAATCGGGTTTTTCCTGTGCGCAGAGGTGTAGGCCTCGATTGCGTGCACCATGGCGTCGATCCCGGTGGCCGCGGTAATCGCCGGCGGCAGGCCGACAGTCAGTTGCGCGTCCAGCAGCGCCACATCCGGCTGCAGCACCGGCGAGACAATACCCGCCTTGGTGGTTTC
>NZ_CAJXKH010000008.1 GCF_913055755.1 uncultured Microbulbifer sp.
GGTGTGTCGCCGGACCCGCTGGAGCACGTGCTGATCATCGACAAGGGGCGTAACGACGGGGTGCGCCAGGGCACTGCGATCATGGACGCCAGCGGTCTTTTGGGACAGGTGGTCGAGGCCGGGGATATATCCAGTCGCGTGCTGCTGATCACCGACGCCAGCCATGCACTGCCGGTGCAGGTGCTGCGCAACAGTGTGCGCGCGGTGGCCGAAGGCACTGGCGACCTGTATCGCCTGAAGTTGCGCCACCTGGCCAATACCAGTGATATCCGCGAGGGCGACCTGCTGTTGAGCTCCGGGCTCGGCGGGCGCTTCCCCGCCGGCTACCCGGTGGGCGAGGTCATTTCGGTGCGCCGGGATCCCGGCCGCGCCTTCGCCGATGTCGACGTCCAGCCCCGCGGGCAGATGAACCGCAGCCGGTTTGTGCTGGCGGTCATCGTCGATCAGGGCTGATCCCGCCATGGACGCTCACAACCGCTGGTTTATCCTGTTCACCATTCTGGTGGCGCTGCTGCTGGCAGTGATGCCGCTGCCCCTCGAATGGCTCTGGTTTCGCCCCGCCTTCTGTGCCCTGCTGGTGATCTTCTGGACCATACGCATGCCCCAGAGCCTGGGGGTGGGCTTTGCCTGGCTGGTGGGAATTGCCCAGGACCTGGTGACCGGGTCCACCCTCGGCGCCCACGCCCTTTCCCTGTCCGTGGTGGCCTATTTCAGTCTGCTGACCTACCAGCGCACCCGCGCCTTCAACCCGGCGCAACAGTTGATGTGGGTATTCGTGCTGGTGGGGATCAATCAGTTGCTCGGAAACTGGGTGCACAGCCTGGCGGGCAAGACGGTGCCGGGCCTGACCTTTCTGTGGCCGGCGCTGACAACCGCGCTGTTGTGGCCAGTGGTCACACCCTGGTTGCAGAGCATCGCTTCCCGGCTGCGGGTGCGCTGACAGGCCCGCGGGAAAGCTGTTACGGTGGTCATCCCAGGCCCCGGTTCGGCGTGCCCGCAGTCTGGCTGTAAAGCGGTGCAATGATTGCGGTTAATTTTCGACCGATACCGCTATAATCGTGTGCTTTAGCCAATAACCATAAGTAACTTTTTGCCCGTGCCCGAGATCAACCCTGAGAATCGACTGCTGCTCGCTTCAGCCTCTCCCCGCCGCGCAGAGCTGCTGGTGCAGGTTGGGGTGCCTTTTTCCACCGCGGCCACGGCGGTGGAGGAAGCCCGTGCCCCGGGCGAGGACCCACAGTCCTATGTACTGCGTCTGGCGGAAGAGAAGGCCCGCGCCGGGCGCGCCCTCGCCGGCAGCGCGGAGAATCTGTGGTCGCTGGGTGCGGATACTGTGGTGGTGGCGGAAAACCAGGTTTTGGAAAAGCCGCGGGATTTCAACGATTATGCGCGCATGATGCGCCTGCTGGCCGGTGCCGAGCACCGGGTGCTGACCGCCATATGCCTCACCGGGGCGGCCGCCACCTTCCGCGAGGTGGCGGAGACCCGGGTGCGCTTCCGCGACCTGAGTCGCCACCAGATCGAGGCCTACTGGGAGACCGGCGAGCCGGCAGACAAGGCCGGCGGCTACGGTATCCAGGGTATGGGCGCGCTGCTGGTGGCCGCCATCGAAGGCAGTTACAGCAATGTGGTGGGGCTGCCGCTGGAAACACTGGCACCGCTGCTGGAGCGCGCAGGTATCGGCTACTGGCAATTCGACAAGCGCAGTGAACTCGGCAGGGCGCAGTGAACCGGGAAGAATTGGGAGAGACGGGCCCGTGAGCGAAGAATTACTGATCAACGTGGCACCGATGGAAACCCGTGTGGCGCTGGTGGAGAACGGCGTGCTGCAGGAGGTTTACCTGGAGCGCAGCGCCCGCCGCGGCATCGTCGGCAATATCTACAAGGGCAAGGTTGTACGAGTATTGCCGGGAATGCAGGCGGCATTTGTAGACATCGGCCTCGAACGTGCAGGGTTTATCCACGCGTCCGATATTGCCCCGCTGGACGACGAGGGCATGGAATCCCGCGAGGGAGAGGTCGCCGATATCCGCGCGCTGGTGCGCGAGGGGCAGTCGCTGGTGGTGCAGGTGGTCAAGGACCCGATCAGCAGCAAGGGCGCGCGCCTCACTACCCATCTGTCGGTCTCTGCCCGCTATCTCGTATATATGCCCCAGACCCGCCATATCGGCATTTCCAACCGCATCGAGGACGACAGCGAACGGGACCGGTTGCGCAACCTGGTGGACCTGGCGTCGACGCGCCTGGCGGAAGAGGGCCTCAGCGGCGACGGCGGATTTATCCTGCGCACCGTGGCGGAAGGGGTCAGCGAGGAGGAGCTGCTGCGGGACATCCCGTTCCTGTACAAACTCTGGAGTGAGCTGGAACAGCGCATCAAGAGTGAAAAGGAGCCGGCGATCATCTACGAGGACCTGCCGCTGTTTATGCGCGCCCTGCGCGACCTTGCGCGGCCGCACACGGAAAAGATCCGTATCGATTCCCGCGAGGCCCACGCCCGCGCCGCCAAGTTCGCCGGCAAGTACGCGCCGGAAATCGCCCCGCGCATCGAGCACTATCCCGGCGAACGCCCGCTGTTTGACCTGTACGGTGTCGAGGAGGAGATCCGCAAGGCCCTGCAGAACAAGGTGACCCTCAAGTCCGGAGGCTACCTGATTGTCGAGCAGACCGAGGCCATGAGCACCATCGATGTGAATACCGGTGCATTTGTTGGCCACCGCAACCTGGAAGAGACCATCTTCAAGACCAATCTGGAAGCGGCGACCGCTATTGCCCGCCAGCTGCGCCTGCGCAACCTCGGCGGTATCATCATCATCGACTTTATCGATATGCAGGATCCGGAGCACCAGCGCCAGGTCCTGCGCACCCTGGAAAAGTCTCTCGAGCGGGACCACGCCAAAAACAGTATTACCGGAGTTTCCGAGCTGGGCCTGGTGGAAATGACGCGCAAACGCACCAGGGAATCCCTCGGCCAGATGCTGTGCGAGCCCTGTCCCGTGTGCGCCGGCCGCGGTACCCTCAAAACCGCGGAAACCGTGTGCTATGAGATTTTCCGCGAAATCATTCGCGAGGCGCGGGCCTATGACAGCGACAAGATTATGGTACTGGCGAGTCAGGTGGTCATCGATCTGCTGCTGGATGAAGAGTCTGCCAATGTGGCGGACCTGGAAGAGTTCATCGGCCGCCCGATCCAGTTTCAGGTAGAGCCCATCTACAACCAGGAGCAGTACGACATTGTGCTGGTGTAACCGCATTAACCTTGCCCGCTGCGCCGGCAGTATCGGGAGTGGGTCCTGATGCGCTGGTTGCGCTGGTGCGTGCGCAAGTTCTGGCTGCTGGTGGTGAGCATCGTGATCGCGCTCGCCATCCTGGTGCAGACCGGGCGTGTGCTGTCGCCGCAGGTGGGTAATTACAGCCCGCAGATCGGGCACTGGCTGTCGCAACGGCTGGGCGCACCGGTTTCCATCGGCGGTATCTCCCTGCGCTGGCAGGCGCTGGAGGTGGCGCTGCAGGTGGATGGCCTGAAGATGGGGGCCGGAGAAGAGGTGCACCTGGGGCGTGGGCTGTTCCACCTGGATCTGCTGGCGAGCCTGTGGCACCGCGAGCTGATCTGGAAAAACCTCGAGGTCGACGATTTCTCTGCGGATCTGCAACAGCGCGACGACGGCGGCTGGCAAGTGGTGGGTTTCCCCATTTCCGGCAACGCCGGCACTGCGCAGGCGGACAGCGGTGGTGTGCGCATCGGGGATCCGGCGCGGATATTTCAGCTGGGCCCCAAGGTGCTGGTGAGAAATGCGCGCATCGGCCTGGCGTTGACGGACGGTCAGAGCGCGGAACTGGAACTGCCGCGGGTCCTGCTGGAAAACAGCGGGATGTTTCACCGCCTTACCGCCAGGGCCTACGTCAGCGGGGCGATGGAAAACCTCCACAGTGGCGAAGAGAGCCTGCGCCTGGTACTGGAGGGCCGCGGCAACCCGCGCCATTCCGAGGATTTCACCCTGCACGGCTATGTGCAACTCAACGACCTGCTGGTGGACCGCGATCTGGTCGCGCTGCTCTATCGCCTGTCGCCATTACCGGAAAAGCTCCACTGGTACGGTCGCAAGATCGCCGGTGGACGCCTGTGGCTGGCGTCGGACGCCACCAGTGGATACAGCCTGCGCGGGCAGTTGAACCTGTCGCAGATGCCAGAAGAAAGGGATGAGCAATCATCTCCCGCGGCCGCTGCCACAAGCGCTACCGCGGTGAATAGCGAACCCACGGCCAAAACCCCGACACCCACCGGTTCCAATGCCCTGGCCTCCCTGCAGTCCCTCTCCAGCAACCTGTCCGGCCAGTGGCAGCCCGGAGAATCCTGGGGACTGGTATTGCAGCAGTTGAGCCTGAACTGGGAGCAACTGGAGGTTCCAGAGCTCAATCTGCGCGCGGGCGGTGACCGGGAGACCGGCGCCCAGCTGGCGCTGGATCAGATCGAACTCAAGGCCTGGCACCAGGTGTTGCGAGTGCTGGAACTGGTACCGGAAAAGGCGGACGAGTGGCTGGAAGCGCTGGAGCCCGAGGGGCAGCTGCGCAACGTGCGCCTGGCGCGCCGCCCGGATGGCGAGCTGACCCTGGCCGCCAACCTGCACCAAGTTGCCGCCGGCGCCCACCGCGGGGCGCCCGCGGTCAGTGGTGTAAACGGTTATCTCGCCCTGGATGGCAAGGGCGGGCGCGTCGAGCTCGACAGCCCGGCCGGCTTCAGTGCGCATTTCCCGCTGCTCTACGACCAGCCGTTCCAGTTCGCCAGCGCGCGCGGCACCGTGGCCTGGTCGCTGGATGCGGCCCACAACGAGGTGTCGGTGTACTCCGGCCCGCTGGCACTGCAGTCGGACAAGGGCAAATTTGGTGGCCAGTTCCTGCTGCAGCTTCCGCTGGTTCCCCATACCCGCCCATCGGATTTCACTCTCGCCCTGGGGCTTGAGGATGTGGCGGTTGCGGAGCAGCGCAACCTGGTGCCGACGGTGGTCAGCGACGACCTGCGCAACTGGCTGAATCAGGGCATCGGCGCCAACAACCGCGGCCATATCCGCTCTGCGGGCTTCGTGTATCGCGGATACGGATACAAAGAGGGCGAGGATACCGAACTGCTGGCACTGGGCAGCCACCCGGGGCGGCAGACGGTGCAGCTGCAGGCGGATTTTGAAGACAGTGACCTCGACTACGCCCCCGGGTGGCCCCGGGCCAGGCAGATCGACGGCCATCTCGCGATCAACGATGCCGAGGTAGTGGTCAATGCGCCCCGGGCGCGGCTGTGGAATATCGATGCCAGTGCTCTGCGGGTCACCGTCGCGCCGCAGCAGCGGGGTTCGCGGCTGGATGTGCGTGCCGACCTGTCCGGCCCCGCCGCGGATGGCCTGCGCCTGCTGCGGGAGTCCCCGCTGCGCGAGCAACTGGGAAGTGCGTTTGACGACTGGGCCCTGGGCGGGCGCCTTGACGGCGAACTGCGCCTGACCCAGGGGCTCGGCGGTGCGGCAATAGCGCCGCAGCAGCAGGTGGATCTATCCCTGAGTGAGGCGCAACTGGCACTGGAAAACCTCAGATTGGAATTCCAGTCGCTGAACGGTGAAGTGCATTACAGCAGCGATGCCGGCCTGACCGGAACCGCGCTCACGGGGCGCCTGTGGAATCAGCCCCTCAAGGCCCGCATTCAACACTTGGGGCAAGGGGATGAGCGCGACACCCAGGTCGTGGTGGAGGGGGCGGCGCGGGCCGAGGATATCGGCCACTGGAGTGGGCGTCCGGAGCTCACCTGGCTGAATGGGGCGCTGGACTACTCGGCCCTGGTCACTATTCCCGCCAGAGCCAAGGCCAAACCCTATGCTGCGGTACTGGAAATCAATTCCGACCTCAAGGGAGTGGCGGTAGACCTGCCGGTGCCGCTGGGCAAGACGGCGGAAGAGGAATCCCGTTTTGTGCTGCGGGTGCCCATTGGCGAGCAGGGCAACCTCTATCACCTGAGTTATGGCGAGCACCTGCAGGGACAGTTCTGGCAGGTGGGTAACCGGCTGGAGCGGGCATCCATCGCCCTGAACGCCCAGGCCAAATTGCCCAAGGCACCAGGGGTTTCAATTATTGGCGACCTGTCGGTAATCGAACTGCAGCCGTGGAAGCAGGCACTGGCGATCTATGGCGAACAGCCGCGCGGGGACGGCAGTGTCGATCGCGGCGCCGTGCCGTCGCAATCGGCGCAGGCGGATGAACCGCCCATGGCGGTGACCCTGGATCTCAGTACCGACAGCCTGAATCTGTCGGATAGTGTGCAGATCGAGAATATCCACGTACGCGGTCGCGGTCTGGGGGCGGACTGGCAGCTGGAGTTTGACAGCGAAACCGCGGCCGGCGCGGTGACCGGTATTCTGGATGCCGCGACCCCACTGCAGCTCAACCTCAGGCATCTGCGCCTGCCGGCAATGGCAACAGCGGAAGATGCGGTTCCCGAGGGCGCTGAGTCCGAGGCTGAAGTTGCGGCCCAAAGTCCGCTTGACCGCTGGCGCGGGTTCGATTTCGCCGGGTTGCCACAGGTCGACTTCAAGACGCAAAACCTGCAGGTCGGTGAGGAGTCCATGGGGCCCTGGTCTTTCCAGTTGCGCCCGTCGCCGGAGCGCCTGGTAGTCAGTGACATTCGCGGCAGCCTGCGCGGTGTGCAGATCGAAGGTCGCGGCGAAGGGGAGAACCGCCTCGGCGCACAGCTGATGTGGATGCGGAACGAGCAGGGCAGGGAATCCTCCCAGTTTATCGGCCGCCTGAGCGGCGGCAACCTGGGGCAGGTACTGCAGGCCTGGGGACAGGAAGCAGTGATCGAGAGCACCAGTGCCAGCTTCGACACCGCGCTGCGCTGGGATGGCTCGCCGGCCAATGCAAGTGCCGACGGATTGTCCGGCGAGATTCGCATCGATATCCGCCAGGGGCGCTTCCTGCGCGCCAGTGACAACGCTGGCACCTCGCTGCTGCGGTTGCTGTCGCTGTTCAACTTTGACACCTGGGCGCGGCGTCTGCGGCTGGATTTCTCCGACCTGGTGCAGAGTGGCCTTACCTTCGACCGGGTGCACGGGGAGGTGTATTTCGAGGGCGACGGCGAGCTGCTGATCGCGGTGCCGATCCAGGTGGAGGGGCCCACCAGTGAACTGCAGATGGCCGGGCGCGTGAACATCAAGCGCGAGGACCTGAACCTCACCCTGGTGGCAACCCTGCCGGTGGGCAACAACCTGGCGTTCGTCGCTGCCCTCGCTGGCGGCCTGCCGGCGGCGGCGGGGGTCTACCTGATCAGCAAGGTGTTCAAGAAGCAGGTGGACCGGGTCGCCAGCGTCAGTTACCGCATCAACGGTGAGTGGTCCGATCCGGAAGTGCGCTTCGACAAGCTGTTCGACGACGGCGCCGCCGGTCGCGAAGGGCAGAGCGCGGTGGCGGAGAGCGCCAGGCGCCGGCAACAGAACCGGCAGCAGCAAAGTGCCCAGCACGCCGAATCCGCCCCCGGGCAGGCTCAGCTGCAACCGGAAGGCCCGGAATCTTCCGGCGAACCGCTGGAGCCGCTACCTGCGACCGGGCCCCTGCGGCAGGACCTGGCGCCGGGTGGCACGCAACCGGGAACCGGTGAGGTCTGAGTGGCTGTCGCAGGACCGTTGCGGGATCGAGGGCGGGAGTCCGGCGAGCGCGAGGCTGTGACAGGTTCCGGCTTTCGCGGCAGGATGGCGTCAAAAGCTCCGTCGAGCCTTGAAAAAACTGAATAATTATTCGATATTGGCGGCATTAGCAACACGAACAATAAGTAATAATTACTACTACTAGAGGTTGTCGCCGATGTCCGAGGTGGTTTCTTTGGCCGGATTGTCCATTACCCGCTACGGGTTGTTCCGCCTTTTCAAGTACGCCGTCTATTGCCTGCTCAGCTATAACGTGTACGCCTTCTTTGTCGAAAACCAGGCTGCCGCGGGCACCGTTTTTGCCGACGGTGTGAGCTTCGGAAAGATCATTGAAGCCTACAACGACTCCATCGATACCCTGGCCTGGGTGTTGCTGCTACTGGTGTTCGAGCTGGAAACCTGGGGGCTCTCGGACGAGAAGCTGAAGGGCAGCACCAAGTGGGTGCTGAATGGCATATCCGCGTTCTGCTATGTGTTTATTGTCTACTCGTTCTACGGCTATGTCTCGGAGATGGTCTCGCTCAGTCATCTGCTGCCGGCGGCGGCTTCCGCCTGTGACCTGGCCAGTAGCGGTGGCTGGTCGATGGTGCTGGAGCAGGACGATTATGTGGCGCTGACTGCGGCCAACTGCGGTTCGCTGGCGGATGCCCACCTGCTGCGCCTGGCGGATGCCCAGATTGTCGGGGCGGCGACGGTGTGGCGCGAAATCCAGTGGCTGTCCTGGGTGGATGTGATCAATGCCGGCGCCTGGCTGATGGTGGTTGCGATCCTCTCATTCGATGTATGGCTGCAGCTGCGCCACGAGCTTTCCAACTCGATCATGCGCTATTCCTCGGTGATCAAGGGCCTGTTGTACTTCACCCTGCTGATTTGTGCCATTTACTGGGGAATCAACGGCAGCTTCCTGGATTTCTGGGATGCCTTCCTGTGGCTGGTGGCCTTCTTCTTTATCGAGATGAACCTGTTCGAGTGGCACGCGGAAACCAGTGCCGAGTAGAAGCTGTGCCCGCTGCGGCACCGGCGATACCGCTGCCGCAGCTCCCCTGATTATTGTTCCTGCATAAAGAAATCCCGCAGATAGCGGAACAGCTTGCGCTGGTTGGTGGGCGGCTTCTTGTTGGCGATTTCCTTGCCGGAAGCGCGGATCAGTGCGCGCAGTTCCTGGTGATCCACAGTCGGGTGGGCACTGAAAAATTCACTCTGGGCTTCTTTGCCCCCTTCCAGCAGGCGCTGGCGCCAGTCTTCCGCCATGCGATCAAAGCGCAGGTGCAGGTGGTCCTGCTCCTTGTGCCTGTTCAGTACCGCTTCAATGGCCTCCGCATCGGCACCGCGCATCAGCTTGCCGATGTACTGCAACTGGCGCCGGCGGGCCTCGTTCGACTTGATGCGGTGCAGGGTGTCGATTGCCTCGCGCAGGTCCGCATCCAGCGGAACCTCGGCGAGTTTAGCCGGGCTCAGTTCCGTCAATTGTTTACCCAGGTCCTGCAGCTCGTGCATTTCCTTTTTGACCTGGGTCTTGCTTTTGGGCTCGTCGTCAAAGCCTTCAAACTCGTCGAAATCGTCAGAATGTCCCATGAACTCTCTCAATATATACGTGCAAGATCTGCGTGATTTAGTAGAGGCTAGCCGGCAAAAAACCAGGTCGCGAGGCCGAGAAAAGACATAAAGCCCACAACATCGGTAACCGTAGTCAGGGCCACGCCGCCGGCCAGTGCGGGGTCGATGCGCATGGCCCGCAGCAATACCGGCAGTACCGCCCCGGCCAGTGCCGCGGTGATCAGGTTGATGACCATGGCGGCAATGATGATGATCGCGATGCGGTTGTCACCGAACCACAGTGCGGCGATGCCGCCCATTACCGCTGACCACAATATGGCGTTGAGGGCGCCGGAGCCCAGCTCCCGCGACAGCAGCCAGCTCAGGTTGCTGCGACCGATCTGGCCCAGGGCCATGCCGCGGATCACCACGGTCAGGGTCTGGCTGCCGGCCACACCACCCATGCTGGCGACAATCGGCATCAGCACCGCCAGCGCCACTACCTTGTCGATGGTGCCCTGGAACAGGTTGATGACCCAGGACGCCAGCAGTGCGGTCAGCAGGTTGATGCCCAGCCACACCGCGCGCCGCGGCGCGGTGCGCCGCACCGTGGCAAAGGTATCCTCTTCCTCGTCCAGGCCGGCGAGGCTCATCAGCGAGTGATCGGCGTCCTCGCGGATAACATCCACCACGTCGTCAATGGTGATCCGCCCCAGCAGGCGGTTGTCTTCGTCCACCACCGGGGCGGTAATCCAGTCGTATTTGGCGAACAGCCGTGCCACCTCGTCGTCCGGCATGTCCGCGGGGATCGCGTCCACGTCGGTCTGCATGACCTCGCGCACGGTGGCGGACGGATCCGTAGTCAGCAGCCGGGTCAGCGGCAGCAGGCCGATAAACTTGTCCTGGCGGTTGACCACAAACAGGTTGTCGGTGGATTCCGGTAGCTGTTCGTGCCGGCGCAGGTAGCGCAGTACCACGTCCAGGGTGAGGTTGGGGCGCACCGATACGGTATCCGTATCCATCAGGCCGCCGGCGGTTTCCTCGTCGTAGGAGAGTACCCGCTCCACCCGCAGCCGGTCGCGCTCGCTCATCGCCGAGAGCACTTCCGCCATCACCCGGTCCGGCAGTTGCTGCAGGATATCGGCCACGTCGTCCGCGTCGAGCCCCTCCATCACCGCCACCATTTCTTCGGTGTCCATGGTGGAGAGGATCTGGCTCTGGACGTCGTCGGTCAGCTCCTGCAGGACCTCGCCCTCGATCTCGCTGTCGATCAGCTTCCACAGTACCTGGCGGATCCGCGGCGGCGAGCTTTCCAGCAATTGCGCGATGCTCTGTGGGGACAGGGTGTGCAGCATGCGCTGCACTTCGCGCCCGGTGCCGCTGTCCAGGGCCGCGAACAGCTCCGCCAGCCGGTTCTGGGCGCGGAACTTGATGTCGGATTGAGGGCTGTTGGGCACGGAGGTTCCTGCAACGTCGGTCTGTGCGGGGTGCGCGCATTATAGCGGGCCGGGGATGGTGGGGATATTGCCAGTGGCAGGGGCGCTCGGCCCGGGTTATTCGCCTTCGCCGAAGCGGTCGTTGATCAGTTCACAAATGGCAGTGTGCGCCGCTTCTTCATCGCGGCCACAGACTTCCAGCTCCAGTTCCACGCCCTTGCCGGCGGCCAGCAGCATCAGTGCCATGACGCTTTTACCATCTACCGTTTTACCATCGCAAACCACTTTCACATCCGAGGAAAAACGGGCGCTGGTCTGGGCAAATTTGCTGGCGGCGCGGGCGTGCAGCCCCAGCTTGTTGATGATGGTGATACGGCTCTTCTGCATGGGCGGTTCTTGAATTTGAAAGAGGTTACTTCTGTTGTTCGCGGTGGCGAATCTGAATATTTTCAAACTGGCTGGCAAAGGTTTTGGCCAGTTGCTCCACCATATAGACCGAGCGGTGGCGGCCGCCGGTGCAACCGATGGCGACACAGGTGTAGCTGCGGTTGCTCTGCTGGTAGGAGGGCAGCCAGCGCTCGAGAAAATGGGTGATGTCCCGCTGCATTTCCTCGGTCTCTTTGTGCGTGCGCAGGAATTCTCCCACTTCCGGGTCCAGGCCGGTCATATTGCGCAGTTCCGCAACCCAGTAGGGGTTGGGCAGGCAGCGCAGGTCAAACACCAGGTCGGCGTCCACCGGCACGCCGTGCTTGAACCCGAAGGACTGGAACAGGATTGCCATGCCCGGGGAGTCCCTGCCCACCACCCGCGATTTGATCTGGTCCCGCAGCTGGTGGAGACTGAGGCTGCTGGTGTCGATCACCAGGTCCGCCATTGACGCCAGTGGCGCCAGCAGTTCTTTTTCCTGGTTGAGGGCTTCCCGCAGGTGGGTGTGGCTGTCGCTCAGGGGGTGCTTGCGGCGGGTTTCGCTGAATCGCTGTATCAGTATCGGAGAGCGGGCGTCCAGGTAGACCACGTCGCACTCTATGCCGCTGTCGCGCATTTCGCGGATGACCGAGGGGGCCTGGCGCACGTCGTGCCACAGGTTGCGCGCGTCGATACCGAGGGCGAGCTGGGTGTTTTCCGTCGGGGGCTGGTCCGAAACCCGCCGGATCAGTTCCGGAAGCAGGCTGGCGGGGAGGTTGTCGATGCAGTTGAAGCCCACATCTTCCAGCAGTTGCAATGCAGAGCTTTTACCCGAGCCCGAGCGACCACTGATGATGACCAGACGCATAAATCAAGCGCTCCTTGCTGCCTGAGGAGGGCGCCGCATCGCAGTTTGCGGGCGGCACGAATGCGTACATTATGCCGCGGCGGCGCTGTTGATGGCCAGTGCGTAGAGCTCGTCGCTGGTGGACGCGTCCCGCAATTTGTCGCGCACCCGGCTGTCGCTGAACAGGGCGGCGATTTCCGCCAGGGTGTCCAGGTGTTCCTGGTCGGAGTCTTCCGGCACCAGCAGCGCAAACAGCAGGTCTACCGGCTGGCGGTCAATGGCGTCGAAATCCACGGCCGGTGACGTGGTACACAGGACGCCGATGGGGCGGTCGCATCCGGGCAGGCGACAATGGGGGATGGCAACCCCTTCGCCGATGCCGGTGGAGCCCAGTCGTTCCCGGGCCACCAGCTGGCTGAATACGGTGTCGGAGTCCAGTTCCGGATACTGTTCTGAGATCGCCTGGGCGATGTTCAGTAATAATTTTTTTTTGCTACTCCCCGCCACGTGACAAAGACTCAGGCGGGGAGAAAGTAAGGCTTCCAATGTCATATTTTGCTGGCGATCTAGCGGTGACTGCGTAACTTCTCTTTGTGTTTGAGGAGCTGCCGGTCCAGTTTGTCGGTCAGCGAATCAATCGCGGCGTACATGTCTTCCGATTCCGAGTCCGCAAAAACATCCTTGCCGTTCACGTGTACACGGGCTTCGGCCTTCTGGATGAGTTTCTCGACGGATAGGATGACCTCGGTATTGGTAATCAGGTCATGGTGGCGGGAGAGCTTTTCCAGTTTGTTCAGGCAGTAATCGCGAATGGCCGGGGTAACGTCTACGTGATGACCACTGATATTAATCGGCATGGATTTCTCCTCATCAGGTACAACACAACGGCCGCACCCCCTTTTCAGGGCGGCAACCCTACTAGGAAGTGGGCCAGAATGGAAGGATACACTCAAAGATTGAGCGTCGGTTGTATAGATTCTAGGCGAAAGCAGGCGACAGCGAGGGGTTGCGGCCGCCGGCACTGGAACAATATGACTGGATTGGCTATACCAGTCGCTTCCTTTCGCTGGAGGAGGGGATACCCAGGGACTCCCGGTACTTGGCAACCGTGCGCCTGGCGACCTTGATCCCCTGCTTGTCGAGCTCCTGGGTGATCTTGTTGTCGGACAGGGGCTTGCGGGGCTGTTCGCCGTCGATGAGCTTGCGAATCAGGGCGCGGATGGCGGTGGAGGACGCGTCTTCGCCGGAGTCGGTGCTCACGTGGCTGGAGAAAAAGTATTTGAGCTCGAATACGCCCCTGGGGGTGAGCATGTACTTCTGGGTGGTGACCCGGGAAATGGTGGATTCATGCATGCCGATGGATTCGGCGATGTTGGCCAGCACCATGGGTTTCATGGCTTCCGGTCCCTGCTCGAAAAAGCCCTGCTGCTTCTCGACGATGCAGCTCGCCACTTTCAGCAGGGTCTCGTGGCGGCTCTGCAGGCTTTTCAGGAACCAGCGTGCCTCCTGCAGGTTGTCCCGCAGGTAGTTGTTTTCACTGGAATTGTCCGCGCGCTTGATCAGCGAGGCGTAGCTGTCATTGATGCGCAGTTTGGGGGTGGTTTCCGGGTTCAGCTCCACGACCCAGCGCTGTTGCTTGCGGCTGACGATGACGTCCGGCACCACGTACTGGGGCTCCTCACCGCCAAAGGCCTCTCCCGGATAGGGGGTAAGCGTCTGGATCAGGCGCATGACCTCGCCCAGTTGCGCCTCGCTGAGCCGTGTGCGCCGGCTCAGCTGGCGGAAGTCGCGCTTGCCCAGCAGGTCCAGGTGCTGGCCCACCACGGTCAGGGCCTGGGGCAGCCAGGGGGTGTGTTCCGGCAGCTGGCGCAATTGCAGCAGCAGGCTTTCGCGCAGGTCGCGGGCGCCGCAGCCCACCGGTTCAAACTGCTGGATGGTCTTCAGTACCGCCAGCACCTCGTCGGTTTCGGCTTTCAATCCACTGGCCAGGTCTTCCAGCGCGGTATCGAGAAAGCCGTTGGGGGCAATGGCATCAATCAGCGCTTCGCCGATAAATTTGTCTTCCGCGGACAGCGGGGTCAGGTTCAGCTGCCACAGCAGGTGGTCCTGCAGGCTCTCGGACGCCGCATTGCGCTGCTCGAGGGCGAAGTCCTCTCCCTCGCCGCCGGAGTAGCTGGTGTTGGTGTAGATGTCGTCCCAGCGGGTGTCTACCGGCAGGTCATCGGGGATCTCGCTGCTCCAGTCGCTGTCGGCGGCGGGCTCGGACGCGGAACTGGTGTCCCGGGTGTCCGCCTGCTCGCGGGGGGTGTTCTGGTCCTGGTGGGTTTCGTTGGCGTGATCATCGAAGTCCGCTTCCAGCAGCGGGTTGCTGTCGAGCGCCGACTGGATTTCCTGTTGCAGGTCCAGCGTAGACAGTTGCAGCAGGCGAATGGCCTGTTGCAGCTGTGGCGTCATGGTGAGTTGCGTGCCGAGTTTTAACTGGAGAGACTGCTTCATCGGGTGTGTATTCGCAGAAAATTCTGGCGCATAGCCGATTTGCCATACAAGCTGCTGGCAGCGGCGGTGTAAAGCTCAATTTCTGCAGCCTACCCCGGAGAAACCGGAAACACAAGCAATAAGTATGCCGGAAAGTTGGGGGCGCTCGAGGGGGAATCCCGGGATTGCGTTATGACTGTTCGGTAACTGGAGCGAGAGGCGGACAATCTGACGGAATTTCGTCAGATTGTGAATTCGTGTCCCAGATAAACATCCCGTACCTGTTCGTTGGCAAGTACCTCTTCCGGGGCGCCGGAGGCGATGATATGGCCTTCACTGACGATATAGGCGGTTTCGCAGATATCCAGGGTCTCGCGCACGTTGTGATCGGTGATGAGCACGCCGATGCCGCGATCCCGCAGGTGGCGGATAATCTGCTTGATGTCGTTGACCGAGATGGGGTCCACGCCGGCAAAGGGTTCGTCCAGCAACACGAACGCCGGGTTGGTGGCCAGCGCGCGGGCAATTTCCACCCGTCGCCGTTCGCCACCGGACAGCGCCATGCCCAGGCTGTCGCGGATGTGGCCGATATGGAACTCGTCCAGCAGGGCTTCCACCTGTTCCAGGCGCTGGCTGCGGTTGAGGTCCTTGCGGGTCTCGAGAATGGCCAGGATGTTGTCCTTGACGCTCAGGCGGCGGAAAACGGAGGCCTCCTGGGGCAGGTAGCCAATGCCCTTGCGCGCGCGGCCGTGCATGGACAGGCCGGTAATGTCCTCGCTGTCGATCAGTACCTGGCCGGCATCGGCGCGCACCAGTCCTGCGATCATGTAAAAGCAGGTGGTCTTGCCGGCTCCGTTGGGGCCCAGTAGCCCCACAATCTGGCCGCTGGTGACGCTGACAGAGACGTCCTGTACGACTTTGCGCTTTTTGTACTGCTTGGCAAGGTGTAACGCTTTGAGCGTCGACATAGTGAATTCCGCTATCCGGGCCGGCGGATGCCGGCCGTCACAATTCTGGTCGGGTCAGCTGGTGACCGGGCCTACTGCTCGTTGTTGCCGTTTTCCGCGGGCTTGGATTCCGGTTTCCAGATCATTTCCACCCGCTCCTTGTTCGAGCGACCCTGGGCTTTCATCTGCTCGCTTTTGAGATCGTAATCGATCCGTTCTGCGGAGAGGGTATTGCCGTCGCGGTCCACATGGGCCTCTCCGGTCAGCTGCAGGGAGTCGCTGCCCACCAGAAACTCGATGCGTTTGGCTTTGGCTTTTACCGGATTGGTACTCTCTTCAACCTGCTGCTGGAAATGCGCCGGTCTGCCGGTGGCGACCACCCTGTTGATTTCCCCCTGGGCGTTGCCGTGGACCTCAACGCGGTCGGCGCGAATCTGCAGGGAGCCCTGGGTAATAACCACGTTGCCGCTGTATACCGACAGGTTTTTGCTGCGGTTGGCCTCCAGGTTGTCGGCAGAGACCTTGACCGGTTGCTCGCGGTCGTTGGGCAGTGCCAGGGCGTTGAGGCTGAACAGCAGGCTGGCCAGCAGTGCCGCGAGGATCGGCCGGATTCGTTCAGCGTGTTTCATAACTGCTTTCCACATCAGACAGTATCTCTACCTTGTCCTGTTTCAGGTCGGCGCGCATGCCCTTGCCGGTGGTGCGGTTGGCGCCGTCGGTAATGGTAACAACTTTGTTGGTCTCGGCGAATTCCTCCCGCGGCTTCAGCACGATCTTCGCGGTGCGCAGGGTGATCCCCGGCTGGGGGAGTTCCGTCACCTTGACGTCCCCCTGCAAAACCACCTTCTGGCCATTGTCGAAGGCCACGCCCTTGCGGG
Organism: uncultured Microbulbifer sp.; assembly: GCF_913055755.1. Lineage (GTDB taxonomy): Bacteria > Pseudomonadota > Gammaproteobacteria > Pseudomonadales > Cellvibrionaceae > Microbulbifer. Next base: position 16,201 of record NZ_CAJXKH010000008.1, read on the forward strand.
ATTCCGTGCGCCACTTGGAGTCCTTGCCCTGGTAGAACAGCATGCGCGGTTCGGTCAGGTCCGCGCGATCGCGACGGGCGAACTGGAAAAACGTAATCCGTTCGGCGTCCACGCGATAGGCCAGGGTGCCCTCGGGGCTGTAGTGCCGCGTGCGGGCGTCGCGGATGATCAGGTCCGCGGCCTTGTTGTGCTGTTGCTGTGTGGGTCGCTTGCCGAGCAACTGTTTCGGCGGGCTCTCTGTAAACCAGAGCCCGAGAGAAATCAGTGCAACCACAATGACCAGTGGCAGCCAGGTGCGCATGGGCAGTTACTTCCTCGAAGTTCCTGTTGTCCGGGTATCTCCGGGCATGTGGTTACTGGGCGAGATAGGGCGCCAGTGCGGCTTCATAGGTGCCCTGGGCCCGCATGATGCGGTCGCAGACTTCCCGTACCGCGCCCTCACCACCGTGCTTTTCCGTCACCCAGAGGGCGCGCTCGAGTACCGGGGGCGCCGCGTTGGGTACTGCAATAGGACAGCCGACCCGGGTCATCAGTTGCAGGTCCGGGTAGTCGTCGCCCACGTAGGCGATGTTTTCCAGATCGAAACTCTCGTTGGCGAACAGTTCCTGGAATGCGGAATATTTGTCTTCGCGCCCCTGGATCAGTCGCGTGATGCCCAGGTCGTGGGCGCGTTTCTCCACCACACTGCTGCGGCGGCCGGTGATGATGGCCACTGCAACCCCGGAATTTTGCAGCATTTTAATGCCGTGGCCGTCCAGGGTGTGGAAGGTTTTCAGTTCGTTGCCGTGATTGTCGAAATACAGCTTGCCGTCGGTGAGCACGCCGTCCACGTCCAGGATCAGGTGGCGCACCTGCGCCAGCTTGCGTTGAATTTTTTCTTCCAGGCTCACGCTTTGGTTCCTTGGTGTTGCTTCGCAATGCGAATACGGGGAAATTGCCGCGGGAACACCCGCAACTTTCAGATTACGCCGGCGCGCAGAATGTCGTGCATATGCAACAGACCTACCGGGTGGTGTTCGGGATCCTCCACAACCAGTGCCGTAATCTTGTTGTCTTCCATGATGCGCAGGGCCTCGGCCGCCAGGGTTTCCGCGCTGACCGTTTTCGGCCGGCGGCTCATCACCTGTTCCATGGTGGCCGTGTCCAGCTCTATCTTGTGGTCAATGACCCGGCGCAGGTCGCCATCGGTGAATACCCCGAGCAGCTCACCCTGGGTTCCCACCACGGTTGTCATGCCGAACCCTTTGCTGGTCATTTCCAGCAGTGCCTGCGACAGCAGGGTTTGCGGGGTGACCTGTGGCAGTTCGTCGCCGGCGTGCATAACATCTTCCACCTTCATCAGCAGCTGGCGACCGAGGGCGCCGCCGGGGTGGGAGAAGGCAAAATCTTCCGCAGTGAAACCTCTGGCCTCCAGCAAAGCCACCGCGAGGGCGTCGCCCATCACCAGGGTGACGGTGGTGGAGGAGGTGGGGGCGAGGTTGAGCGGGCAGGCCTCGGTGTCCACCGCGATATCCAGGTTGACGTCGGCAGACTGCGCCAGCGGGGAGTCCGGTTTGCCGGTCATGCTGATCATGGGGATGCCCAGGCGCTTGAGCAGTGGCAGCAGGGTGAGCACTTCCGCAGAAGTGCCGGAGTTGGAAATGGCGATGACCAGGTCCTGGCGGGTGATCATGCCGAGGTCGCCGTGGCTGGCCTCGCCAGGGGGCACAAAAAAGCTCGGGGTGCCGGTGCTCGCCAGGGTGGCGGCAATTTTGCGGCCGATATGGCCGGATTTGCCCATGCCGGAGACAATGACGCGCCCCTGGCAGGCGAGGATCAGTTCGCAGGCCTGCTGGAAGTCGCTGTCGATGCGGGATTCCAGCGCTGCTACCGCGGTGGTTTCCATGGCCACGGTGCGGCGACCTGCTTGTAGTATCAGTTCTTTACCCATTGGATGACTCTTTGGTGGGTTCCCGAATGTTCTTCATTGTAGAGAAGTCCGGGCGGCAGTTTGTTGCCGGAAATTGTCGCGCTGGCGCGATTTCAGTCGGGTAACCCGCTGACGTGCTAACCTTTATAAGCGCCGGGCAATCGGCCCGGGCAAAAGACGCCGGGGTAAAAATCCTTACATTTTGTATGGTGAAGGTGCGCCCTCCCCAACTATCGGGAGTACCCGCGTCCCAAATGTATTGAGACTGATGGTACTGCCGGAGATATATCCCGGTCGCAAATGTGCGGTGAACGAATCCCGCTTGTCCGGAGCGCCGCCATGGTATAGTTTGCCGCCGCTATTGTCAGCTACAGCGTCGGGTTGATCGCGTCATCGATCCGGATTTATCCGTCAGCGAGATATTTCGGCGCCGCCGTGACACTTTTTGATGTCGCTGGCATCCAAGGGACGAATTGCCAATGGGAGATATTCTGTGAGCGCACTCACTTCACCTGTAAAAACCGCTGTTTCCAGTCCGCTCCGCTGGCTGGTGGCCGCGCTACTGCTCACCTGCTGGATGCCCTTTGCCAGCGCGGCGCAGAATCCTTACGCGATGATCGAAGGTGTGTCCAACGATCTGCTGGGGGTCATCCGTGCCAACGGTCAGTACCTGAACTCCAACCCGCAGCGTTATTACAGCGCGGTAGACCGGGTGCTGGAACCGGTGGTGGATTTCAATTTTATCGCCCGCGGGGTCATGGGCCGGTACGCCAAGCAGGCGACGGCGGCACAGCGGGCCAAATTCACCAGTACCTTCCGCCGCGATCTGGTGGCGACCTTTGCCCGCGGTGTTGCCACCTTTGGCGATATGGACGTCAAGGTCGTCAACCCGGGTTCTGCACCCGGTGGCAACCGGGTCAATGTGCTGCAGGAAGTGCGCAGCAGCGAGGGGCTTACCAAGGTGTCCTTCACCCTGGTGCGCAACCGCAGCGGCCAGTGGAAACTGATCAACGTGATTCTCAACGGCGTGAACCTCGGCAAGACCTTCCGCGGCCAGTTCGCTCAGGCCATGCAGGCCAATGGTGGTGACATCGACAAGGTGATTGCCAACTGGTCGGCGGCAGACAAGGTTGCCGACGAGGTGGGTTGATCCCGCATACGCAGGTGCAGCTGCGGCAGCGGCTGCGCCAGTGCGGTGAATCCAGTACACTTGCGCGCTGATTTTCAAACCGAGTTCCCCCCACCTATGCAACCAGATCAAATCAAGGCCCTGATTGAAGGGCAGATTCCCGGCAGCCAGGTTGAGGTCGCTTTCGAAGGCAGCCACCTGAAATTGACCGTGGTCAGCGATGCGTTCGCCGGACTCAGCCGCCTGAAAAAACAGCAGCTGGTCTACGGCGCCCTTTCTGACAAGATCGCCGACGGCACCCTGCACGCCGTGCAGATGAAAACCCTCACTCCTGAAGAAGCCGGTCAATGATCGCTGCGCGGAAACTGGACACCAGACTGAATGGATAAGCTGATTATCGAAGGGGGCAGCCCCATCTCCGGAACCCTGAAAATTTCCGGGGCCAAGAACTCTGCACTGCCAATCCTGGCGGCGACACTGCTGGCTGACGGGCCGGTACAGATTCACAACCTGCCTCACCTCAACGATATCACCACGATGATTACCCTGTTGCGCTGCATGGGTACCGAGATCACTGTTGACGAAAAGCTCGGGGTGGAAATCGACCCCCGTTCCGTCAACGAGCTCACCGCGCCCTATGAACTGGTGAAAACCATGCGCGCGTCGATCCTGGTGCTGGGGCCGCTGCTCGCCCGCCACGGTGTCGCCAACGTCTCGTTCCCCGGCGGTTGTGCCATCGGCAGCCGGCCGGTGGATATTCACCTCAAGGGCCTCGAGGCGATGGGAGCGGAAATCACCATTGATGAAGGCTTTATCCGCGCCCGCAGTAACGGTCGCCTGAAAGGCGCCAACATCCTGATGGAAAAAGTCACCGTGGGTGGTACCGAGAACCTGCTGATGGCAGCCGCCCTGGCGGAAGGGACCACGGTACTGCACAACGCCGCGCGCGAGCCGGAGATCGTCGACCTGGCGGAGTTTCTGATCGCCATGGGGGCCGAGATCGAGGGTGCGGGCACCGACACCATCCGTGTGCACGGGGTAGAGCGCCTGCATCCCTGCAGCTATACGGTGATGCCGGACCGGATTGAAACCGGTACTTTCCTCGCGGCTGCAGCGGCCTGCCGCGGCAAGGTGCGTTTGACCCATACCCGCGCGGACATTCTCGATGCAGTGTTGGTGAAGTTTGAGGAGGCCGGCGCGCACCTCAGTATCGGCGACGACTGGATCGAGCTGGACATGAAGGGCAACCGCCCCAAGGCGGTGAGCTTCCGCACGGCTCCCTACCCGGCATTCCCCACCGATATGCAGTCCCAGTTCACTGCCATGAATGCGGTCGCAGAAGGCAAGGGTACGGTGGTGGAGACCATTTTCGAAAACCGCCTGATCCAGGTGCATGAGCTCAACCGCATGGGTGCCAATATCGTACTGGAGGGCAATACCGCGATTGTCACCGGTGTGGAAAAACTGAAGGGTGCCCCGGTAATGGCTTCCGACCTGCGCGCATCCGCCAGCCTGGTGATTGCGGGTATGGTGGCGGAGGGTACAACCATGGTTGACCGTATTTACCATATCGACCGCGGCTACGAGTGTATCGAAGAAAAGCTGCGTCAAATCGGCGCCAACATCCGCCGCGTGCCTGGCTGAGCCAGTTTGGGCCGCGGGTTGTACGACCCGCGGACCGGCAGGATGCGTAGCGAAGCGCGGTGAAAACGCACGCGCTCTCAATTCAATGCGGCGGGAAGCCGCACAATTCACACAATCATAAACGCCATGCAGATCACTATTGCTCTGACCAAGGGGAGAATTCTCAAGGAGACCCTGCCGCTGCTTGCCGAAGCCGGTCTCGAGCCCCTGGAAGATATTTCCAAAAGCCGCAAGCTGATTTTTCCCACCAACCAGGAACATGTCCGCCTGCTGATTTTGCGCGGGTCGGATGTGCCTACCTATGTTCAGCACGGTGCCGCAGATATTGGCGTGGCCGGTAAGGACAACCTGCTGGAACACGATGACAGCAATATTTACGAGCCCCTCGACCTGGGAATCGCCCGCTGTCAGCTGATGACCGCGGGAATCAAGGGTGCCGAACTGCCGAAAGGGCGTATCAAGGTGGCAACCAAGTTTGTGCACTCGGCCAAGCGCTACTATGCGGCGCAGGGGCGCCAGGCGGATATCATCAAGCTGTACGGCGCAATGGAGCTGGCACCGCTGATGGATCTCGCCGATGAAATCGTCGATATCGTGGATACCGGCAATACCCTGAAAGCCAACGGCCTGGAAGCGCGCGACCTGATCGCGGATATCAGTAGCCGCCTGATCGTCAACAAGGCGTCGATGAAAATGAAATACGGCCCGATCAACGGGCTGATAGAACAGCTGGCCGCGGCGGTGAAGTCGCGGGCCGGGAGCTGAGGACAGGGATGAGTAGCTTTTCCATTCGCCGGCTGGACGCCAACGGGGCGGATTTCGACACGGAGCTCGCCGGCCTGCTGGCCTGGGAATCGGTGTCCGACAGCAGCGTGGCGTCTGCCGTGGCAGACATTCTGCAACAGGTAAAAAACCGCGGCGATGCGGCGGTCATCGAATTTACCAACCGCTTTGACCGCCGCAACCTGCAGGGTGCGCAGGAGTTCTGCCTGGGGCAGCCGGCGTTGCAGCAGGCACTTGCGCGGATTTCCGCTGACAGCCGCGCTGCCCTTGAGGCCGCGGCGGCGCGGGTGCGGGGCTATCACGAGCACCAGTTACAGGATTCCTGGCAATACCGGGAGGCCGACGGCACCGTGCTCGGGCAGCAGATATCGCCGATGGAACGGGTGGGTATCTATGTGCCGGGGGGCAAGGCCAGTTACCCGTCATCGGTATTGATGAATGCGATCCCCGCCAAGGTGGCGGGTGTGGATCAGGTGTCGATGGTGGTGCCGGCGCCGGATGGCCAGCTCAATGACCTGGTGCTGGCGGCGGCGGCGATTGCCGGTGTCGACCAGGTGTTTACCATTGGTGGCGCCCAGGCCGTGGCCGCGCTGGCATACGGGACCGAAACCATTGGCCGGGTGGACAAGATCGTCGGGCCCGGCAATATTTTCGTGGCTACCGCCAAGCGCGCGGTGTTCGGCCAGGTGGCCATCGACATGATTGCCGGACCCTCGGAAATTCTGGTGATCTGTGACGGCAAGACGGATCCGGACTGGATTGCGATGGACCTGCTGTCGCAGGCGGAGCACGACGAGCAGGCGCAGTCCGTGCTGCTGTGCCCCAGTGCGGACTACCTGGATGCGGTAGAAGCCTCGCTGGAAAAACTGCTGGCAGAATTACCCCGGGAGGAAATTGCCGGCCAGTCCCTGCGGGACCGCGGCGCCCTGATTCTGGTGTCGGATATCGAACAGGCGATCGAGGTGGCGAATCGCATCGCGCCGGAGCACCTGGAGGTCTCCGTGGATGAGCCGGAGCAGTATCTGCCGAAAATCCGCCACGCCGGCGCGATTTTTCTCGGTCGTCACACCGCGGAAGCGCTGGGGGATTACTGTGCGGGCCCCAACCACGTGCTGCCCACCAGTGGCACTGCGCGTTTCTCCTCGCCGCTGGGAGTCTACGATTTCCAGAAGCGCAGCTCGATCATCTACTGCTCACCGCAGGGCGCGGATACCCTGGGCCGTGTGGCCTCGACCCTGGCGCAGGGGGAAGGGCTGGACGCACATGCTCGCTCTGCGGAATACCGGGTGCAGAAGAAAGGATCGTAGCGCACCCGGCCTCTGATTCATTCCTGACCCTGGGGCTGGAGCAGGCTCTGGGGCTGTTCCGACACCGTCGCCTCGGTGGTGTAAGCCTGGCCGTTGCGGATATAGGTGATGGTGACGGTTTCCCCGGGTTTGAGGGTGGCCATGGCGGCGATACCGTGATTGCCGTCATTGATCGGATCATCGTTGATCTGGATGATCACGTCCCCGGGTTTCAGTCCCGCTACGAAAGCCGGGCCGCCATTGTAAATCGCGGTGATGATCACTCCGTTGGTAGATGGCAGCTTGAATGCGCGGGCGAGGCGGGGATTGACCTCGGACGCCTCGATCCCCAGCCAGCCCGGGACTACACGGCCATACTCGATCAGATCCCGCATTACCTTGAGTGCAATATTCGCCGGGATTGCAAAACTGATACCGGCGGCCGAGCCTTTCTGGTCCAGGATGGTGGTATTGATACCCAGCAGCTTGCCATAGGTGTCCACCAGTGCGCCGCCGGAATTGCCCGGATTTACTGCCGCGTCAGTTTGCAGGAAGTTTTGCAGATAGCTGCCGCCACTGGCGAAGCTGAGATCGCGGCCGGTGGCACTGATGATGCCCTGGGTAACGGACTGGCCCACGCCCCACGGATTGCCAATGGCAAGTACCACATCGCCCACCTGCGCGTTTTCCGGATCGCCCACTTCGATGGCGGTCAGCTCTGACAGGTCGATCTTGAGTACCGCGAGGTCGAAGTTGGAGTCTGACCCCACCGGCTTGGCGAGGGCTTCACGTCCGTCCGCCAGAACCACCGCAATCTGTTCCGCACCCGCGGTGACGTGGTGGTTGGTGAGAATGTAGCCCTGCTCGTCCACGATAACCCCGGAACCGAGTGTGGGCTGGCTGCGCAACCTTTGCAGGCGGCGGATAATCGGATTTCTCGACGGGGCTTCGCTGGCCAGGGGGTCGTGCTTGCGGGTGTAGATATTGACCACTGCCGGTCCGGCGAGGTTGACCGCGCGGGCGTAGGATACCGGCGCCTGAAAACTCTGTGGCGAAACTGCAGTCGGCTGGAATCCCCGCAGGTGCGGGAAGGCAAACAGCAGCACTGCCGCCACCGCCAGTCCGATTGCGGCCGGAATGGCCCAGTCATGCAGAAATCGTTGTAGTGACACCCAGCTGCTCCTTCCCGATTTGCCGCCATTATACGCGTTTCGGTAATAGAGTCCTTATCAACCGTTCTAGCGCAATTCCCCCCGGGCGCTTGGTGTGGCGGCGGGAATACGTATAATGTGGCGCTCTAAAAAATGTGATTTGAGTTTGATTTCAGGAGTTGCACATGTCCCTGGTTCGCCCACACGGCAGTGAAGAACTGCAGCCCCGCTTTGTCTACGACAGCGCGCGGCACGAACAACTGGTCAAGGAAGCGGAGTCGCTGCCTTCCATCGTGGTCAGTTCAGCGGCCGCTGCCAATGCGGTGATGCTGGGCGCGGGTTATTTCAACCCTCTCCAGGGCTACATGAACCTGGCCGACGCCATGGGTGTGGCGGAGTCCCTGCACACTGCCGATGGCCTGTTCTGGCCGGTGCCAGTGGTGAACATGGTGGAAGATGCCTCCGCAATTGCCGGTGCCAAGCGCATTGCCCTGCGCGACCCCAATGTCGAGGGCAACCCGGTACTGGCGATCATGGACGTGGAGGCCATCGAAACCGTCTCCGATGAGCAGATGAGCACCATCGTTGAGCAGGTCTTCGGTACCCTGGACGAAAAGCACCCGGGTGTTGCAACCTTCAAGGCTGCCGGCCGCCAGCTGATCTCCGGCCCGATTGAAGTGCTGAACTTCAGCTACTTCCAGGCCGATTTCCCCGATACCTTCCGCACCGCGGTAGAGATCCGCAACGAGTTTGCGGAGCACGGCTGGAGCAAAGTGGTTGCCTTCCAGACCCGTAACCCGATGCACCGCGCTCACGAAGAGCTGTGCAAAATGGCACTGGATGCGGTGGAAGCGGACGGTGTGCTGATCCACATGCTGCTGGGCAAGCTGAAGCCCGGTGATATTCCCGCGCCGGTGCGCGATGCCGCCATCCGCAAAATGGTGGAAGCCTACTTCCCGGAAAACACCGTGATGGTGACCGGTTACGGCTTTGACATGCTGTACGCCGGCCCGCGCGAGGCGGTGCTGCACGCGGTATTCCGCCAGAACTGTGGCTGTAGCCACCTGATTGTCGGTCGCGATCACGCCGGCGTTGGTGATTACTACGGTGCATTCGATGCGCAGACCATCTTTGACGAGAAGGTGCCGGCGGGCGCGCTGGAAATCGAGATTTTCCGTGCGGACCACACCGCATACTCGAAGAAGCTGAACAAGGTGGTGATGATGCGGGACGTGCCGGATCACACCAAGGAAGACTTTATCCTGCTGTCCGGCACCAAGGTGCGCGAGATGCTGGGCAACGGCGTGGCGCCGCCCCCCGAATTCTCCCGTCCGGAAGTGGCGCAGATCCTGATGGATTACTACCAGAGCCTGTGATTCTGGCCGGTAGTGATTGCGGGGGCTGCGGCCCCCGGTTTCGCTGCGGACGGACACAAAAAAGCGGGGCAATGCCCCGCTTTTTTGTGTCCGTCCGGTTGTGTGCAGAACGTGTGTCTGGTTACCGGTTGACCACTTCATCACCGGGTGCCGGAGCGCTGGGTTCCTTTTCCAGTCCGAAATCCTCGGAAAGGGTGCCCTTGGCGCCGGGTGCCTTGGGGGCCCAGTCGCGGGGTGGCAGCACGCTCACGTTGTCGTCGTTGTCGCTGAGTGTGCCGCTGCCGGCCTCCAGCATCTGCCGGCCGATATCCTGACTGGACAGGCGCATGGCACTGTTGGCCAGGTATTCGTGCACCTCGCGATAGCTTTCGGTCAGGTTGTGAACCAGTTGGGAAGTCTGGTCAAAGTGTTCGTTAACCTGTAGCTGGAAATCTTCCAGCTTGGTGTTGGCTTCTTTCAGGCGGAGCTCCAGCTCCTGTGTGCGGTCGCTGTTCTGGCGGTTGCGGGTAGCCAGGAACGCCAGTAGCGCCCCCAGGGCCAGGCCCAGTACGCCGACCAGAATCAATACCGAAGTTGAGTGCACAGTTACTTCCTCCTCATGTGTTCAATGGCACCGGCCATCCGTGACGGTGCCCCCTATTATACGCAAATCCCGAGCTCGCGCCGCGTTGGTGTTTTATGCCAAACGGTTATGGATTTGCTAAAGTGCGCGCCTTTGATCCAGGCGGGAATTTCGGCGGCACAGTGCCGGAACGCCACAGTACAGTGAATACAAGAACTCAGCCATGCAGCAGGACTCCACACTTTCTCCCCGGCAGCGCTATGAGCGGGACCTTCAGCGCCCGGACTTTGTGCCCGATCCCGCGCAGAAGGCCGCGGTAGACGCATTGCAGGACCTGTACCAGCGCTTGTTGCGGTCCCCGGCAGGCGGAGGGAGTGTGCTGGCCGGGCTGAAGGCCTTGTGGCGCGGGCCCGGGAAGCCGGAGACCGGGCTGTATTTCTGGGGCGGCGTGGGGCGCGGCAAGACCTACCTGATGGATGCGTTCTTCGAGTCCCTGCCTTTTGAACGCAAGATGCGTACCCATTTCCACCGCTTTATGCGCGAGGTGCACCGCGAGCTCAGGTCCCTGGCGGGGGAGAAGAATCCGCTGGACAGGGTGGCCGACCGCATTGCCGAGCGCACGCGGGTGCTGTGTTTCGACGAATTCTTCGTCTCCGATATTACCGATGCGATGATACTGGCGGGCCTGCTGGGGGCGCTGTTCGATCGCGGTGTGACCCTGGTGGCCACCTCCAATATCGAGCCCGAGGGGCTCTATAAAGACGGGCTGCAGCGCGCGCGCTTTCTGCCGGCCATCGATTTGCTGAAGCGCCATACTAAAGTGATCAATGTAGACAGCGGCATTGACTACCGCCTGCGCGCGCTGGAGATGGCGGAGCTGTATCACAGCCCGCTGGATGCGGAGGCCAATGCCAGTCTCGCGCGCAGCTTCGAGGCTCTGATCGTGGAGGGGAGCGAAGTGCGCGAGCGGGTGGCGCTGGAGGTGGAGGGGCGCCCGATACGCGCGCTGCGGGTGGCGGATGATGTCGCCTGGTTTGACTTCAGTGAGCTGTGCGACGGGCCGCGTTCGCAGAATGATTACATCGAACTGGCGCGAGAGTTCCACACCGTGCTGCTGGCCAATGTGCCGCAGTTCGGCGAGCGCACCGAAAGTCAGGCGCGGCGCTTTATCAATCTGGTGGACGAGTTTTATGACCGCTGCGTCAAACTGGTCATCTCCGCCGCCGAGCCGATCGAGAGTCTCTACGCGGGGCGTCATCTGCGGTTCGAATTCGAGCGCACCAAGAGCCGCTTGCAGGAGATGCAGTCGCGGGAGTTTCTCGCCAGGGAGCACCGCCCGGAGTGATGTCGCCAGGCGGGTATCGCTGGTCAGATATTGTGCGATTTAGCGCTTGAAAAGCCTTGGGCGCTTATGTAGTATTCGCGCTCTTTTTGTGGGACGGCCCATATATGGGTCATATACAGGTGTTTTATAACATGAAGACTTACAGTGCCAAGCCGGAAGCGGTAACCCGCGACTGGTACATTGTTGACGCTGCGGACAAGACTCTCGGTCGCATTTCTGCCGAGATCGCCCACCGCCTGCGCGGCAAGCACAAGCCTGAATACACGCCCCACGTGGACACTGGCGATTACATCGTTGTGATCAATGCCGAGAAGGTTCGCGTGACCGGTAATAAGGCCAAAGACAAGATCTACCACAGCCACTCCGGCTACCCCGGTGGTCTTAAATCCATCAGCTTTGAGAAGTTGATCGACAAGGCGCCTGAGCGCACCATTCAGAGTGCAGTCAAGGGCATGCTTCCTAAGGGCCCGCTGGGTCGCGCCATGTTCAAGAAACTGAAGGTGTACAAAGGTAGCGAACATCCTCACGCGGCACAGCAGCCGATTGAACTGTCGATCTAAACGGAACATTCTCATGGCAACTACTCAATACTACGGTACCGGCCGCCGCAAGACCTCCACTGCTCGCGTATTCATCCAGCAGGGCGAGGGCAATATCAGCGTAAACGGTCGCACTCTGGACGAATACTTCGGCCGCGAAGTGGCGCGCATGATCGTGCGTCAGCCGCTGGAACTGGTCGAAATGACTGAAAAATTTGACATCAACGTCACTGTGAAGGGCGGCGGTTCCTTTGGTCAGGCGGGTGCTATCCGTCACGGCCTGACTCGCGCTCTGATGCAATACGACGAGTCCCTGCGTCAGCCGCTGCGTGCAGCCGGTTACGTGACTCGCGATGCGCGTGCCGTTGAGCGGAAGAAAGTCGGTCTGCGCAAGGCGCGCAAGAAGCCGCAATTCTCCAAGCGTTAATTCGCTACACGCATTTTTTTATTGGCCCGGCTTTATGCCGGGCTTTTTTTTGTGTGTGGAGGCGGCGGGGTGAGATTGCAGGCATTGCTTATTTTGTCGTCAGTTCGCGTCGGGTTTACCGACGTTCACTTCGGTATTCGCCTTGTATCAAATTGGCATTTTCTTTAACATTGCGCGAATTTCTATCCGCTTGCACTTGGGGTTTGGCCACTTTGTCCTATGGTCAGGCGAGCGGGCCAGATGTAGGGGAGTTTCTGTTCTAGGTCTTTTTGTCTGCGGCTGTCACTGTTATCGGCCGCGCGGTTGCTCTGTTCTGTCCCTGGCCTGGCGGTCGCGGATGGTTGGGCGATCGCTTTTGCAATGCGCGTGCTGACCCCTGATCAGGCCGACGTTGTAGTGTTGCAGGACCTGGAGCAGGAATTCACCGGTTTTCTTTGGGTTTGGGCCAGCTGGTCCCGGTTGTACCGGGGATGCTGTGATGGGAGAACTACGTCATGAGTGATGACGGTGTAAATGTAGGGCGTCGCCGGTTTCTGACCGCGGCCACCTCGGTAGTGGGTGGTGCAGGCGCAGTCGGGATAGCGGTACCTTTTGTCGCGTCCTGGAATCCGAGTGCCAAGGCCAAGGCCGCCGGCGCACCGGTAAAATACAATATCAGCAAGCTCGAACCGGGCCAGATGGTCACCGTTGAGTGGCGCGGCAAGCCGGTTTACGTCGTGCGCCGGACCCCGGAAGCGCTGGAAAACCTGGTAAAGGTCGACCCCTTCCTGCGTGACCCCCAGTCTGCTGAATCCAAGCAGCCCGCTTATGTAGATCCCGAAAATCGCGCCATCAAGGCTCAGACCCTGGTACTGGTCGGCCTGTGTACCCATCTGGGGTGCGCGCCCATGTATCGCCCGGAAGTCGGCGCTGCGGATCTCGGTGGCGACGAGTGGATGGGTGGCTTCTTCTGTCCCTGCCACGGTTCCAAATACGATATGGCCGGCCGCGTGTACAAAGGTGTACCGGCGCCGACCAACCTGGATGTGCCGCCTTACTCCTATGAAGGCGATGATGTAATCGTAATTGGCGTGGATCAGGAGGGCAGCGCATGAACTGGCTAACCGCATTGGGAGACTGGGTTGATCAGCGCCTGCCGATTTATCGCGCCTGGGATACCCACATGGGCAAGTATTACGCGCCCAAGAACTTCAACCTCTGGTACTTCTTCGGCGTGCTGTCGATGCTGGTACTGGTCAACCAGCTGCTGACCGGCATCTGGCTGGTAATGAGCTTCAACCCTTCCGCGGAGGGCGCGTTTGCCTCAGTGGAATACATCATGCGTGATGTGGACTGGGGCTGGCTGATTCGCTACCTGCACTCCACCGGGGCCTCTGCCTTCTTTGTGGTGGTCTATCTGCACATGTTCCGCGGCCTGATGTACGGCTCTTACAAGCCGCCGCGGGAGCTGGTGTGGATTTTCGGCATGTGCATTTACCTGGTACTGATGGCGGAAGCCTTCATGGGCTACGTACTGCCCTGGGGTCAGATGTCCTACTGGGGGGCCCAGGTAATCGTATCCCTGTTTGGTGCCATCCCGGGTATCGGTGAAGATCTGGTGCAGTGGATTCGCGGTGACTACCTGATTTCCGGTATTACCCTGACGCGTTTCTTCTCCCTGCATGTGATCGCGCTGCCGCTGGTACTGGTACTGTTGGTGGTGCTGCACATTCTGGCGCTGCACGAAGTGGGTTCGAATAACCCCGACGGTATCGAAATCAAGAAAAACAAGGATGCAAACGGTATCCCGCTGGACGGCGTACCTTTCCATCCTTACTACACAGTGCACGACCTCGTCGGCGTGGCGGTATTCCTGTTCGTTTTCTGTGTGGTGGTGTTCTTCTTCCCGGAGATGGGCGGTTTCTTCCTTGAATACGCCAACTTCGAGGAGGCCAACCCGCTGAAAACCCCGCCGCATATTGCGCCGGTATGGTATTTCACCCCGTTCTACGCAGTACTGCGTGCAGTGACCATGGATATTGGCCCGCTGACCGCGAAATTCCTCGGCCTGGTGGCCATGGGCGCGGCGATCGCGATCCTGTTTGTACTGCCCTGGCTCGACAAGAGCCCGGTGAAGTCCATTCGCTACAAGGGCTTTTTGCCGAAGATGCTGCTGCTGGCATTTGCAGCGATATTTATCATCCTCGGCTACCTGGGCGTTCAGTCTCCTACCCCGGGACGTAACTTCCTGGCGCAGGTTGCCACGCTGTTCTACTTCGCGTTCTTCGTGACCATGCCGATCTGGTCCAACCCGACCGAGCGCAAGGGCATGGTGTCGTGGATTGTGAGTGGTGCTTTCGCGGTCATGTTCCTGTGGATGGCTACGGTGAACTGGAAGGCGAGCCTGTTCGTGACTGTGTTGGCGTTGATCTTCACTGCGCTGTTCGCAGCACTGCCGTGGCTGACCTCTCGCGACGTGGTTTACCCTGAGCCCAAGCGTGTTACCAGCCCTTCTGGCAGCAAGTCATTTATCCTGCTGGTCGGCGGTATTATCGCGGTGCTGCTGATGGCCTTCGTACCAATCAAGGCGGTGGGTGCGGAAAGTTCGGTACAGCTGGATCACATCAAGATTGACCTGAACGACAAGCCCTCCCTGCAGCGCGGTGCCAAGTACTTTGTCAACTACTGCATGGGTTGCCACAGCGCCAACTTTTCCCGCTGGGAGCGCGTTGGCACCGACCTGGGCATCCCGTCGGAGCTGATGATGCAGAACCTGGTGCTGGGCGACGACAAGATCGGCGACCTGATGGAAATCTCCATGCGTCCGGAGGATTCCAAGGTGTGGTTTGGCGCTACTCCGCCAGATCTGACCCTGGTTGCCCGCGCCCGTTCGCCGGAGTGGTTGTACACTTACCTGCGCAGCTTCTATAAGGATGACAGCCGTCCCACCGGTGTGAACAACAAGGTATTCCCGAATGTGGGCATGCCCCACGTGCTGATGGAGCTCCAGGGATTGCCGGAATGCGCCCCGGGGCCCAAGCGTGAGCACGGCCATGTGGTGCGCGACGAGCTGGGTAACCCGATCATGGACGCCAACTGCGGCAGCCTCGAAGTGAGCAAGGTCAAAGGTTCCATGAGCGACGTGGAGTATGATCAGGCGGTCTATGACCTGGTGAACTTCATGGAGTACATCGCCGAGCCGATGGCGGAAACCCGCAAGAAAGTGGGCTTCTATGTACTGGCGTTTATCCTGGTGTTCTTTATCTTCGCCTGGTTGCTGAATCGCGAGTACTGGAAAGACGTACATCACTAAGCGATCGCACAGCCAGTAAATCGGGTGGTGGGCCGCCGGCGTTGCCGGATTCAGTCCCACCGCCCGTTTTGTATTTTTGATAGATGGCCGGCAATAGTGCCGGCATGTAGATTGAGGTAGTTCCACAATGGGTGTGCCGACCAACAAGCGCTCCTCCATGACCTTCTTCTCTGATGGTCGTTGTCATTTCAGCCACCGCGTGCGCATTGTGCTTGCAGAAAAAGGTGTGTCCGTCGATATCGTCGATGTGGACCCCGAAGACAAGCCCGCGGAACTGGCAGATCTCAATCCCTACAACTCGCTGCCAACCCTGGTTGATCGCGAGCTGGTGCTGTTTGAAACCAAGGTGATGATGGAATACCTCGACGAGCGCTTTCCACATCCGCCGCTGCTGCCGGTATACCCGGTTGCCCGTGCCCAGAGCCGCCAGATCATGTATCGTATCGAGCGCGACTGGTGCCCGCTGGTAGACAAAATCCTCGCCGGCGGTAAAGACGCCGCTGCGGCACGCAAGGAGTTGCGCGACAGCCTGGTGGGTATTGCGCCCATGTTTACCGATCTGCCGTACTTCTTTAACGAGGAGTTCTCACTGGTGGACTGCTGCATGGCACCGCTGTTGTGGCGACTGGAGCAGCTGGAAATTGCGCTGCCGAAAACCAAACAGGCCAAGCCGCTGCTGGACTACATGGACCGTCTCTTCAACCGCGAAGCATTCCAGCAGAGCCTGACCGAATTCGAGCGCGAAATGCGCTCCTGAGGTGCTGATTGAATAAACCGCCGATGACATCCAACCGCCCGTACCTGCTGCGGGCGTTTTACGAGTGGATCACGGACAACAAGTGCACGCCTTACCTGCTGGTGGATACACACCTCCCCGGAGTGTTGGTACCGCAGCAGCATGTTAATGAAGACGGGCAGATAGTGCTCAATGTCTCCGAGACCGCTGTGGTGGGGCTGACCATGGATAACTACGCTATCCGTTTCAGCGCCCGCTTCGGTGGTGTACCGACGGATATCCAGGTTCCCGTTGGTGCCGTCGTGGGTATCTACGCCCGCGAAAACGGGCAGGGAATGGTGTTTGAGCCGGAGGAGACCCCGGAGCCGCCGGAACCCACGCCGCCCACAACCCTGAAAAAGCCCGCCAAAAAGCCCTCTCTGCGCGTCGTGAAATAGAGGCGCGCAGCAGCTCCCGATGGGCCGGCTCTCGTAGCCGGCCATCACAGTCTTTTGCCGATAGTGAGTAGCTTATGCGTATCCTGGTGGTTGAAGACAACCCGGATATCCTCACCAACGTGCTCGATTATCTCGAGATCAAAGGCTATAGCGTCGATTGTGCCCAGGACGGCCTTACCGGCCTGCACCTGGCTGCCAGCCATCACTACGACCTGATCGTGCTCGATATCATGTTGCCGGGTATCGACGGTTACCTGTTCTGTCAGCGATTGCGGGAGGATGCCCGCCGTGACACACCGATCCTGATGCTGACGGCACGGGATGCCCTGGAGGACCGGTTGCGCGGACTCCGGGCCGGTGCAGACGATTACCTGGTCAAGCCCTTTTCACTTGCCGAACTGGTTGCGCGGATCGAAGCGATTACACGCCGCAGTCGCGGTGCAGGCGTCGGTGAGCTGCGTGTGGCAGACCTGATATTCAATCCGGCGACACACCAGGCCAGCAGGGCCGGACACCCCCTCAAGCTAAACCCGATGGCGACGAAGCTACTGGTGCTGTTGATGCAAAAAAGCCCGGCGGTGGTTCCGCGGGAGGTCCTGGAGCTGGAAATCTGGGGGGACGACGCCCCCGACAGTGACAGCTTGCGCAGTCATATTCATCAGTTGCGACAGGTGGTCGACAAGCCCTTCTCTCACCCCCTTATTCATACCGTGCACGGTGTTGGTTACCGTCTTGTGGAGCTGGTCGAGTGAAGGCAAAACAGCCATTGCGGCAGCGTATTGTCATCGCCTTTGTGCTGATGACGCTGCTGATCAGCGCTGGCTTTTCAATCGGTATCGTACAGATTGTCTATCTGGTCGAAGAGCATCTCGTAACTGAAGAGATGCACTCGCGACTGCAGGCTGCGATGGATGCACTGGGTACCGGCCGAGCACCTGCGCTCGATAGCGATCAACAACTGTTCACCGATTCCACGCCCCAGTTGTTGCCGCCGCTCGAGTTCGCCAGGGTCGGGAAGGGGTTTTCCGAAGTTGTGTCGGGGGAGCAGGCCTTCTACGCCTACAAAATAAACCGAGACGGTTTTGCCTATATCCTGGTGGAAGATCAGCAGGAGTTCGAAGCCCGCGAGCAGCTACTGTTCGATGGTGTACTCATCGGATTTGTGGCGAGTCTGCTGATCGCGTGGATCTTGGGCGAGCTAGTGGCGAAGCGGGTGATGCAGCCGGTGGTTTCGCTCGCCGACGAGGTGCGTACCGGTTCGACTGCCGGGGGTAAGGAGCGGCTTGCCAAGGATTATGCGGATGATGAAGTGGGGCGTTTAGCGGCGGCGTTTGATGACACGCTCGAGCAACTGGGGCGCTCGCTGGAGCGGGAAAAGCTGTTTATCGGTGATGTCAGTCACGAGCTGCGTACACCGTTGATGGTGATCGGAACCTCTTGCGAGCTGCTCGCTGGCTCACACGGGCTGGATGCAAAGCAACGGGCGCAGCTCGAACGGATCCGCCGTGCCAGTGAGGACATGCTCGAACTGGTGAAAACCCTGCTGCTACTTGCGCGCGAGCGCAGCGATAACGATGGGGGGCATTCTCTGGTTTCGCTGGCAGCCGCTGTGGGGGAGCAGAATGCAATCTGGAGTGCGCAGTTTACTGCCCGGGGAATCGATTATCGTTGTGTGGTAGAGAGCCCCGACCCGGGGCAATACCAGAGCACCTTTCTGCGCACCGTCATTTCCAACCTGTTGCGCAATGCACTGCACTATACCGATCAGGGGGGCGTACGCCTGGTACTGTACCGCGGCGGTTTTCGCGTCGAGGATACGGGACCGGGGATCGCCCCGGAACAATATGCGCACGTGTTCCGGCCGTTTCAGCGCGGAAGCCACGCGCGCGGGGAGGGCCTCGGCCTGGGGCTTTCACTGGTAAAGCGGATTTGTGAACACCAGGGCTGGGGGATCAGGGTCCTGCCGGGCGAGCCCCGCGGTTGTGTCTTCCAGGTAGATTTTTCCGCAAAGTAAATTCTGTGCGGTGTCGCTGACCTTGGCGCCAATATGACCCGGATACCGGATATTACGGGGATGTATTCCTGCATTTCACGAAATTTTGACATTTTTCTGACGCCCGCCTGACTCCCCTGCACTTAGTGTCACCTCAGTAATGGTCGCTGAAGGTAGGCACAGCATGATCCGGGTTGCTCAACGTCAAATTTCTGCAGGGGCTGCCGTTTTCGCCGCGGTACTTTGGATGGTATTGCTCTGCAATGTATCTTTTTTTTCCAACGTTTTTGACAGTTACCCAGCGAGTCCGGGGAATATCGCCTTTGTGGTATCCCTGGGTGTCCTGCTTGTTGCCCTGCTGATGTTGCTGATGGTCCCGTTCAGTGAAACCCGGGCCATGAAGCCGCTTTTGATTGTGAGCCTGTTGCTTGCATCCATGACCGCATATTTTATGGACTCCTATCATGTCATAGTCAGTACGGAGCTTGTCTCCAGTGCAGTTCAGACGGATTCGTCCGAGACACTCGGGCTGCTGAATCTGAAACTGGCTATCTATCTGGTTTTTTTGGGCGTGCTGCCGGCGATCCTTCTCTACCGGATCCCTGTGCGCAGACGGAAGTTTGCTGCGGCACTGGTTGCACAGTTGAAACTACTGGCTGTTTCTCTCTTCACGATCATTCTGGTACTGCTCAGTTTCAACTCTGCTTATGCGTCGTTTTTCCGCGAGCACAAGCCCCTTCGCTTTTATGCCAATCCCATCGCGCCGATCTATGCGGTAGTAAAGTATGCGGATGAACAATGGGGTAGTGAGCGTTCCCTGCCGTTTCAGCAGATAGCACCGGATGCGAAGCAGGTGTCGGCAGCGGGCAAGCGCAAACTGGTTGTGCTGGTGGTTGGTGAGACGGCGCGCGCGGATCACTTCTCTCTCAACGGGTACGCGGTCCCCACGAATCCGAGGTTGTCGCAAATGGGGGTCACCAGCTTTGACAATGTCTGGTCCTGCGGTACCGCCACGGCCATTTCTGTACCATGCATGTTCTCGGTGCTTGACCGCGCGCACTATGGCGAGCAGCGGGCTCGCAGCACCGAAAACGTGCTGGATATTCTGCAGCGAGCCGGGGTAAATGTGGCCTGGCTGGACAACAACTCCGATTCCAAAGGCGTTGCTCTCAGAGTCCCCTATATCAACTATCGCGACCGCGCAAACAATTCTGTCTGCGATGTTGAATGTCGAGATGAGGGGATGCTGGAAGGCGCCAGAAAGTATATTGCTGAGCATCCCGAAGGTGACATTCTGATGGTGTTACACCAGATGGGGAGTCACGGTCCCGAGTACGCCAAACGCTACCCTTCCAGGTTTAACCACTTCTCGCCCAGCTGTCACAGCAATCTGCTGGAAAACTGCAGCGAGGAAGAAATCAGGAATGCCTATGACAATTCGATCCTGTATACGGATTATTTTCTCAGTGAAGTGATTGGGTATCTGAATAGCGTTTCGGATGATTTCTCCCCGGCGATGATATATCTCAGTGACCACGGCGAATCCCTGGGGGAGAACGGAATTTTCCTGCATGGATTTCCCTATGCCCTCGCACCAGACGCACAGAAACATGTGCCGATGATTTTCTGGAGCGGGGAAGGTTACGGCCGGGAGCAGGCCAAGACGGCCGGGAAAGGTTTTACTCACCGAGAGTTTTCCCACGACTACCTGTTTCACACCCTGCTCGGGCTGATGGCAGTCGATACCAAGATCTATCAGCCGGAACTGGATATCTTTGCCAATGGATAAGCAGTTCTTTACGCGCCAGTTTGCCATTGCCGTAGCCTGCCTGCTGCTCGCGGTGGTGCTGTTTGATTTCACCAGCATTGATCTATGGGTGCAGCAAAAACTCTATCGCCCTGACGTCGGCCAGTGGATCCTGGACAAGCAGGATCCGACGTTGCGGATGCTGTTTTATGACGGGCCTAAATCGCTGCTGACTTTGCTGGCCAAAGTGGTACTGCTGGTACTGATTGTGTTTCGCCGCAACGAGCTGCTGGGGAAATATCGCTCGGGATTACTGATCGTGCTGGTGTCGACGCTGGTCACCGTAGCGCTGGTGGGTGTATTGAAGTCGCTGACCAATGTGCCCTGTCCAAAGGACCTGAGCCTGTTCGGTGCCGACCATCCCTACGTCACCTTCCTGCATCGCCTGCCGCTTGTGGACACGCTGCCGCGGGTGCGCTGCTTTCCTGCGGGGCACGCGAGCGGGGGATTTGCGCTGCTTTCGCTGTTTTTCCTGTTCCGGCGTCGGCGCAATCAATGGATTGGTTTTGCCGTGGGGATGACGCTGGGTTGGATTCTGGGGATTTACAAGATGCTTATCGGTGACCATTTCCTGAGTCACACAGTGGTGACCATGTGTCTCGGCTGGCTGGTGTCGCTGTCTGTGGCTGCCTGCGTCTATCGCTGCTCAATGCAATCGGCAACTCGCCTCGAGCCATCAACCGGGGAGACCGAAGCCGAGTCGGTTCGTTAATTGTTTTCCGGAAGCCGCGATTGATATTGCCGGTCAGTGAGTGGCGACAAATGGGAGGCGGTAAAAACTGACGCCTGATTCCTGTTCCGGATTGGTCAATTCCCCCCGGCCTTCCGATACTGCAAACAAGCCGTACTCGGGAGGAAATCGTGTGAAGCTTTTGAGTCATACCATCGGAATTTTTACCAATCCGGACAGGGAGTGGCAGGCCATTCGGTCTGACAAGCACTCATTCCTGCAGGTTTTTTTCAGCCATGTGCCGATTCTGGCCCTGCTTCCCTGTATTGCGGGTTACATCGGAGTTACCCGGATCGGATTCGAGCTGGGCGGTCATCTGACCAAACTGACGCCTGCGAGCGCGGCTGTGCTGGCGGTTGTCACCTATTTCGCCATGCTGGTGGGGGTTTATCTGCTTGGCGAGTTTATCAACTGGATGGCCAAGTCTTATGGTGTCGAGGGTGACGAGCCCACCAGGCATTACGAGGGAACTGCACTGGCGGTGTTTGTGACCACGCCGATTTTCCTCGCGAGTATGGTGGTGATTTATCCGCACCTGTGGCTGGTGACTGCGGTGGTGGGGCTGGCGGGCGTGTATTCCGTCTACCTCATTTACGAGGGAATTCCGATCCTCATGAATATGAGCAAGGAGCGGGCTTTTCTGTACGCCGGGGCGGTGATTACCGTGGCCCTGGTCATGATGGTAACCGTCATGATTGGCTCGGTTATCCTGTGGACCATGGGGATTGGCCCGGTATACCAGCACGCCTGACCCTGATGCGGGGCACGCCAGGAAGGGCGTGGGCGTCAGGTGGATAAATCGGGTGGAGAAATCTGGCCCGGAAAGAGTGCCGAATCGATAAAAAAGCCGACCAGCAAGGTCGGCTTTTTTACGCCTGGGAAAAAGCATCAGGATGTCTGGGGTGCGGACTCCGAAGACTTCCGCGCATCCTCTGCAAGTGGTTCTTGCGCTGATACTCCGTCAGGTGACAGCAGCGGCGGCATGGGGCAATCCAGGCAGTCGGCCACTGCCCGCAGGAGTTCGACCTCCTCCGCGGCAACACGGTTGTCGTGGCTGATTGTGGTGACCATGGCCTTGAGCAGTGCGGGCTTGCGCAGTGGCGGCATTGTCGCGGCAATGGCCAGCGCTTTGTCGAGCCGCTGCAACAGGATATCGCTCTTGGCCGGCAGTGGTGTAATCGCAAGGCCCAGTTGTGCCAGACCGGCGTCATAGGCTCGCTTCGCCGGCAGGTATTCACGGTTGTCGGCGTGGGCCATTGCCGCCAGTAAATAGCGGCTGGCATCGCCTTTCGCGCGCTTGTGGCTGCTCAGGCGCTGGCGATCCGGTGTGCCTTCCAGTGCGTGCATCAGCACCCGGTACAGTGCCCATTCCCACACATCCACACGCCCGTCGCTGCGCAGCAGCTTGATCAGGTTGCGCTTGAAAACCTGGTACTGCTGCGGTGCCAGGTCCTTGAGTGCCGGTACACACAGATCCAGTAGCGGTAACCGGCAGGAGGTATCGATGGATGTGACCTGGGGCAACAACTGCTGCAGCGTGCGTACCACCGCGGGGTGGGCCACTTCTGCGAGCAACGTTGTCTGCACGGTTCGCTGTTGCGGGTGCATCAGCAGCGCGTACACCAGTGCGCGGGCCGAAAAGGGGTCGCGGGCGGCGCGCTGCAGCGATTCCGGTACCCGCGCCAACAGCGCCTGGCTGAGGGCGTACTGGCGCCCATCGGGATTGCCGATACTGTTGTCGATGGCGTCAATCAGGGTTTTGCTGTCACTGCCGCGGCTGAGCCCACCGGCGGGGGGCGCGGCCATCGTGGAAACCTGTTCGTGCCCGGTTGCGTCGACCGCCAGGCCGGCGCCGGATTCACTGGTTGCCATCTGCCCTTGCCACTGGGGGTCCAGCCGCCGGATGCGGGCGGGCAGCGGCGGGTGGGTGGAAAACAGCGCGACAAAAGACTGCTTCAGTCCGCTGGCAAAATACATATGGCTGAATTCTGACGCGTTGGTGGCACTGATGCGGGAACCCGCGCTGTGGCCGCCGATCTTTTTCAGCGCCCCGGCTATTCCCTGATTGGTGCGGGTAAATTGCACCGCGGAGGCGTCCGCCAGGTATTCCCGCTGGCGACTTACCGCGGATTTGATCAGGTTGCCGAAAAATGTCCCGGTATAGCCAATGGCGATCAGGCCGGCACCGATGCCCAGCAGGGCACCGCGGCCGCGATTGTTGCGCCCGCTGCTCCAGGAGGAGCCGCGCAACAGCCAGTATCCCGCGAGGCCGATAATCAGAATGCCGTGGAGCAGCCCGACGATACGGATGTTCAGGCGCATATCACCGTTGAAGATATGGCTGAACTCGTGGGCCACCACGCCCTGCAGTTCCTCCCGGTTGAGCCGTTCGATACAGCCGCGGGTGAGGCCAATCACCGCATCGGTGGGTTTGTAGCCGGCGGCAAAGGCATTAATCGCCGGGTCTTCCAGCACATAGATGTCCGGTACCGGGGTGCCCGAAGCGATCGCCATTTCCTCGACCACGTTTACCGCGCGTTTTTCCGCGGCATCCCTCGGCGCAGTGTTGATTTTTCTGCCGCCCAGGGACTCCGCCACGGCGCGGCCGCCGTCCGCCAACTGGCGCAGCTTGTACAGGCTCGCCAGTGCGATCACCGCGGCAATGCACAGCGCTATACCGGCGACGGTGTTCCATCCGAGCACCTGTCCCATGGCGGCGACGGAAAATTCCTGGCCGCGGGAGTAGCTCAGGATCGCCGCACTGAACAGGGTGGTAATGGCGATAAGTCCCGCTACCGCGGTTGCGAACAGGCCGACAAGCAGCAGCGAATTGCGGCGCGCCTGCTGCTGGTATTCAAAAAAATTCATGGGTTACGCCGTCAGAATTCGATGCGCGGGGCAGCCTGAAAGGTTTCGGAGTCGGCAAATTCCAGCAGTTTGCCGTCGTTGCGGTGACCGAAAAAGCCGGCAAAAAACACCGGTGGGAAGCTCTGCTTGAAAATGTTGTAGGTCATCACCGCGTCGTTGAACGCCTGGCGGGCAAATGCAACCTTGTTTTCGGTACTGGTCAGCTCTTCGGTGAGCTGCTGCATATTCTGGTTGGCCTTGAGGTCCGGGTAGGCTTCCATCACCACGTTCAGGCGTCCCAGGGCGCCGGCAAGTGCGCCTTCGGCGCTGCCCAGGTCGGCAATGGCGGCGGCGGATCCGGGGTTGCTGGCGGCGGCCTTGAGGCCGGCGAGGGCGGTATTGCGCGCGCTGATCACCGCTTCCAGGGTCTCTCTCTCGTGCTTGAGGTAGCCCTTGGCGGTTTCCACCAGGTTGGGAATCAGGTCATAGCGACGTTTCAGCTGCACCTCGATCTGGGCAAAGGCGTTCTCATAACGGTTTTTCAGCGCAACCAGACGGTTGTAAATACTGACAACGTAGAAAAACAGTGCGGCGATGATTACCAGCCAGACGATCGTAGAGATATCCATAAATTGGGCCTTTATTATTCCTGCAAACAAGGTCGGGTGTTGCGTCGAATACTACCATGCTCGATTCCGACGGCGCCGGGGGAATTTATCGCAAATTCGCGTCGTTCCGCCCAAAGGCGGATAGTCGGAAGTTCGCTACTATCGGGTATAATCCGCCCCCGTAATGATGAGAGGCCGCCGGCGCCAGCCGGGGCGGCAGAATGCATAAATCGGAGTAATCCTATGAGTAATCACGCTTCAGACCCGGTAGTCATTGTCGGGATTGCCCGCACGCCCATGGGCGCCATGCAGGGCGCACTGTCCGCGCTGAGCGCACCAGAGCTGGGTGCCGCGGCAATTCGCGCCGCGCTGGCGGATGCCAAGGTGGATGCGGCAGACGTCGGCGAGGTGCTGATGGGTTGTGTTCTGCCTGCCGGTGTCGGCCAGGCGCCGGCCCGCCAGGCGGCCCTGGGGGCCGGTATCCCCGAAGGTGTCCCCACGACCACGGTCAACAAGGTGTGCGGTTCCGGTATGAAGACCGTGATGATGGCGCGTGACGCTCTGCTGGCCGGTGATGTCAAAGTGGTGGTTGCCGGCGGTATGGAAAGCATGAGCAATGCGCCCTACCTGCTGCCCAAGGCCCGCGGTGGCATGCGCCTGGGCCACGGTGAGGTCCAGGACCACATGTTTACCGATGGTCTGGAAAACGCCTACGACGGCCAGTTGATGGGGACCTTTGCCGAGGCGACTGCAGAGAAGTTCGGGTTCACCCGGGAACAGCAGGACGCCTTTGCGCTGGAGTCCCTGGCCCGCGCCAGCGCCGCCATCGAGAGTGGCGCATTCCAGCGCGAAATCGCTCCGGTCACGGTACAGAGCCGCCGGGGGGATGTGGAAGTGAGCGTGGACGAAGGCCCGGGCTGTGCCCGCCCGGACAAGATCCCGCAGCTGAAGCCGGCGTTCCGCAAGGACGGTACCGTCACTGCGGCCAATTCCAGCTCCATTTCCGATGGCGCCGCAGCACTGGTGCTGATGCGTGAAAGCGAAGCCAAGTCCCGCGGCCTGAATGTGCTGGCGGTCCTGCGCGGCCAGAGCCAGCACGCACAGCAGCCGGAATGGTTTACCACTGCGCCGGTGTGTGCCATGTCCAGCGTGCTGGAAAAAGCCGGCTGGGGCGCAGACGATGTGGACCTGTTTGAAATCAACGAGGCCTTTGCGGTGGTGACCATGGCAGGCATGCGCGAGCTGGGTCTTGCGCACGAGAAGGTCAACGTCAACGGTGGCGCCTGCGCCCTGGGTCACCCGCTGGGTGCCAGCGGTGCCCGGGTGATCGTCACGCTGCTGGCGGCACTGGAAAATCGCGATCTGAAAAAAGGTATTGCGAGCCTGTGCATCGGCGGCGGTGAGGCGACAGCGATTGCGATCGAGCGCCCGTAAGCACAGCGGTGTGAAGACACCCTGAAAGTAGATCTTGGAAATAGATCGCCAATAAAAAACGGAGGCCAGTGCCTCCGTTTTTTTTATTGGCCCGGGTGTGGGAAGTCCGTCAGTCGATATACTCCACCGCTTTCACCACTTTCTGAACGCCGCCGACGGTGCGCGCGACTTCCGCCGCATTCTCCGCTTCCTGGCGGGTCAGCAGTCCCATCAGGTAGACCACACCATTCTCGGTGATCACCTTGATGCGGCCACTGTCTATTTCCTTGTCCGCCAGCAGCACACTCTTGACCTTGGTGGTGAGCCAGGTGTCACTGGTGCGAGCCAGTACCGAGGTGGTACCGCGGACCTGAACCTCGTTATACACCTGGCGCACCGAGTGCACCTGTTGTGCGGTGCGCCCGGCCAGGTTGCGCAGTTCGTTGTCGGGTACCTGCCCGGTCAGCAGTACCACGCCGTTAAAGCTGGTGACATCGATATTCGCCGCCTTGAGTGCGGGGTGTGCCTTGCCGATATTGACCTTGGTAATGGTTTCCAGCTGCTGGTCATCGATATAAGTACCGAAGGTGCGCTCGCCCGGATCCGGCTGGATGGGGCCGTCATGGGTGGCGTCGAGTACCGTCGCGCAGCCGCCAAGCAGCGCAACCAGGCTGCCGGCTAAAATTACTTTGATCATTTTTCCCTTCTTTCCGGAAACGGAATTATTCATGGTTTATTCCTCGTATCCGCCAAACAGACTGCTGTCGACCAGGTCGCACAGGCAGAAAATAGTCAGTAGGTGAACCTGATGTACCTCGGAGGCTACCGCAGAGGGTACGCAGAGTTCGATGTCGTGAATATCGAGCAGCGCGGTGCAGTCGCCGTCCCCCTCGCCCCCGGTCAGAGCGAGCACGCCCATATCGCGGTCGTGGGCGGCGCGGATGGCCTGAACCAGGTTCGAGTCGCGGCCATCGCTGCTGATGATTACCAGCAGGTCTCCGGGCTGGCCCAGCGCGCGCACCTGCCGCGCGTAAGACTCCGCACGGCCGTGATTGCGGGCCACGGTGCCGGTGGTAACGCCGTCACCGTTGAGCGCAATTGCCGGCAGGCCCGGGCGCTCCCGTTCAAATCCTCCCAGTAACTGGGCGCAAAAGCTTTGTGCCAGTGCGCCACTGAGGCCGTTGCCGCAAACTAGCAGCTTGTTTTCTGCCAGCAGGGTATGCACGATCATTTCGCTGGCTTCGGCAATCAGGGGCGCCAAAAGTTCACCGGCATTCATCGTCGCTTCAATGCTGTGGTGAAAGAGGGTTACGACTCGTTGTTCCATTTAGCTGATGCTGTCCTTTCGGCTGGGACTATTGTCCGAATGCATTTTTTATCCACTCAATATTCAGGGGTGGTGTTTCCCCGTGGCCTGCAGGCGCCCCGCCTGCGTGCTCAATTGCGATTACATCGAAACGGCAGGGGCAGTCGAGCCTGCGGTACTGCAGGTAATTGCTGGCGGTCGCGTGTAATTTTCGCTGCTTGCGCCAGTCCACCGACATGCCCGCACCACCGAAGCGATTGCTGCGGCGGAAGCGCACTTCGACAAAAACCAGTGTTTCGCCATCCCTGGCAATCAGGTCGATTTCACCAAAACGGCTCTTGAAATTGCACTCCAGGATTTTCAGGCCGGCGGCGCGCAGGTGCTGGGCCGCGACCACCTCCATTTGGGTGCCGACTGTCGTGGTATCCATAAAATTCCTTTTCCATGGAGGGTTTGAATCAGTTTGTCGCGGCGCTCCGGTCTTCCACCTGCGGCTGTGTGCGATTGTCTTCGGAGGAAGTGATCGGAACCGGGGCGCCTTGGTCGATCTTGGCCCAGATCTGTTCCCGCACCACGCGGCCGTCCGGCGACAGGCTGAGTGCACCGGTGAGGCCATACACCCGTTGATTGGGGAATTGGCGCAGCATCGGCAGGCGCGGGTACAGGCGGAAGGCATCGGCGCCCAGCGCATACAGGCGCGCAAACGCCGGTGCGGGGGCGGCCTGCTCTTCAATGTTGCGCTTGGTCTTGTTGTCGCCCTCGAACAGCCACGGCATCGCGGTAAAGCGCACCCCGTTGAGGTCGCGGTCGCGCTGGCGGTTCACGGTGCCGGCAAAAACCTGTGAAGTGGAGAATACCGGCAGCTCGCTGGCATAGAAGTAGGTCAGCATGGGATTGATCTGGCGTGCCTGCTGGGGTTGCGCCAGTACAAACAGCATGTCGACATCCCCGCGGCGGCGGGGGGTGAACTTGAGCGGCGCGGCCAGCTTGCTGCGCAGTTCGCGCTCGCGGGCCTTGCTTTCGGGAATCAACAGAGCGTCGCTGACGAGCTGGGAAAAATTGGTATTGTCGCGGTAATTGCGGCTGATGCTCACGCTGCCGCCCAGGCGGTTCCACTCTTCGGTGAAGGCCTCGACCCCGCGCTGCCCCCAGTTGGATTCCGGGGCCAGGATCATCGCCTGGCGATGGCCCAGTCGGTAGGCCTGTTGCGCCACCTGGCGGGCCTCGTCCTCGATGGCGAGGCCGAACTGCACCAGGTCGCCGGTGAGGCGGCCGCTGTCGCCGTAGTTGAGGGCCAGGGTGGGCACCGGCAGCGTTTCGGTGGCGAGCAGGTTGGCCACCCTGTTTTTGTCCAGGGGGCCGACAATGGCCTGGGCACCGTTGTCGATGGCAGTCTGGTACACCTCTTCAAACGGGCGCTCGCTGCCGGTGTCGTACACCTGTACTTCCGGCGTCGGTGCACCGGCGTCCAGGGCGCTGTAGTAAGCCGCCATGAAGCCGTCGCGAATCGCGCGCCCGGCGGAACCCAGTGAGCCGGAGAGCGGCAACAGCAGGGCGACGTTCTGGGCGCGCTGGTTGGCGAGTTGCTCCAGTAACTGCAGTGCCTGCGGCGGGTGACTCGCCGCGGTGTGTGTCGGCCACTGCTGTTGCCAGCGGGAGAGGGCAGTCAGCTGGGTGCTGATGTCGGCCTGGGTGTCGCGGCCGAGCAGGGCCAACTGGTACCAGGCGCGCATATCCGCACTCAGGGCCTCGTCGGCGCGCAGGCGCAACTCGCTGGAGGGCAGCTGGGTGAGCAGTTGCCAGAAACCGTCATTGTTGGCATTGATGGCCTGGTCGTCGCGGGCGATGGCGGCGATGCGCTGGCGCTCGTGAATACCGCTGTCAATATCGCCCATCAGGCTCCACAGGTCCGCGCGCAGGTTGCGCAGGGGCAGTGCCGTTTCCGCGGGAATCTGGTACCAGGCCTGTTCCAGGCGCGGCGCGCTAACCAGGTCCAGGGCCTGGAAGAAGTCGTCGTCCGCCGCCAGTATCTCACCGTAAACCCGCGCATACTGGGCGAACTCAGGATCGCTGAGGTTCTGTGCGTCGATCTGACTGGCGGCCTGTTCGGCAGTCGCGTTATCGCCCAGAGTGTATAGAATGGCGGCCGCCTGCAGCTGCTTGCGGTCTTTTTCCGGGGATGGCAGCTGGCGCGCGCTGTTCAGTAGCTCGATTGCGCTCTGGCGGTCGGCAATGGCGGCGCTGGGTTCCGTGGGGATCTGGGCGCCGGGCTGCGAGCTCGGGGTCTGGCAACCGGCCAGGGCCAATGCCAGCAGGCTGGCGGCAAATACAGGGGTGCGCCGTAAAAGGGCGGACATATTCTTCTCCCACAAAACTTATTCTGGAGTGAACTATGGGGCCGGATAAAGCGTTGCTTTATATCGTCGCTACGCCCATTGGTAATTTGGCGGATATGGTACCGCGAGCGGCTGAAGTTCTACAATCCGCCGATCTGGTTGCGGCGGAGGACACCCGTCACAGTCAGAGACTTTTTTCCCATTTCAATATCGAAACCCCCCTGGTGGCCTACCATGACCACTCGGACGACCAGCGTACCGAGCGTTTGTTGGCGGAGCTGGAGGCGGGCAAGACCGTGGCGCTGATCTCGGACGCCGGCACCCCGCTGATCTCCGATCCGGGCTACCGGCTGGTGCGGCTGGCCCGCGAGCGCGGTTTCCGGGTGGTGCCCATTCCCGGTCCCTGTGCCTTTGTGGCCGCGCTGTCGGCAGCGGGGCTGCCCAGTGACCGATTCACCTTTGAGGGTTTCCTGCCCGCCAAGCCCCTGGCCCGGGAGAAGGCGCTGCAAAACCTCGCGTCAGAAGTGCGCACCATGGTGTTTTACGAGGCGCCCCACCGGGTGGCCGACACCCTGGATGCCATGGCAGCCGCATTCGGCCCTGAGCGGGAGGCGGTGATTGCGCGGGAAATTTCCAAGGCTTTCGAGACCATCCACCTGCTGCCGCTGGCACAACTGGCGGACTGGGTGCGAGCCGACAGTAACCAGCAACGGGGTGAGATAGTACTGCTGGTGCGGGGCGCGGAACCGCAGAAGAGCTCAGAGCTGGATGCAGAGGCCCGCCGGGTCATGGAACTGCTGCTGGCGGAGCTGCCGCCCAAGCGCGCTGCAGCCATCGCTGCGGAGATCACCGGGGTCAACAAAAAGGCCCTGTACAACTGGTCGCTGGAGCGGAAATAGGCAGGGTTGAGGTTGTCCTGAAACCGTCAAAAAAGCCCCTTGCATTGGCCGCCCGTGCTCATTACTCTTCGCGCCGAGTCAGCCAGGCAATCGCTGCTGCCAGGCCTTCGGGTCGGGCGGTGGAGGAAAGTCCGGGCTCCATAGGGTGGGACGCCAGGTAACGCCTGGGGGGCGCGAGCCTACGGAAAGTGCAGCAGAGAGTAGACCGCCGATGGCCTTCAGACTTCGGTCTGGGGCACAGGTAAGGGTGAAAGGGTGCGGTAAGAGCGCACCGCGCGGCTGGTAACAGTCCGCGGCATGGTAAACCCCGTTCGGAGCAAGACCAAATAGGCCCCCTACAGCGCAAGCTAGAAGGTGTGACCCGCACTGGGGGCGGGTAGGTCGCTTGAGGTGTGTGGTGACACACATCCCAGATGAATGATTGTCCGCGACAGAACCCGGCTTATCGGCTGACTCACCTAATTCCTGTCCTTCGACCGCGGCGCTTGCGCCGCCGGTTGAATGCCCTCCCTGGCAGTACGTCCGTGTATCTTCCCGATAGGTCCAAACTGGCTTCGGCCCGGGCCCCGTTGGCTGGTACCCGGTAAATACGCCGTGAATTACTTCTGCAGCAGCAGGCCGCACTCGCGGTGCTCTTCGCCCTTGGTGGGGTCGAAGTAGACGTCGTTGTCCGGCAGATCCTGCTCGTACACATACTCTTCCACGTCAATTTCCTTGAGGTGGAACATGGGCGCCACGCGAATGGTGCCATGGTTGCCCTTGGTGAAGATATCCAGCCCTTTGCGGTGGGCGTTCTGGTCGTGGCGGATGCCGTTCAGCCACACGTCCGGTTTCAGCTCCTGCATGGCGCGGTTGAAGGGCTCGAGCTTTACCGTGCGGGAGAAAAAGTCGTGCTCCGGGGTGTCCAGCGGGGGAATGCCGCCGTACACCGCGTTGTAGTGGGCAGCAGACATCTTTGGCGAGAAGGTGTGCAGGTTCAGGTCCAGCAACTTGATCACGCGCTCTATGTGGCGGTAGGTCTCCGGCGTGTTGTAGCCGTGATCGACCCAGATCACCGGAATATCCGGCTTGGCCCGGGTAATCAGGTGCAGGAAGGCCACTGCCAGCGGGCGGAAGTTGGTAAACACCACCGGGTTTTCCGCCTGCTCGACGGTGAACTGCATGATTTCGCTGGGCTTGCTGTCTTTGAAGCGCTGGTTCAGGGCATCCAGGTCGGCGCCGTGATGAAAGGTGCGCACCTGTTCCGCCGCCTGTCTGTTGAGTCCTGCTGTAAAGCCCATGGGTGGTTTCCCGCTGGATTGATCGATGGTGCAAAGCTACCCTGACTTCATCTCGGTGAAAAATAATAAAAGCTGATTTTTATATGCGTTATAGTTCTAAGGTGTCCCATTGCCTGCAGTCGGCGGGGCTGCGACTGGCGGGAATCCGTTAGCGTCCACTCACATTTTTCCTTTCTGTTCCCCCTCAAGGGGCTCGCTCGCAAAGTTAAAGTAACTTGTCAGGTTGCATGAGTAAGTGCTTGCTCTGTTGTGCATTTGCTCGCCACTCGTCTTGCCTGAAATGTAAACACTTCGCCTGCAGGCCGCGAAACTACTGGGTTTTTTCTTCCGGGAAGCCGTCGATTTCCTTGACTTTGCACCATCCAGATTTATAGTGTCGTTGGTGGGGAAAAGTGGATATTTGTGGGTCTTAGTGGAGCATTTGTGGAAGTGAGTGGATATTCACGTACCGCAGGTGAAAAACGCGCAAGTTTTGATCGGTTTATGGCGCGTGCCTCCCGGATCATCCACTGTCTCGGGCCCGTGTGTCGGGCCGCAACTGAACTGAAATTAACCAACGGTTGGGACCGTGTATCTAGGTAGCCACGCAATCAACATGGACGCCAAGGGGCGTCTGGCGATTCCGGCGCGTGTCAGGGACACGCTGCTGGAGGATTGCGATGGCCGTCTGGTCGTAACCGCGCATACGGAAGAGCGCTGCCTACTCGTCTATCCAGAGGCGCAGTGGCGTGAGATTCTTCCTAAAATTGAAGCGCTGTCCAGCTTCAACAAGGTTGCCCGGCGGGCGCAGCGACTGTTGATCGGTTACGCCTGCGAGCTGCAGGTGGATACCAATGGCCGGGTGTTGATCCCGCCCACCCTGCGGGAGTACGCGGGGCTGGAGAAGAAGTTGATGCTGGTAGGGCAGGGCAAGAAGCTCGAGCTCTGGAGCGAAGATCGCTGGATGAGCTGGCTGGACGACAGCGAAGGCGAGGGTGAAATGCCGGAAGAAATGGCCTCCCTCTCTCTTTAATTGGCAGATAAACGCAGGAGAACGGGGTGTCCCAGGAGCTGCATCGCAGTGTGTTGTTACGCGAGGCCGTGGATGCCCTGGTGGTGGATCCGGCCGGCTTCTATATAGACGGCACTTTCGGCCGCGGCGGACACAGTGCGCTGGTTCTCGAGAAGCTCAGCCCCGAAGGGCGGTTGCTCGCGGTGGACAAGGATCCCCAGGCTATCGCCTACGCCGGCGAGCGATTTGCCGGGGAGCCGCGGTTCCAGATCTGGCACGGGTCTTTTGCGGATATGGATCAGGCGGCCGCGTCGATGGCCGGCCAGGTGGATGGCATCCTGCTGGATCTGGGGGTTTCCTCGCCGCAGCTGGATCAGGCGGAGCGGGGCTTCAGCTTCCTGCACGACGGCCCCCTGGATATGCGCATGGACACCAGTCGCGGCATGAGCGCGGCGGACTGGGTCAACAGTGAGTCCGAGGCGGAGCTGGCAAGGGTATTCAAGGAGTACGGCGAAGAGCGATTTGCGCGCCGTATGGCCGGGGCCATAGTGCGCCGGCGCGGGGAAAAGCCGTTTGAGCGCACGCTGGATCTCGCGGAAGTGGTGAAGGCTGCCAATCCGGCCTGGGAAAAGGGCAAGCACCCGGCGACCCGGGTGTTCCAGGCGATCCGGATACACGTGAACGGGGAGCTGGATGATCTGCAGCAGGCGCTGGAAAAGTCGCTCTCGCTGCTAAAACCGGGCGGGCGCCTGGTGGTGATCAGCTTCCACTCCCTGGAAGACAGGATGGTGAAGCGGTTTATCCGCGAAAAAGAAAAAGGGCCGCAGCTGCCCCGCGGGCTGCCGGTGATGGAGAGCCAGATCCAGAAGACTCTGAAGTCGGTGGGTAAGGCGGTCAAGGCCGAAGGGCGTGAGATCGATGAAAACGTCCGCTCCCGCAGCGCGGTGATGCGCATCGCAGAGAAGCTGGGCTGAGGGAATGGGAAACAAGGGGTTGCTGGTTGGGCTCTGGTTACTGGTGATGGTCTCGGCGCTCGGCGTCGTGCATACCACCCAGGAGAGCCGGGCGCTGACCGCCAGGCTGGAACAGGCGCAGCGCCATCGGGACGAGCTGCGCTACGAGCAGGAAAGGCTGTTGCTGGAGCGGGGCGCCTGGTCCGCCTATAGCCGCATCGAGCAGGTTGCCAAGGACAAACTGGACATGCGGGCGCCGAAGCCCGCCGAGCGGGTTCTGGTGTCACCGGAACATTGATTTCGCAAGCAGATAAATAAGCGCGCGGGAAAGGCGCAGATAACAGCGTGGGATAGCGAGCATCATGAGTGCAGTGAAAAAACAGCAACAACAGCCGGGTATCGCCCGCTGGCGCTTCGCGCTGGTGGCGGGCCTGCTGTGCCTGCTGGCGCTGGCACTGGTGGTGCACCTTGCGGGACTGCAGGTTCTGCCGGAGCAGGATCGCGGCTATCGTTTCCTGCAGGATCAGGGGCGCGCCCGCACCATCCGTACCGAGGAAATTGCCGCCTACCGAGGGTCCATTACCGACCGCAACGGCGAGTTGCTGGCGGTGAGCACGCCGGTGCAGACCCTGTGGGCAAATCCCCAGTTGCTGAAAGAGGCCTCGGCAGACCAGTTGCGCCACCTGGCCGGGGCCCTGGATACGCCGCCGGCCCGCCTTGCTAAACGCCTGCAGAAATATCGCAACAAGGGCTTTATGTACCTGCGCCGGCACATGACTCCGGAGCAGGCGCAGCGCGCGCTGGATCTCGATATCGCAGGAGTCTACAGCAAGAAAGAATACCGCCGTTTTTATCCCGCCGGTGAAGTGACGGCGCAGCTGCTGGGCTTTACTAATATTGACGACCGCGGTCAGGAAGGCCTGGAGCTGGCATTTGAGCAATCCCTCGCTGGCCAGGCGGGCAAGCGCCAGGTCATGAAGGATCTCAAGGGGCGCACGGTGCAGGACCTGGCGGTCAAGCAAGAGGCGCGCCCGGGCCGCGACCTGCAGCTCACCATTGATATGCGCCTGCAGTATCTCGCCTATCGCGAGCTGAAGAAGGCGGTGGCGGAAAATGGCGCGGCATCGGGCTTTATGGTGATCCTTGATACGCGCACCAGCGAAGTGCTGGCGATGGCGAATCAGCCGTCTTTCAATCCCAACAACCGGGAGGGAGTGAAGGCGGCGGCGATGCGTAACCGCGCGTTGATCGACCAGTTTGAGCCCGGTTCTACCATCAAGCCGCTGACCGCGCTGGCGGCGCTGGAGACCGGCCGCTATACGCCGCATACGCAGATCAATACCAGCCCGGGGTACATCCGCCTGCCGGGGAAAACCCTGCTGGATCCGGTGAACTACGGCCTGATTGACCTGACCAAGGTGATTACCAAGTCCAGTCAGGTGGGGATCACCAAGGTGGCGATGGACCTGGAGCCGGAACAGTTACGTGAACTTTTTTACCGTCTGGGGCTCGGAGAGGCGGTTGGCAGCGGGTTTCCCGGGGAGGCCGCGGGAATCCTGCCCACCAGGCAGCGCTGGCATCCCATTGAGCTGGCCAACTTCGCCTTCGGCTACGGTTTAACGGTGAATGCGGTACAGCTGGCTCAGGCCTACAGTGTGGTGGCAAATGCCGGGCAGAAACGCCCGGTTTCCCTCATTCTGGAGTCCGGGAAAAACGCCCGTCGCGCGGTTCCCGAGCAGGTGGTGGCGCCGGAGCTGACCAAAGAAATTGTGGCCATGCTGGAGACGGTGATCGGTCCTGGCGGCACCGGCAAAAAGGCGGCGGTGGAAGGTTACCGGGTAGCGGGCAAAACCGGCACGGTCCACAAGGTGGGCAGTGCGGGCTATGCGGACAACCGCTACCGCTCGGTTTTCGCCGGTTTTGTACCGGCGCAGAACCCGCGCCTGGCCGCGGTGGTGGTGATCGATGACCCCACCCACGCCAAGTACTATGGCGGCGAGGTTGCGGCGCCGATTTTCGGCAAGGTGATGGCCGGGGCCATGCGCCTGCTGCAAGTGCCGCCGGAAGAAGTTATGTCAGCGGAGCAGCAGCTGGCCACGCAGTTGGACGAGAGAGGTACCACGTCGTGACTCTGCGCAAGAATGCACAAACAGAAAACCGCACCGTTTCCCTGGTGGAACTGGTGCCGGGCTATGCGGGGATTCCCGATATCGCCGTTTCCGGCGTGGCCCTGGACAGCCGCCGCGTATCCGCGGGGGATGTGTTTATGGCGCTGCGCGGCACTCAAGTCGACGGGCGCACTTTTATTGACGCCGCGATCGAAAACGGCGCCGCCGCGGTGCTGGCGGACGGTGATGCCATCGGTACCGAAACCCGCAGCGGAGTCGCAGTGGTCACCGTGCCGGGGCTGGCTGCCCGGGTCGGGGAGATTGCTGCGCGCTTTTACGGCCATCCCACCGAGGCCATGTATCTGGTGGGGGTGACCGGCACCAACGGCAAGACCACCTGTGCCTACCTGACTTCCCAATTGCTGGCGCGCCATTTCGGCAGCGCGGCGGTGATGGGCACTATCGGCAACGGCATCTGGCGCGACGGCGAGATCGCTCTGGAAGATACCGGACTGACTACCCCGGATCCGGTGCGGCTGCAGGCAGATTACGCAGAATTTTCCCGGCAGGGTGCAAAGGCCGGGGCCATGGAAGTGTCCTCGCACTCCCTGTCCCAGGGGCGGGTACACGGGGTGGTATTCGACACCGCCATTTTTACCAACCTGTCCCGGGATCACCTGGATTATCACGGCAACATGGCCGCCTATGGCGCCGCCAAGGAAAAGCTGTTCGGGCTGCCGAAGCTGAAGCGCGGCGTGATCAATATCGATGATCCGTTCGGCGCGCAGATGGTGGAGCGCTGCAAGCTGCGCGGCCTGAAAATCATTACCTACGGGCTGCAGAATGGCGATCTGCAGGTGCGGGACCTCAAGCGTCTTGAAGGCGGTTTTTCCCTGCACCTGATCACGCCCTGGGGCGAGGGCGAGCTGAAAACACCGTTGATCGGCGATTTCAATATTCACAACGCCCTTGCGGTGGTGGCGGCAGTGGCCGCGGCTGGTATGCCGCTGGCGGATATTCTGGCGGCGTTTCCCGATATCAAACCGGTGCCGGGGCGTATGGAAAGGGTTGACGCCACAGGTGCGGAAGATATCAGCGTTCTGGTGGACTACGCGCACACCCCGGATGCCCTGCGCGCTGCGCTGGACGCGGCGCGTCCGTATTGCAAGGGACAACTCTGGTGCGTATTCGGTTGCGGCGGTGATCGCGATACCGGCAAGCGCGCGCCCATGGGGCGCATCGCCGCGGAGCTGGCGGATCGCGCGGTCATCACCAGCGACAATCCCCGCAGCGAAAATCCGCAGGTAATTGTCGATGAAATCCTGCAGGGGGTAGACGGTGGCGAATCCACCGAGCGCGTAACCGTCGAGGTGGACCGCGCAAAAGCAATCCGCTTTGCCATTGAGCATGCCGCCCCTGGCGACACTGTCGTGATTGCCGGCAAGGGCCATGAGGATTACCAGCTGGTCGGCGATGAAAAACTGCACTTCTGTGACCGCGAACAGGCCGCGGCAGCACTGCAGCTGCGGGCGCAGCGAGATCTGGAGGGCGCGGAAAAATGATCGGCGCACTGTCACTGGAGCAACTGCAACAGCGCTTTGGCGGCGAGCTGGTAAACGGCTCGGTGCAGTTTGCTGCGGTATGTACCGATACCCGCAACCTGGATGCGGATGCACTGTTCGTGGCCCTGCGCGGAGAGAGTTTCGATGCCCATGATTTCCTGAGCGAAGTGGACGGAAAGGTGCTGGGCGTGGTGAGCGAAAAGCCGATTGCGGGTTCCTCGCTGCCGCAGTGGCTGGTGGCGGATACCACGGTGGCCCTGGGCCAGATCGGGCGCCTGTGTCGCGAGCAGTTCAGCGGCCCGGTAATCGGCATCACCGGTTCCTGTGGCAAGACCACGGTGAAGGAAATGCTCGCGGCAATATTCGGACAGCGGCACAGCGTCTGTGTTACCCGCGGTAATCTGAATAACCAGTTCGGTGTGCCCATGACCCTGTTTTCACTGGCGCCGGAGCACCAGGTGCTGATCGTGGAAATGGGGGCCAGTGGCCCGAATGAAATCGGCTACCTGTGTGGTATTGCCAACCCGGAAATTACCGCGGTGAACAACGTAATGCCGGCCCATGTGGAAGGATTTGGTTCCGTCGACGGAATCGCCACCGCCAAAGGGCAGATTTACACCAGTCTGCAACCGGGTGGTGTGGCAGTGATCAACGCGGACGACAACTATGCAGATTACTGGCGCGGCGAGATGCCGGAAGGGGTGCGCACCCTGGAAGTCGGTTTGGGGCATCAGTGGGCGGTACACGCGGATAATATCGCAGTGGACAACAGCGGCTGTGCCAGCTTCGACCTGGTGATCGAGGGCGTAGCGCATCCGGTACGGCTGAAACTGCTCGGCGAACACAATGTGCACAACGCGCTGGTCGCCGCCGGCTGTGCCTATGCCGCGGGTATTCCCGTTGCCGAGATCGCAACCGGCCTGTCGCAACTCCAGGGTGTCGGCGGTCGCTTGCAGGTCAACATCGGACTGTCCGGTGCGGCGGTCATTGATGACAGCTACAACGCCAATCCGGGCTCGGTAAGCGCCGCCATCGAATTGCTGGCACAGCGCGGGGGCAAGAAAATCCTGGTTCTCGGCGATATGGCGGAACTGGGGCCGGAAGCGGACCGGGCCCACCGCGATATGGGGCAGCTGGCCCGCGAGCGCGGCATCGATCAACTGTTTACGCTGGGGCCGCTGAGCGCCGCTGCCAGCATCGCATTTGCCGCTGGCAGGCAACATGTACAAAAGAATTTTTCCGATCGCGATGCGCTGGTGAAGGCGCTCGCACCGGAGCTGGATGAAACCACCACTGTGCTGGTGAAAGGTTCCCGCAGTGCGCGCATGGAACTGGTAGTGCAGGCACTCACCAACGGGAATCAATAGAAGGGCTGGATAATGCTGCTTTGGCTGGCTGAGTATTTACAACATTACGTGAAAGGCTTTGCGGTCTTCGAATACCTTACGGTGCGCGCAATTCTCAGTGCGCTGACCGCGCTCGGTATTTCGCTGCTGGTGGGCCCGCGCATGATCACCTGGCTCAACCGGCTGCAGGTCGGGCAGGCGGTGCGCGATGACGGTCCGCAAACCCACCTGAGCAAGTCCGGCACCCCGACCATGGGCGGTACCCTGATTCTTGCCTCGATTTTTTCCGCATCACTGCTGTGGTCGGATCTCGGCAACCGCTACGTGTGGGTCACCCTGCTGGTGACTTTCGTATTCGGCGCGGTGGGGTTTGTGGATGACTACAAAAAGGTGGTCGAGAAAAATTCCCGTGGCCTGATCGCGCGCTGGAAGTATTTCTGGCAGTCCGTGGCCGGCCTGGGTGCGGCGATTTACCTGTATATGAGCGCCACCTCTCCGGCGGAGACGCAACTGTTCGTGCCGTTTTTCAAGGATGTGGCGATTAATCTCGGGCCGGTGGCTTTTATCCTGCTGACCTATTTCGTGGTGGTCGGGTCGAGCAATGCGGTCAACCTGACCGATGGCCTGGATGGCCTGGCGATCATGCCGTCGGTCATGGTGGGTGGCGCGCTCGGAGTTATTGCCTACCTGGTGGGTCACGTTGAATTTGCCAGCTACCTGCACATTCCCTCCATCTCCGGGGCCGGGGAACTGGCGGTGTTCTGCGCTGCCCTCGGGGGATCAGGGCTTGGCTTTTTGTGGTTCAACACCTATCCGGCGCAGGTATTTATGGGGGACGTGGGCGCACTGGCACTGGGCGCCGCACTGGGCATTATCGCGGTGATTACCCGTCACGAAATTGTCCTGTTCATCATGGGCGGTGTCTTCGTGATGGAAACGGTTTCCGTCATTCTGCAGGTCGCTTCCTTCAAGCTGACCGGCAAGCGGATTTTCCGCATGGCGCCGTTGCACCACCACTTTGAATTGAAAGGCTGGCCGGAACCCCGGGTGATCGTGCGCTTCTGGATCATTACCGTGGTGCTGGTGCTGGCGGGGCTGGCGACCCTCAAACTGCGCTGACGATTGAATGGATAAACAGCAGATAGCAATAAAGAAGCCCTGATACGAACTTATGAACTTAATCGCAACCTCTGAGAAAAAAGTGGTGATCGGACTGGGCGCTACCGGGCAATCGGTAGTGCGCTTTCTGCTGCGCCAGGGTATTTCTCCGCTGGTTGTCGACAGCCGCCCGCAGCCGCCGGCGCTGGCGCAATTCCGCAAGGAGTTTGCGGAAGTGCCGGTAGAGTGCGGCCCACTGAACCCGGAAACACTCAAGGCGGCGAGCGAGTTGATCGTGAGCCCCGGCGTGGCCCTGGCGGAGCCGGCCATTGCCGAGGCGATGGCCGCGGGCGTACCTGCCATT
The DNA here is from genome assembly GCF_913055755.1 of uncultured Microbulbifer sp. Lineage (GTDB taxonomy): Bacteria > Pseudomonadota > Gammaproteobacteria > Pseudomonadales > Cellvibrionaceae > Microbulbifer. The sequence continues at coordinate 56,458 of NZ_CAJXKH010000008.1, forward strand.
GGCGATATCGAACTGTTTGCGCGGGCGCTCGGTGAGCTCGAGCAGCGGCCGCAAATTGTCGCGATTACCGGTTCCAACGGCAAAAGCACGGTGACCACCCTGGTGGGGCAGATGGCGGAAGCCGCCGGTATTGATGTGCTGGTGGGGGGCAATATCGGTGTACCGGTGCTCGACCTGCTGCAGCGGCGTGCGCAATCGTTGCCGCAGTTGTTTGTGCTGGAGCTCTCCAGTTTCCAGCTCGAGACTACCCACAGTCTGGCTCCGGATGCCGCCACCATCCTGAATATCAGTGCCGACCATATGGATCGCTATCCGAACCTGGCGGCATATCACCAGGCGAAACAGCGTGTATATCGCAATGCAGGACAACTGGTCATTAATCGGGCGGACCCGCTGACACGCGGCCCGCTGGCGCGGGACCATCGCGAATGGAGTTTCGGGCTGGACAAGCCGGACCTGCAGCAATTCGGCGTAATGAATATCGAGGGTGAGCAGTGGCTCGCCCGCGGTGCAGATCAATTGATGCGCGCCAGTGACATGGCCATGGTCGGCAGTCACAACGTGGCCAATGCACTGGCGGCGCTGGCGCTGGGCAGTGCAGTCGGACTCCCGATGGAGGCGATGTTGCAGGTGCTGCGGGAGTTTGCCGGCCTGACCCACCGCTGTGAGCGGGTGGCAGACCTCGACGGGGTCACCTTCGTCAATGACTCCAAGGGTACCAATGTAGGTGCGACGCGCGCGGCCCTGGATGGCCTGGCTACGGATACACGCAAAATTGTACTGATCGCCGGAGGCGACGGAAAAGGTGCGGATTTCGCACCACTGGCGGAAGCCGCCGCTGCCTTGCGCGGCCTGGTCACCATCGGTGTTGACGGCGACAAGATCGCCCGGGTATTTAACGGCCTGGTAGCGCAGCAATCCGCTGCGGATATGGATGAGGCGGTGAGGCAGGCGCGCACGATGGCCGAGCGCGGTGATTACGTGTTGCTGTCGCCAGCCTGTGCCAGTTTCGATATGTACCGGAATTTCGAGGCGCGCGGGGAAGACTTTCGACGCGCAGTGGACCAGCTGGTAGTCGGCAACGGTGCGCCCGTTGCCGGTAATGGAGGCGTGTTATGAGTCGCGCTGACATGCAGCAAATGGAACTGAAGCGCAAGGCAACAGGGTCCGCGGCCAACGATGCTGCGGGAGATCCCTACGACTGGGTATTGCCACTGTGCGTTGCCGCCCTGGTGAGCATCGGTGTGATCATGGTGGCGTCTGCATCCATTGCGTTTGCCGCGGATGTGTACGACGACTCCTGGTATTTCCTGAAGCGCCACCTGGTGTTTCTTGCGGCGGGCGCCGTCGGAGCTCTGGTGGTGAGTCGGATCTCCCTGGATACCTGGTCCAACCTGTCGTGGACCCTGCTGTTTTTCGCCCTGGCACTGCTGGTGGTGGTGCTGATTCCCGGAGTCGGACGCAGCGTAAACGGCAGTATGCGCTGGATCGCACTGGGACCGATCACCGTGCAGCCGGCGGAAGTGGCAAAATTCTGCTGCCTGATATTTTTTGCCAGCTTCCTGACCCGCCGGAATGAAAAGCTGCGGCACTGGAGCAGCTTTATGGTGCCGATTACGGTACTCGGGTTTGTGGCCATGTTGCTGTTACTGGAGCCGGATTTCGGATCCGTGGTGGTGATTTCCGGTACCGCGCTGGCGATGGTATTTCTCGCTGGCGCCAGGCTGCCACATACATTTTTACTGGTGGGGCTCGCCGCCTGCGGTCTGGCGCTGATGGCTCTGGTGAGTCCCTATCGCCTGCAGCGCCTGACCACTTTCCTCGATCCCTGGGGAGAGCAGTTCAGTGGCGGCTATCAGCTGACCCAGTCGCTGATCGCCTTTGGCCGCGGCGAGTGGTTCGGTGTCGGGTTGGGCAACAGTGTGCAGAAACTGTTTTATCTGCCGGAGGCGCACACGGATTTTGTCTTTGCCATCCTCGCCGAGGAGTGGGGCATGCTCGGTGGTTTGCTGGTGATCGGCCTTTACGCCGCGCTTACCTGGTCGCTGTTGCGTCTGGTGCGCAAGGCACTGGCCCGCCAGGCATTTTTTGCCGCGCTGCTCACGTTCGGAATTGCGGTGCTGATTGCCGGCCAGGCGTTTGTGAATATGGGCGTGGCATCCGGCCTGTTGCCGACCAAGGGGCTGACGCTGCCCTTTGTCAGCTCCGGGGGCAGTAGCCTGGTGATCTGCTGTGCACTGTTCGCGGTTGCGTGGCGAGTACAGAAGGAACTGAGCGAAGAGCCGGGAGCGAAAAAGACTGGCAGCCGTATCAGCCAGTTACCTATTTTCAATCCGCTGCAGCTGGGCGATCGCAAAACCGGGGAGGCTGCGTGATGACAGAGCAGGCAGTTTCCAGCCAGCCGTTCAGCGGCAAGAAGTTTCTGGTGATGGCCGGCGGCACCGGCGGACATGTATTTCCCGCGCTGGCGGTGGCGAAGGCCCTGCAGGCGCAGGGCGCGAGTGTGGAGTGGCTGGGTACCCAGCGCGGTATCGAGTCCCAGCTGATTCCGGCGGCGGATATTCCGCTGCACTTCATAACCGTGGAAGGTATTCGCGGGCGCGGTCGCGCAGCATTGCTGAAAGCACCGCTGCAGGTGGGTAAGGCGATTATGCAGGCGCGCCGGGTGATCAAGATGGTGGCGCCGGATGCCGTACTCGGGTTCGGCGGTTTTGCCACGGGTCCCGGGGGGGTCGCCGCAAGGCTCAGCGGTATTCCGCTGATCATTCACGAGCAGAATGCGGTGGCGGGTACCACCAACCGCCTGCTCGCGCGGATTGCGAACCGGGTGCTGGAGGCTTTCCCCAGCGGGCTGCCAGCGGCAAAACAGGTGGGCAACCCCGTGCGCAGTGAAATTGCCGAACTGCCAGTACCCGCGGAGCGGGTGGCTAAACAGAAGCCGCTGCGGTTGCTGATCGTTGGCGGTAGTCTCGGTGCGGTGGCGATCAATGAACTGGTGCCAGAGGCCATTGCCAGGCTTGAGCCGGCGATTCGCCCGAGGATTGTGCACCAGGCCGGACAGCGGCATCTGGATGTTGCCCGCGAAGCTTACGAGCGGGCCGAGGTGGATGCCGAAGTGGTGCCGTTTATCGCCGATATGGCGGCGGCCTACGAAAATGCCGACCTGGTGATCTGCCGCTCCGGGGCGTTGACCGTTTCGGAAATCGCCGCTGCGGGGCTGGGCGCAATCATGGTGCCTTTCCCGTTCGCCATTGACGATCACCAGACCAAGAATGGTGAGTGGCTGGCGAATGCCGGTGCGGCAATGGTGATTCAGCAGGACGCGCTGGATGCAGACATGCTCGCGGACATTCTCCGCGACCTGTTTGCCAATCCGCAAAAATTACTGGCCATGGCCGAGGCCGCGCGCAAGGTTGCGATTCCCGATGCAACCGAGCAGGTACTGGCCGTGTGCCGCGAAGAGATGGGGTGTTGATATGTCTCTCGAAAAAAATACTGAAAAGCCGATTGTGCGCGAAGAAGGTCATTACCAGGTGCCGGCAATGCGCCGAATCCGCCGGATTCACTTTATCGGCATTGGCGGTGCGGGCATGAGTGGTATCGCCGAGGTGTTGCAGAACCAGGGGTATGAGGTTTCCGGTTCCGACCTGCGGGAGAGCCGGGTTACCGAGCGTTTGCGCAACCTGGGCGTGCAGGTGCAGATAGGCCACGGTGCCGAGAATGTGCGCGATGTGGATGTGGTAGTGAACTCTTCAGCCATTTACGGGGACAACCCGGAATTGGTAGCGGCCCATGAAAATCGCATTCCGGTGGTGCGCCGCGCGGAAATGCTGGGTGAGTTGATGCGCTACCGCTACGGCATAGCGGTAGCGGGTACCCACGGCAAGACCACCACCACCAGTCTGATTGCGTCGATTTTTGCCGCGGACAAAAAGGATCCTACTTTCGTGATCGGCGGCCTGGTCAATAGTGCCGGTGCCAACGCGGTACTGGGCGAGAGCCGGTACCTGATTGCGGAAGCCGATGAAAGTGATGCGTCATTCCTGCACCTGCAGCCGATGGTGACGGTAGTCACCAATATCGATGCCGACCATATGGAGACCTATGGCGGGGATTTTGAAAAGGTCAAACAGATCTTTATCGATTTCGTGCACAACCTGCCGTTTTACGGTCTTGCGGTTGTCTGCGGTGATGACGCCAATGTCCAGGCGGTGATTCCCCGTTTCGCGCGCCCGGTGGCTACCTATGGATTTGATGAGGAGAACGATTTCCGCATCAGCGACGTGCGCCAGGAGCCCCTGCGCAGCTTTTTTGCGGTAACCCGTCCGGACGGTAGCAAGCTCGACGTGTGTGTGAATGTACCTGGTATTCACAATGTGCTGAATGCCACCGCAGCCATCGCTGTAGCGACCGAAGAGGGTGTCAGCGATGCGGCGATCCGCGAGGGCCTGGAGGGATTCCAGGGTGTTGGCAGACGTTTCCAGATTTACGGGCATTTCCCGGTCAGTGGCGACGAGGGTGCGGAAAAGGTGATGCTGGTGGATGATTATGGCCACCATCCGCGTGAGGTCGCCGCAACCATCAAAACGGTGCGCGACGGTTGGCCGGAGCGCCGGCTGGTGATGGTATACCAGCCCCATCGCTACACCCGCACCCGGGATCTGTTTGAAGATTTTGTGCAGGTACTCTCGCAAGTCGACAAACTGGTTCTGTTGGATGTATATAGCGCAGGAGAAGCGCCGATTCCGGGCGCCGACGGACGTACTCTGGCGCGCAGTATCCGCAACCGCGGTCAGATAGATCCGGTATTTGTCGAAAAAGTCGAAGAGGTCCCGGCTGTGCTGGCTGACCTGCTGGAGCCCGGGGATATTGTGCTGACACAGGGCGCGGGTAATGTGGGTGGCCTGGCCCAGAAACTGGCGGAGTGGCGTTTCGGTGACCAGGAATCCCAGGGCGAATAAGTTCCGGTAAAAACTGTGACCGAAATAGAAACCGATAAAAAGAAACGCAAGAAAAAGCCCGGCAAAAAAGTGCCGGCTGCCGCGAAGGGTAAGAAAGGTGCGGCGAGAGGTGCTGTAAGGGGCGCGGTACGAGGTGCGCGCGCATTGCCAGGCGCGCAGGCGGGAAGGGCTGCAGTCGTACTGCGGCCGCTGTTGATGATTTGCGGGTTGTTGCTGGTCGCCAGCGGTATCGGCTACAGCGCCAAGTGGCTGTGGCAGCGGGCTCCAGTTGAAGAACTCAGCCGGGTGGACGCGCTGGAGGATGTGAAGGTCAAGGGGCCTTTCCGTGCAGTCACCGCGCGGCAGCTGGAAGATATCCTGCTGCCCTATTTGCAGAAGGGTTTTTTTGCGCTTGATATTGACGGTATGCGCGATGCGCTGTTGGACAACCCCTGGATTGTGAGTGCATCGGTCAGCCGCCGCTGGCCCAACGGGGTGGAAGTGGTGGTCGAGGAGGCGCGGCCGCTGGCGATCTGGGGAGAGGACCAGTTGTTGATTGCCAGCGGAGAATTGCTGCCGAGGCCGGAACAGATGACAGACCTGCGGCTGCCGGAGCTGGCCGGTGACGCAGACCTGGTGGAACGGATTATGGCGCAGTACCAGGCACTTGCCGGGCTGCTCACAACCAAAGATATGGAAGTGCGCCGCCTTTCATTCGATGAACTGGCGGGCTGGCAGCTGGACCTGGTCAATGGGATCCGGTTGCAACTGGGGCACGACGAGCTGCTGGAGCGGGTCGACCGCTTCCTCAGCCTGACCCGCGGTGTACTGGCGCCGCATCTGCAAAAAGTGGCGGGGGTGGATACCCGGTATAACAACGCAGTTGCGGTGGAATGGAAAAAATTACAAACAGACAACAATTAAGCAGATAAAAAAGGTGGGTTTCCCCTGGTCCGACATGTCGAATGTGGATCGGAGTGATTGCCCAGCGAGGTTGAAATCAAATGACACAGTCTACAGATCCCCGCATGATCGTCGGTCTTGATATCGGCACCTCCAAGGTCGTTGCGATCGTGGGTGAGGTTGCCGGGGATGGGGCGCTGAATATCGTCGGAATCGGCTCGCATCGCTCTACCGGCATGAAGCGCGGTGTGGTGGTCAATATCGAGTCCACCGTGCAGTCGATCCAGCGCGCGGTGGAAGAGGCAGAACTGATGGCGGGGTGTGAAATTCACTCGGTCTATGCGGGTATTGCCGGTAGTCATATCCGCAGCCTCAATTCCCACGGGATTGTGGCGATCAAGGATCGCGAAGTGACCCAGCAGGATCTCGACCGAGTGATCGATGCGGCGCGGGCGGTGGCGATTCCGGCGGACCAGAAAATTCTGCACACCTTGCCGCAGGAGTATCTGATCGACAACCAGGAAGGGGTCAAGGAGCCGCTGGGCATGTCCGGTGTGCGCCTGGAGGCCAAGGTCCACCTGGTGAGTGGTGCGGTTAATGCGGCACAGAATATCGAGAAGTGTATTCGCCGCTGCGGCCTGGAAGTGGAAGACATCATTCTCGAGCAGCTGGCTTCCAGCTATGCGGTGCTCACCGATGATGAAAAAGAGCTGGGTGTGTGCATGGTGGATATCGGTGGCGGCACCACGGATATTGCGGTGTTCACCGGCGGCTCCATTCGCCACACCGGCGTTATCCCGATTGCCGGTGACCAGGTCACCAACGATATTGCCATGGCCCTGCGTACGCCGACGCCGCACGCGGAAGAGCTGAAGATCAAATACGCCTGTGCACTGGCCAAGCTCGCCCGCGAGGGCGAAACCATCAAGGTGCCCAGTGTCGGTGACCGCGCGCCGCGCGACCTGTCCCGGCAGGCGCTGGCGGAGGTGGTCGAGCCCCGTTACGACGAACTGTTCACCCTGGTGCAGGCGGAATTGCGCCGCAGCGGTTTCGAAGACCTGTGCGCGGCGGGCATTGTGCTGACCGGCGGCTCTTCGAAGATGGAGGGGGCGGTTGAGCTGGCGGAAGAAATTTTCCATATGCCGGTTCGCCTGGCGGTGCCGCACGGGGTATCCGGACTAACCGATATTGTCAGCAACCCGATTTATTCAACGGGTGTCGGGCTGTTGATGTATGCGCTCAAATCAGAAGAGCGGGCAAGTGGTCGACCCAGTGTTCAGCGGGAGGAAAATCCCTGGTGGGACAAGGTCAAACACTGGTTCAGGGGCAACCTCTGAATCAGAGAATAATTTCCAGGATCGAAAATCAAAAATTGACATGAGCAAAAAAGGGGAACAGCAATGTTCGAACTCGTAGACAGCGTACAGGACAAGCCTGTAATCAAGGTGATCGGTGTCGGCGGTGGCGGCGGCAACGCGGTCAAGCACATGATCTGCAGCGATGTGGACGGTGTGGATTTCATCTGTGCCAATACCGATGCGCAGGCGCTGAAAGACGTACAGGCGCACACCGTGATCCAGCTCGGGAATACCATTACCCGCGGCCTGGGCGCCGGTGCCAACCCAGATGTCGGTCGCCAGTCCGCACTGGAAGACCGCGACCGTATCGCGGAAATTCTGAGCGGCGCGGATATGGTGTTCATCACCGCGGGTATGGGTGGCGGCACCGGTACTGGTGGTGCGCCGATCGTGGCGGAGATCGCCAAGGACCTGGGCATTCTGACCGTGGCCGTGGTTACCCGCCCGTTCAAGATCGAGGGTCGCAAGCGCCAGCAGGTTGCGGAAGAGGGTATCCTCGAGCTGCGCGACAAGGTCGACTCCCTGATCACTATCCCCAATGATCGCCTGCTGGAAGTACTGGGCAACAAGATCACCATGAAGGGCGCCTACAAGGAAGCGGACAATGTACTGCTGGGCGCGGTTCAGGGCATTGCTGACCTGATGATCCGCCCGGGCATCATGAACGTGGACTTTGCCGATGTGCGCACCGTTATGTCCGAAATGGGCATGGCGATGATGGGTTCCGGTTCCGCGGTGGGCGAGAACCGCGCCCGTGAAGCGGCGGAAAAGGCAGTGCGCAGCCCGCTGCTGGACAACGTCAACCTGCAGGGCGCGCGCGGTATTCTGGTGAATATCATCACCGGCAGCGAAGATGCCGGCTGCCAGGAACTGACCCTGGGCGAGTACTCCGAAGTGGGTGAGATCGTGCAGGAAATCGCCTCTGACGATGCCACCGTGGTTATCGGTACCGCCGTGGATGACAAGCTGGGTGACGAGATGCGGGTAACCGTAGTGGCCGCAGGCCTCGGCGAGGCCAGTGCCCAGGTTGCGCGTCCCACCAAGGTGGTGGACAACACCCGCCGCCCGGAACCCCGTGAAATGGCGCGCTCCGCGGCGCCGTCTGAACAGGTGCGCGAAACCCAGGAAACCCGTGCGCGGGTGGAAAGTGAGCGCGGGAAACGTGCAATGCCGTCCATGAACCCGGCAGATCAGGATATGGAATACCTGGATATCCCGGCATTCCTGCGCCGCCAGGCCGACTGATCTCGCCCCGGAGCTCTGGCCCCGTCACCGCGGGGCGGAGAATCTGCTCATGTCCAAGTCCGGCCCCGCGGGGCCGGATCTCTGCCCGCCCTGGCTTTGGCCAGCGGCTCCGGGTGGCGGGAAGACTGGCAGCAGGGACGCGCCAATCGCAGCGGTAAAGGGATTTGCGGGACGGCCTACTAACTAGAAGTATCGAGGCGTGGCAGGGGTGTGCCCGAATCGCCTGCAAAATAGTACAGCCAGGAAGTAAGAACCAACTGGTCACTCACTGTGTGTCTGGCACCGAGCGGCGGCTCGGGTGTGCGGTATGTCGCAGATAGCGCTGACCAGATAGTTTTCAGGGGTGGGATTAACACTAATTAACCGTCGCCGGGGTGAGATCAGCGTACAATTTGTATCCTGAATTGTGAGCAAGTCTGGCGTAACAGTCTTTGTGCTGGGCTATGCTGAATATAGCGAGTGAAGGCCACTGCAGCATGCATGACCAAGTGTGTATGTATAGTTTTGGCGTTTATTTTCTGTTATAGTCGCCGGCTCGCTGCGCTCCGGGTGCAGCATACCGAATGGGAATTTAGATATAGATGATCAAACAGCGCACTCTCAAAAATGCTATTCGCGCCACTGGCGTAGGCCTGCACACCGGTAAAAAGGTTGTTCTGACCTTGAAACCGGCGCCGGTTAACAGCGGCATTGTGTTCCGTCGGGTGGATCTGGACCCGGTGGTTGAGATTGAGGCGCGCGCGGAAAATGTCGGTGATACCCTGCTGTCCACCACTCTGGTGAAGGGCGACGTGCGTATCGCTACCGTGGAACACCTGCTTTCCGCCATGGCTGGTCTGGGCATCGACAACGCGATCATCGAGCTGTCCGCCCAGGAAGTGCCGATCATGGACGGCAGCGCCGGTCCGTTCGTATTCCTGATTCAGTCCGCGGGCATCCAGGAGCAGGCCGCTCCGAAGAAGTTCCTGCGAATCAAGAAGCCGGTTACCGTGGAAGAGGGCGACAAGGTTGCCAGCTTCCTGCCGTTCAACGGCTTCAAAGTATCCTTTACCATCGATTTTGACCACCCGGTATTCCAGGGGCGCAACCTGAGCTCCTCTGTGGACTTTTCCAGCACCTCCTTTGTCAAGGAAGTGAGCCGGGCGCGGACCTTTGGCTTTATGCACGAGATCGAGTACCTGCGCTCCAAGGGCCTGGTACAGGGTGGCAGCGTCGATAACGCGATCGTGATCGATCAGTACCGCATCCTCAACGAGGGCGGCCTGCGTTACGAAGACGAGTTCGTCAAGCACAAGATCCTCGATGCCATTGGCGACCTGTACCTGCTGGGTACCAGTGTGATCGGTGAGTTCAAGGCGTTCAAATCCGGCCATGCACTGAACAACAAGTCCCTGCGCACCCTGATGGCGCAGGAAGATGCCTGGGAAATGGTGACCTTCGAGGGTGACCAGGAAGCGCCGATCTCCTACGTCAAGCCGATCCTGGCGGTGTAAGAGAGAAGCAACCCTGCAAAAGCCGGCACGAATATTGCCGGCTTTTTTGCGTACAGAATGACGCAGCTGTGCCCGCGGAATACCGGGCTTGCCCATTTTGTGCGTTTGACAGATTTTTTGGCCGTCATCTCTGGTAGATAGATGGCCTCTCGCCAACCGGAAGGCGTGGGACAGAGCAGGAAGCGGCAGTCCCGGCACCGTAAGGGTGCCGTAACGATTACAAGAACAACGACTACAACAACAATTCAGCCGCAAGTCTTGTACGCCTGATATGAAAATTATTTTCGTCAATGAGCGCGGAGGTGTCTCCCGCAGCTTCAATTTCGGTGGACTGAGCAAAGCCCTGCTCGGACTCTGCCTTTTGGGCCTGCCTGTGGGTGCCCTTTGGCTTGGTGCCAACCTGCCGGTGGCCGAATCCGACGTGTTTGATGCGCGGGCGGTAAAGGCCTGGAACAAGGCCCTGCGCAAACAGCAGGAGCAGATCGGCGAGGCCGACCGCGAAGCCCGCGAACAGCTGACCGCCCTGACCGTAAAACTGGCGGAAATGCAGGCTCGTTTGACCCGCCTGGATGCACTCGGCGAGCGCCTCACTACCATTGCCAAGCTCGACGAGGGTGAGTTCCAGTTCGGCAGCGTACCCGCAGTCGGTGGTCCGGAAGATCCGGGTATTGCCGGTGCCAGTGAACTTCCCTACCAGCCGCCGCAGTTCCTTGAAGTGATCGGCGACCTGTCGGACCAGATAGAAGACCGGCAGATGCAACTGTCGACGCTCGAATCCCTGATGGCACGCCGCCAGCTGCAGGACGAGCAGTTTATCGCCGGGCGCCCGATTTCCCGCGGCTGGATGTCTTCGCGCTACGGTTACCGCACCGACCCCTTCAGCGGCCGCCGCTCCTGGCACAAGGGCGTGGACTTTGCCGGCAAGAATGGCTCCGACGTGGTATCTGTAGCCGCAGGTGTGGTGACCTGGGCGGAAGACCGTTACGGCTACGGCCAGCTGGTGGAAATCAACCACGGCAATGGCTATACCACACGTTATGGTCACAACAGCGAGCTGAAAGTAAAGCTGGGTGACGTGGTCAAGAAGGGGCAGGTGATTGCCCTGATGGGCTCCAGTGGCCGCTCTACTGGTCCCCATGTACATTTTGAAGTCTACAAGAACAACCGTCCGGTAGACCCCGCTACCTATATCCGTCGCACCGGCAGATAACAACTATCCTCTTCTATTGCGCAACAGGCGCCTGGTGGCGCCCGTAGCTACCTCGTGCGTGCGGGGAGTTGCGGCCGCTGGCGCCTTCCTGTTTACTTGCACCCTTCGCAGGGCCTCGCGGCAAGCGTCCGCAGGCACACTCAGCATTAATGTGGTTTCTGAATAATGATTGGCAAACTGATAAAAACGGTCTTCGGTTCAAAAAATGACCGCGAACTCAAGCGTATGCGCAAGGTGGTCGTCAAGATCAACGCGCTTGAGGACGAATACAAGGCGCTGGATGACGCCGCGCTGAAAGCCAAAACCGACGAATTCAAACAGCGCCTGCAAGATGGCGAGACGCTCGACCAGATTCTCCCGGAGGCCTTTGCCGCGGTCCGCGAGGCTGGCGCCCGCACCATGGGCATGCGTCATTTTGATGTGCAGATGATCGGTGGTATGACCCTGCACGAGGGGCGTATTGCGGAAATGCGCACCGGTGAGGGTAAAACCCTGGTGGCGACACTGCCGGCCTACCTCAACGCCCTGGAAGGCAAGGGTGTGCATATCGTGACCGTGAACGATTACCTGGCCTCCCGCGATGCCAACTGGATGCGTCCGGTGTATGAATTCCTCGGCCTGACCGTGGGTATCGTGGTGTCCCAGCAGCACCCGGAAGACAAGAAGGCCGCCTATCAGGCGGACATTACCTACGGCACCAACAACGAGTTCGGCTTCGACTACCTGCGCGACAACATGGTGTTGCGCAAGGAAGATCGCACCCAGCGCCCGCAAAATTTTGCCATCGTCGACGAGGTGGATTCCATCCTGATCGACGAGGCCCGTACCCCGCTGATCATTTCCGGGGCCGCGGAAGATTCCTCCCACCTCTATCTGGCCATGAACAAGCTGGTGCCGCAGCTGCAGCGTGCAGAAGAGGGCGGCGAAGGTCATTACACCGTGGACGAAAAGACCCGTCAGGTGGAAATGAGTGAAGACGGTCACGAACTGGTCGAAGACCTGCTGAGCCGTACCGGCCTGCTGAAAGAGGGCGAGTCTCTGTATGCGCCGGGTAACCTGGGACTGCTGCACCACGTGAATGCGGCACTGCGCGCCCACGTCCTGTTCCATAAAGATGTGGACTACATCGTGCAGAACGGCCAGGTGGTGCTGATTGACGAGCATACCGGCCGCACCATGCCGGGACGCCGCCTGTCCGAGGGCCTGCACCAGGCACTGGAAGCGAAAGAGCAGGTGCAGATCCAGAGCGAGAGCCAGACCCTGGCCTCCACCACCTTCCAGAACCTGTTCCGCTTCTATCCCAAACTGTCGGGTATGACCGGTACCGCAGATACCGAAGCCTTCGAATTCCGTCAGATCTACGGCCTGGACGTGGTGGTGATTCCCACCAACAAGCCCAAGCAGCGCGAAGACCTGAACGACCTGGTGTACCTCACCAAGGAAGAAAAACTCGAAGCGATCATCGAGGATATCAAGTACTGCCGCGACAAGAAGGCACCGATCTTGGTGGGCACCGCTTCCATCGAGACCTCGGAAGAGATGTCCCGCCTGCTGCAAAAGGCCAAGATTGAACACCAGGTGTTGAACGCCAAGTTCCACGAGAAGGAAGCACAGATCATCGCCCAGGCCGGGCGCCCGGGTACTGTCACCATTGCCACCAACATGGCCGGTCGCGGTACCGACATCGTTCTCGGTGGCAACTGGGAAGCGGAGGTCGAGGCGCTGCAGGAAAGTGAAGGGCGAGAAGTCACCGCAGAAGAAATTGATGCGATCAAGGCCGAGTGGAAGGCGCGTCACGAAACCGTAATCGAAGCCGGCGGCCTGCACATCATCGGCACCGAGCGCCACGAATCCCGCCGTATCGACAACCAGTTGCGCGGCCGTGCCGGTCGCCAGGGTGACCCCGGGGTAACCCGCTTCTACCTGTCGCTGGAAGATAACCTGATGCGCATCTTCGCTTCCGACCGGGTGAAGAACTTTATGCAGATGCTGGGCATGGAGCGCGGTGAAGCGATCGAACACCGGATGGTGTCCAATGCCATCGAAAAGGCCCAGCGCCGGGTGGAAGGCCGCAACTTCGATATCCGCAAGCAGCTGCTGGAATACGACGATGTTGCCAACGACCAGCGTCAGGTCATTTACTCCCAGCGCAACGAACTGCTGGAAGCCGAAACCATCAGCGAAACCATCACCGCGATCCGCGAGGATGTGGTGGGCGAACTGATCGCTGCCTATGTGCCGCCGCAGAGTGTCGAAGAGCAGTGGGACATAGCGGGACTCGAACAGCAGCTGGCCGGGGAAATGGGACTGCAGTTGCCGGTGCAGCAGTGGTTGGACGAAGACCGCACCCTGCACGAGGAAAGCCTGCGGCAGAAGATTGTTACGGCAGCCCAGGAAGCCTACGACCAGAAACTGGAGCGCGTTGCCGAGAGCACCGGTGATGCCAACCTGATGCCGACCATCGAGCGCCAGGTGATGTTGCAGGTACTCGACCAGTTGTGGAAAGAACACCTGTCCAGCATGGATCACCTGCGCGCCGGTATCGGTCTGCGGGCCTATGCCAACAAGAACCCCAAGCAGGAGTT
>NZ_CAJXKH010000009.1 GCF_913055755.1 uncultured Microbulbifer sp.
TAATGTGTGAGTTTCCTGCCCTTCGCCGAAGGCCTGCGCCTCCACAATGATCTGGTGTTTCTTGTCGACCGCGGCGATACCGTTATAGCCCTGGATGGTACCTTTGCTAGTCGTCATCTTCGCCGACTCATTGTCGGTGATGTTACTTTTTACTTCGCTCAGTTTTTTGCCCTGCCCCATCCTTGGGGCTTGTGTCTTTAGGAAGTTGTCAATCTTCTCAAAGTGCTTTTCCAGAGTCTTGTTTGCCTGCTCCAGACGTTGCTTGCGCTCCCGCTCCGCGGGTTTCCTGCCGTCTAGTTTCTTGTGCTCCGAGAGACAGTGGCGGATCTTCTTCCGAATTTTCGCCTGCTTCTGCTCAAGCTCCTTGAAAGTACCTGAATGCGCCTTACTGGCATTCGAGGAAATCTTGCAGCCATCGATCGCCAAGAGCTCATTACCCAAGAGCCCCTCTTGGTCGCAAACCATCAGTACCTGCTCAAAGACCGATTCTATTGCATCAGGGTAGCTGCTCACAAAGCTCGCAATGCTGGTGAAATGTGGAACGCTGTCACAAGACAAGGCTTTGAAAATTATATTGTGCTCACACTGCCACTGAATCTCACGGCTGGAGGTTATCCCCTTGGAATAGGCGAACAAGATCACTTTCAGGAGAATGGCCGGGTCGTATGCCGCACGTCCACCGGCGTCATTCTTGTACTTATCGTAGAAAAGGGAGAGGTTGATACGATGATCGATCAGGTGATGGAGGGTGTATTCGAAGGTGTTGGGCTGCAACTGCTCTTCGAAATTGATTACAACCATCGCGCTTTGGTTGTAGTTATGTGGCTTGAAGTTCGGCATTGAGAGGACTCGGAGATTGACCCCTCAACTTTATCAAAAAACGCTAGGTTTTTAGAGTTTTTCTACAGCCAGAACGCCCGCAACAGGGGCGACCAATGCTATGCACATTTTGTGCGAAACTGGGAGCGCAGCGACCCGCACAAAACGTGCATAGCGTTGGGCGTCCCGCGGAGGCCCGAAGGGCCGTAGCATCCTGCTTGCGTTTGTTAAGCATTGGGCCCACTAGAAAGCGTGAGATATGCGAAATAACCCAAAGCAACCACCAACAACCAAAACAAAATACTGGTAATCACTACAAGAAAACCATTTGGCTTCTTACCTTCTTTTGTGAATGCCTTGCAAATGATGCTCCCTGGAAATTGAAACATAATCTCGAAGACAGTAGTAAAGATTACCTCAACGATAAATCGCCCGAGAAATCTAAATACACCACCAATTACTTCTTCCACGGATTCTCTCTCCGGACTAAGAATGCTTAACGCCGCCAACAGGGGCGGCCAACGTTGTGCGCCTTTTGCGCAATAATGGGAGCGACAGCGACCGCGCAAAAGGTGCACAGCGTTGGACGTCCCGCGGAGGGCCGAAGGCCCGGAGCAAACTGCTTGGCCTTGTTAAGTGCGGGCATTGCCTTTCCCTATGAGGGTAATTTCGCGATCTTTAACTTTGTATTTTTTATATAGATACGCATTGCCGCCGGCATGATAGAAAATAGTAATTATGTTATTTTCTATTTGAATTTTTGGTGTATGCCCATCAATTTTATCGATAATGACCGGCTCCACATCATATAACACTAAATAATGTGCATACGTAGGCATTTCTTGGCCTGTACGCTCATCTTTATACATGAGCCTTACAACTTCGACTCTCCCTAGGCCTTCAATATCTGCCTCTGCCGATGCCACAGAAGGATGGAACGCTCTATCGATTGCCACACTTGATATCGGATACAAGAGGGTTAATGCAAGTACTATTGTTGATAAATATCTCATATCACTTAACGCCGCCGGCAGGGGCAGCTTACCTTGTGCGCGTTTTGCGCGAAAATGGGAGCGCAGCGACCCGCGCAAAACGCGCACAAGGTAAGCTGTCCCGCGGAGGGCCGCAGGCCCGGAGCCTGGCTGCCCGGCCTTGTTAGGCAGGATGCCCTACGAATGCCAATTTACTTATTTTCCCCCAGACGCACCACTGACGGATGCCTTTCAGTTGCCCACTCATGACAAAGATCTGTCAGATACTGAGTTAACTCAACTTCCGTAATTTCTGGCGGTACAAATATTTCTGCATTTCGGCGCTTACCTTCTGAACCCTGGTAGAAAGTTGCCCAGCGATTTTGGCTTCTTTCAATCAGGACTTCTCTGCCGAAAATATTGTATTTATATTTCTCCATGACTTTGGCCACTTGCCTAACGCCGCAATCAGCCGCGGCTTACTTTGTGTGCTTTTTGCACGATAATGGGAGCGCAGCGACCGTGCAAAAAGTGCACAAAGTAAGACGTCGGCTGCATTGCTTTGTTATGGCTCACACCACCCCGATACCTGAGTAAAAATAGGCAATTAATTTACCCTTTCTAAAAAGGCCATAGCCTTCCCTAAAAACCATTGGCTCTTTGTCTTTAAATTCACGGACAATATCGCCTTCTTCCACGAGGTCCCAAAAGCATGAGAACTCGCGATTTAGCCCTGCACTCTGATCCAATATCCCAATTAATACAGGAATATACTCCTCATCGGGGCCACTGTATTTCCTATCCCAATTCGCTATGCGCTCGACTTCCTTTGCATGCTTGAGTAATTTTTCTCGAAGCACTGCTTTAATATCTACTTCTTTCCCGAATTTGGCCCGCGAAATATCTCTATAGTAAACCGCATGCCTGGAATCCGTGATATTGCAACTAATTGGTTCACCAGCTTGGGCCGTCAAGCTGATTAGAAGAGTAGCGATTGTTAAAAAATAGATTCTTATCATTGGCACTCTCTGAAGCCATAAACGCCGAGTTCAGGGGCGTGCTACAATATGCACTTTTTGCGCGATAATGGGAGCGCAGCGACCCGCGCAAAAGGTGCATATTGTAGCACGTCCCCTGCAACGAATTGTTAAGTTCCTGGGCCTTCAGTGAACACCAAAACTGCATTTTCTGGCACATCTGATTTGTGTACCCCTCTAAGCGTGTAAGCTTCTTTTTCTATTGGAGTTGGATTTCTACGTAACAGCCACTCTTTAAATGCCTCCGTAACGATAGACCCTCCGGAAGCTCCTCGTATTTCCACTTTGTAAGCTCTTCCTGGCACCCGATCAGTGATTCCATCTATTGCTACGACTACACCTCTATTCGCGATCTCGAATTTTTCAACTATTGAATAGTGTTCGATCATAGTTTTGGAACTTAACGCCCAGCGCAGGCGCAGCCAGCGCGGAGCTCCTTTTGTGTTAATGTTTGAGCGCCAGCGAGTAACACAAAAGGCGCGTAGCGTTGGCTGTCGCTCTGCCGCTGCTTGTTATGGCCGGTGTACTATGCCCTAAATTCAGCGCTCTTTTGCTGCGACCACCACTGATAGCACGCCTCTTAAGCTCGCTATAATCATAAAAGCGATCCTACAACTCTACCTACTGAAATCCCTGATGCGAAAAGAAAGATACCGACTGAAATTACACCCAACACGATTAACGCATTTTTTTCATGTGCTTCAGCCGTAGACCACCAACATTTCAATGATTCCTTCATGACTTCTCCTTTTTAAATTGAATGGCCTCATGCCATAACGCCCAGCGCAGGCGCAGCCGGCGCGGAGCACATTTTGTGTTAATGTTTGAGCGGCAGCGAGTAACACAAAAGGTGCGTAGCGTTGGCTGTCGCTCTGCCGCTGTTTGTTATGCATTTTGCGATGCACCTACGGACTCCTTGCCTAAAAGGACGAAAGACCAAGCCAAGATAGCAACCCCTGAGACTTCACTTAATGGCACTGAGAACCCTGAAAAATAACTTGGAAAAAGCGCGGCAAACCCAATTGGCATTAAAAAAACTGACAATATAGGTGCAATTCTTTCTCCATATTTGACATTTACATAAATGAAACTCAGGACACCAAAAATAGCAAAGGATAGTAGAAATCCTACTACTGCGAATACCATGTATGTTTCAATGAGGCCGGCTTCCTGACTCCTTTGATACCAAGGACCAAGCTCTACGACCAACGATGCAATTAAGCCAGGAATGAATATTTTACCGGCCAAATCATCGATTGCCTTTGCATATGTTGTTGCAATTCCTTCTGACATGTTGTTCTCACTCTGATGATGCATAACGCCCAGCGCAGGCGCAGCCAACGCGGAGCGCCTTTTGTGTTAATGTTTGAGCGACAGCGAGTAACACAAAAGGCGCGTAGTGTTGGCTGTCGCTCTGCCGCTGCTTGTTATGTATTTGAACCACAAGGCTATATTTTAAGCACACCGCCAACCCCAATTTCATTTGGATAAATAAATGTACGCTCTTTTACAGAACGTCCGTCGCAAGACAGAGATGCGTAGTATCGCTTGCTCACGGGTGACACTACAAAATCGTGGCTAAATTCTCCGTGCACTTCTCGAACGTTATGTGCAGCGGGTTTAATTCCTGGCTCAGATACTGCCAATATGCAGTCTCCAGGGGCTGCGCCCTCAATCTGGAACATCCCATCTCCTACAAAAAATTGAGTACACCCAGAAAACGCAACACAACTTATTAAGATTATTCTACATTTCATGCTGTTGATGCATAACGCCGCCAGCAGGGGCAGCTTACCTTGTGCGCGTTTTGCGCGATAATGGGAGCGCAGCGACCCGCGCAAAACGTGCACAAGGTAAGCTGTCCCGTGGAGGGCCGCAGGCCCGGAGCGAACTGCCTGGCCTTGTTAGCGTAAACCCCGTGATTTAGTCTGGGAAGAACATGCCACCTTTCAGCACCACGAATATTGCCCCCGTTTTTAGCGGCCTGCGCAACTGCGCAGAACCTGAACACTCGCGAATATTCATTTCTCAGCTGCATTTTTAATCATCATGCTGACTTTGATGCTCTAAAAGCGCTTAAAGATTACACCTTTTTTTACAGAAGCCTTTTCCTATTTTTTGTGCAAGCAGGCGAAAGGCAAGCTGTTTGTTACAGGCCATGAATCCTTATTCTCCGGGCTTTCCGAGCCCAAACTTCCTTTGACACGGGCTTTCTTCAATTATCTTTATACGTACCTTTGGATCACTACAAAAATTTTTTCTTACGATACGCTAACGCCGCGCTCAGCCGCAGCTTACTTTGTGCGCGTTTTGCGCGAAAATGGGAGCGACAGCGACCGCGCAAAAAGTGCACAAAGTAAGCTGTCGGCCTGCAGCGCCTTGTATGGCCTAATTCCCCAAATATTCGGTAAGGTGAGACCCGTAACTTACCACCATAAGTTACCGGCCCGGCAGCCCGATGAGCGATAGGTCTAAAGACCGTTAACAAGCGTGGGCGCCGGGCCGACCCGATTTACAAACTCGAACAGTCGAATGGGCCTCGAGCCCGAATTTAGCAAGGAAGAGTCATCATGACAAACCGAAAGCTAACGAAGTCCAGGGTTAATGTCGGTGTCGATGTTGGGAAGTGGAGTTTGGATATCTGCATCCACGAAAAGGAGCTGGTATGGCAGGTGGAGAACACGCCAGAAGGCATCCGATCACTAATGAACCGTCTCTCACGATATCACGTTGAACGAATCGTTATGGAGGCGACCGGCAGATACGAATTCGCACTGGCGGAAGCCGCCTATGATAGAGGCTTACCGGTATGTGTAGCGAAGCCCACTTCTGTCAGGAAGTATGCTGGCGCTATAGAGCAGCTGGCGAAGACGGATCGTATTGACGCTCAGGTAATTGCAGAGTATGCGGCGGTAATCAAGCCTCGCGTGACACCTGAAAAAAGTAAAAACCTTATAGCGATCAAAGACTTACTCGCCAGGCGCCGTCAAATACTGAGTCTTCGGACTCAAGAGATCAATCGTCGACACATTATGGACGGTGGGATCAAGCGCTCCTGCCGCAGACTGATAAAGTACTTTGATGTTGAGATTGCCTGGGTCGAAAAGCGGCTTGAGAAGCTCGTAGAAGCGGAATCGGAATGGTCAGAGAAGCGAGAGATTCTGGAGTCCGCACCAGGTGTCGGGAAAACGCTTGCGTTCACCCTGTTAGCCGACATGCCAGAACTTGGAAGCCTGACAAATAAACAGGCGTCTGCGCTCGTCGGTGTCGCACCGATCAATCGAGATAGCGGAAAGATGCGAGGGAAGCGACGGATCCAGGGAGGACGAGCTTCGGTCCGGACAACGCTTTATATGGCGACACTGAGCGCAACTCAATGCAACCCTGCGATCAAGGCTTTCTACAAAAACTTAGTGGCCCAAGGGAAGCACAAGAAAGTTGCCTTGACCGCGTGTATGCGGAAATTCATCACTATTCTGAACGCGATGATTCGAGAAAAACAAGCATGGTGTGCAACTTAAATTTGGGGTGGTTGACACCACAGTCGCTTGTTATGCACTGATTTCAACGCGCCACGGTGGATTCAGCCTGTTCTCACCCGCCCAGTATAATTTTATTTTATTGCCCGAGGGATCATGTAGAACAGCTTCTCTCCAAAGATAACTTTTATCACTTGGAGATTCATCAAAATGAATGCCTTTTGATTCTAACTCTCTAACCCATTCATCAAGATTTTCATGCTCGAAGTAAATGACACTTCCGTTTGAAAATTTCTTATCTTCTAGACTAAGCGAGAATGATGACTCGCCTTCCGGGCACTGAAAACGCGAATAATGATCTGTATCTACTATTTGCAGAAATCCCAACTTCCTATAGAAATCAGTAGCCAACTTCATATCAGTTACAGGAAGTGTTACCTGATTTAAATTCATGGTTCCTTTCCAGACCGTGCATAACAGTTTTATTCAAAAGCCCCAGTTCTAGGCAGAATGCCTAGATCTGGGGTTAGATATCCATATGTAGGCATTCTGTCTAGATATATTCATGTGCAGATCCAGAGAGGCAATCGCTTCAAACTGTTTCGGGTATCTGCGATACCCTCATTCAGCGTGAGATTTACAGTTTTTTTCTTTTCTCTGTTACAGCTCTATACAGGAAGCAGAGTGCCCCTGACTGAAGTGCTGCCTGTGGTGTGACCTAGTTCACCTTTGGCGCTTTTTATAACACGTCAGATGGAGCCTGACGAGACGGTGTAAGGGGCTGTAATATCCGAAGTTTGTACTTACTTACATTTGGGCTGTCGAAAATTCAGATATCTTTCGATTTGCCGAAGGCGTGCCCTATGTATTTATTTGTAAGCCTGCAGTTTTATTGCATTCGCGAGGGCTAGTAAGGCGTTGTGCTGATAATAACCTCCAGCGGTGAAGCGATACCGTCAAAGTAGCGTCATCTGTTCCCAATTTAAGCTCAGGCTGTCGCGGCGCCGTCGCCGCAGAGCACCACTCCTGCTATCTTCCAGTGCATAACAATGCACGGACCCCGCAAATGTTCAGGAACCTAAATGCCTCAGTCGCCCTGCTGGCGGCTATATCATTCTCTACCTTCGGTTTAATGGGCTGCGACCGCTCCAAGCCGGAGCCCAAACAGGATGCCCCCAAACCCGAAGCCCAGGCGCAAACCGGGGTTCAATCCACCACCAAGTCCTACCCCGATTTCTCCATCGACTACCAGCAGTTCCAGCTGGATAACGGCCTCAACGTCCTGTTCCATATTGACCGCTCCGATCCGGTAGTAGCGGTATCGCTCACCGCCCATGTGGGTTCGGCGCGGGAGAAAGAGGGCCGTACCGGCTTCGCCCACCTGTTCGAGCACCTGCTGTTTCTTGAATCGGAGAACCTGGGCAAGGGCGGGCTGGATGCGATGAGCGCGCGCATCGGCGGTTCCGGGGCCAATGGTTCCACTTCCCGTGATGTCACCAACTACTACCAGACGGTGCCGAAAGACGCGCTGGAGAAAATGTTGTGGGCGGAGGCGGACAAGCTGGGCTGGTTTATCAATACGGTGACCGAGCCAGTGCTGGCGAAAGAAAAACAGGTGGTGAAGAACGAGAAGCGCCAGAGCTACGACAACCGCCCCTACGGCCACACCCAGTACGTGATCGACCGCAACCTGTACCCGTCGGGCCACCCCTACAACTGGCAGGTGATCGGCTCGCTGGAGGATTTGGACAATGCCACCCTGGATGATGTGAAGGGCTTCTTCCGCCGCTGGTATGTGCCGAATAACGTGACCTTGGTGGTTTCCGGGGATTTCGATCCGGCGCAGGCCAAGGCCCTGGTGCACAGGTACTTCGACGAGATACCCTCGGGCGAGCCCATCGACAAGGCGCCCGCGCAGCTGGTGAAACTGAAAGAGAGCAAGCGCCGCTATTACGAGGATAACTTCGCACGCCAGCCGGAGCTGACCCTGGCGTGGCCGACGGTGGAGCGTTACAACCCGGACAGCTACCCGCTGGCAGTGCTGACGGAATACCTGTCCGAGGGCAAGCGCGCGCCCCTGTACCGGGTGCTGGTGGAGGACGAGCAGTTGACCGCGGATGTATCCATGGGCGGCTATGAATCCGAACTGGCGGGACAGGTACAGCTGGAGGTGCAGGCGTTCGATGGCCGTGACCTGGACGACATCTATGCCGGTATCCAGAAGGCTTTTGCGCTGTTCGAAAAAGAGGGCATTGCCGAGGAAGACCTGGAGCGGATCAAGGCCGGGCAGGAAGTGGCCTTTTACAACAGCCTGTCCAGTGTGCTGGGCAAGGGTTTCCAGCTGGCCCAGTATCAGGTTTACGCGGACAACCCCGGCTACGTGAGCGAGGATGTTCAGCGTCTTTTGAGTGTCACTGCGGAAGACGTGCAGCGGGTTTACAACCAGTACATCAAGGGCAAGCCGTATGTGGCGGTGAGCTTTGTGCCCCGCGGCGAGAAGGCGCTGGCGCTGGCGGATTCCAGCGAGGCGCAGGTGGTGGAAGAGAAGATTGTCACCGGTGCCGAGGCGCAGTTCGATGCGTCTGCACAGGCGGATTACGAACATACCCCCTCGACCTTCGACCGCAGCAAGGAGCCGGCCTACGGCAAGCCGGCGCAGACCGCGGTGCCGGACGTGTGGCAGGACAAGTTCGCCAATGGCCTGGCGGTTTACGGTATCGAAAGCAGTGAGGTGCCGACGATCAGGTTCAGCTTGGTGATCGATGGTGGCCAGTTGCAGGAGCATCTCGATGAAACCGGTGTGGCCAACCTGACCGCAATGTTGATGGAGCGCGGCACCGCCAAGCGCACCCCGGAAGAACTGGAAACGGAAATCCAGAAACTGGGGGCCAGTATCACCGTTTCCGCCGGGCAGGAGTCGTTCCGATTCGATGTCACCACCCTGGCGCGCAATTTCAATCAGGTATTCGCGCTGCTGGAAGAAATGCTGCTGCAGCCGCGTTGGGATGAAAAAGAACTGGTTCTGGCAAAGAAGAACGTCACCAGCCAGATCAAGCGCGCGGAAGCCGAGCCCAACGCCATTGCCAGCAAGACCTTCGCGCGCCTGCTGCACGGCGAGGACAGTATTCGCGGTTACAGCGGCCTCGGCACCGAGCAATCCGTGGCCGCCATTTCCATGGATGACCTCAAGGCCTACTACAAAAGCTACCTGTCACCATCGGTGGCGCGGCTGCATGTGGTGGGGGATATCAAACAGGCAGATTTCCTGGCGGGGGCGAAGGGTCTTGCGAAAAGCTGGCCGGCTAAAGATGTCACCATCCCCGAGCCAAAATCCAAACCCGCCAAACCCGGCATTTATTTTGTCGACGTGCCGGGGGCCAAGCAGTCGGTACTGCGCATCGGTCGCCCGGCCATGTCTGCACTGTCCGCGGATTACTACCCGGCGGTATTTACCAATTACATTCTCGGTGGTGGCGGATTTGCCTCGCGTCTCACCCAGCAGTTGCGCGAAGGCAAGGGTTACACCTACGGTATCCGCTCGCAGGTCGAGGGCGGCAAGACCGGGGGCGATTTCCTGATCGGCACCGGTGTGCGCGCCAATGTCACTGCGGAATCGGTGCAGCTGATCAACGATATCCTTAAGGACTACGCGCCCACCTATACCGAACAGGACCTGGATACTTCGCGCTCCTATCTGACTCGCAGCAACACCCGTGCGTTCGAAACCGCCAGCGCCAAGCTGGGCCTGCTGGAGAACATGAGCCACTACGGCTGGCCGGCGGACTATGTGCGTGAGCGCGAGGCGGTTGCCAACGGGATGACGGTCAACAAAGTGCAGAAGGTTGCCGACACCTATATGCAGCCGGGCTCCATGATCTGGGTAGTCGTGGGCGACCGCGCCACCCAGTTTGAGCGGCTGGAAGAGTTGGGCCTGGGTGAGCTAACTTTACTGAAAGACAAGGACCGGGCGGCGTCCGTCGAGTTGCCTGGAACGGAGTAACCCCTTGATCAGGCCGGGAAGCTTTCCGGGCCTTTTCAATACAAAGGTCCCGGGAGCATCATGGATTACAAACTCTACTACTGGGACCTGCCTTTTCGCGGCGTGTTTGTGGAAATGCTACTGGCGGATGTTGGCGCCAGTTACCGCAACCACGATGCCAGCGAGATCTACCCGGAGCACAGTCTCAACATCCACAATCCGGGCATGGCGCCGCCTTACCTCTACGACTGGAAGCTGCGGAAATACTTCGCGCAGATGCCGGCGATCATGGCGCACCTGGCGCGGGAATACGATTACCTGCCAAAGCGTGCCGAGGCCCATACCCTCGCGCTGAAAACCCTCCTCGACTGTAACGATGTACTGCTGGAAATCACCAATTTCCACGGTGTGGTGATGTGGAATAAAACCAGCTGGGACGAGTTTCGCTATGGCCGGCTGTCGGAGTGGATGCAGATATTTGAAAACACCGGGCTGGAGCACGGGTTGAAGGGCGGCCACGGCTACCTGCTGGGATCGACCATCACCGTGGCGGATATCGCTACCGCGGCACTGTTCGGTACCCTGGTTTACGCCTTCCCGGCACTGGCGCAAGATCTGCAGCAAAACGCGCCGCATATCGCGCAGCTGGTGCAGAAAGTTGAGGCGCGTAAACCGGTTCGGACAATGCTGGAAAAACGCCGCGAAGACTGGGGGCAGGGCTATTGCGGCGGGCAGATCGAGGACTCGTTGCGCAAGGTGCTGGCACAGTGACTGTAGGACTGTGAGCATGGGACTGCGAGCGGGTGTTGATCCCCTCACACCAGTAACTGGAAGGCTATCAGCCCGACGCACAGCAGGAAGCCTACGGCCGGGCACCACAGCGGAAACTGCGTTACTCCCGTTTGCGGTTGCTCCCGGCGCAATTTGATCACCACCAGGGAGAAGTTCAGCAGCGCAAAGATTACCAGCATGATGAATGCGGTGATTTTCGCCAGTGCCGTGAGTGGCAGCCAGAGAGCAAATACCAGGATGCAGCCCGCCACCAGTATCGTGGCGGCCACCGGGGTCCGGGTTCTGGCGTTGACGCGGGAGAATACCGGCGGCGCCAGGTCTGAAAAATGTAGGCGGCGGAACCCGCGCTCTGGGGAAAGCGCGAGGAAAGTTCCGCGTAGGTCAGCGCGGTAAATGCGGCAATGATCCCCGCCAGTAAAAATGCATAGGGCAGGGCGGTTCCGGTCTCCCCTCCCACCTTGCCAATCAGCGCGTAAATACCGGCACCGATGATGGTGCCGATGCCGTAAAAGCTGGTTGCCGGCAGGGACAGGGATCGCTTCAGTGTGACCTGGTCTGACACGCGCTTGCCTCGGGCAACGGCCTTGTCCGGGATTGAAGGCCCGCTAGGCTGACATAAATTCGAATGCCGGGGTCGGGATAAACTGATTGCTCATATCCCCAACCAATCCCTCCTGGCTGAGGTCCAGCTTCTGGCTTTTAGTGAGGTCCAGTTTGTGCATCTGCACCCAGATAATATCCGGACTGAATGAGGATTCGAACGCGTAAATACAGCGCGTAAGATCGATCAGCGTTCGCCATATGGTCATGGAAATATTGGGCCGCGCCGGGTCGGCAACGCCGAACGGCTGCGCGGCATTGCGCATCACACTCAGTAGCGCCGCATAGGCCCGCTTCGGCGAGTCCGCCGGCGGCAACCTGGACAGATAGTAGCTGGCGCGCACGAAGCGGTCGGCGGCTTCGGTGGTGCCCGGCAGCGGCAGGTCGCCGCCGAGCCCCTGGTACTTGCCCAGGTGTTGAAGCTGTTCTTCAAAGGGTGGGGAGTTAGTCATTACGGTGTAGTCGCGGCTGTGGTGGACCTTTGCCACACCATCGATAAATTCGATTACGGCGGAATCGCCCGAGGCGTCACTCAGTGCCAGGTGTACCGTGGACCAGCGGCCGGATACCGGGTCGCCCTGCGGGCGAACCTGAATCCCGTGTTCCCCGGTAAAGGCGACACAGGCCTCCACGCTGTCAAATTGATCCAGATAGAACTGGGCCCACAGGGAAACCGAAAGCCCCGCCTGCGCCGGGTCGCGCTCGCCGTAATCGGACTCCGCGAGCCACAACACATGTGCGGCCAGGCCCTTTTCATTCAGGCCGTCCACGGTTGCCAGATCGTAAGCGGTTGCCACCAGACTCGCGTATTTTGACTGCCATTGCAGCGGGTTCGGATCCTTGTCGATTCCGGTACGCTCGATGCCCGCCGGCAGGACCCAGAGATTTGTCCCCAGACTCTGGGCCCAGTCCATATTGCGCCCCGCAATGGGGCCCTGGTCACTGTCGAGCCATAGCGTTCTGGTGCACATAGAGTTTTCCCGCGATAGCGCTGCTGGTATTTAATCTGAAAACCCTGAAATCATAGATGGCCCGTGGGCGGCCCATGATGTTGTGGTGGGGTTTGGCGCGGTATTGTGGTGTAGGACTTGACCTGATGGTCTCCGGGGGCCAGGCAGGTGAGCGACAGACTCGGAGAAAATATCGGGGAAAGAGCCAGGCAAAAAAGGGGGAGCCGAAGCTCCCCGAAACATGCCTTACAGGATGTGGATTCAGAAAAAGCCGAGCGGATTGGTGTCGTAGCTCACCAGCAGGTTCTTGGTCTGCTGATAGTGCTCCAGTGCCCGCTTGTGAGTCTCGCGGCCGATACCGGATTTCTTGTAACCGCCGAACGCGGCGTGGGCCGGGTACTGGTGGTAGCAGTTGGTCCACACGCGTCCGGCCTGGATATTGCGGCCCATGCGGTAGGCGAGGTTCATATCCCGGGTCCACACGCCGGCGCCAAGGCCGTATTCCGTATCGTT
The DNA here is from genome assembly GCF_913055755.1 of uncultured Microbulbifer sp. Lineage (GTDB taxonomy): Bacteria > Pseudomonadota > Gammaproteobacteria > Pseudomonadales > Cellvibrionaceae > Microbulbifer. The sequence goes on from NZ_CAJXKH010000009.1 coordinate 13,141, forward strand.
GGCGATGGCCAGTGCTTCCGTCTCGTCCTTGAAAGTGGTGACACCCACCACCGGGCCGAAAATTTCCTCCTGGAAAATGCGCATCTGGTTGTGGCCCTTCAGCAGGGTGGGCTGCACGTAATAGCCCTTCTGGAACTCGCCTCCCAGTTTTTCCGCACCGCCGCCAAAGATTACTTCCGCACCCTCGCGCTGGCCGATTTCGATATAGGTCAGAATCTTGTCGAACTGCTCCAGTGATGCCTGGGCGCCGACCTGGGTTTCCGTATCCAGCGGGTTGCCGCGCACGATGGCTTTGGTGCGCTGCACCACCTGCTGCATAAAGTCGTCGTAGATGGATTCCTGGATCAGTGCGCGGGAAGGGCAGGTGCACACTTCGCCCTGGTTGAAGAAGGCCAGTACCAGGCCTTCCACACACTTGCTGATGTAGGCCTCTTCCTGCTGCATCACATCGGCAAAATAAATATTGGGGGACTTGCCGCCCAGCTCGACGGTGGAGGGGATCAGGTTGTCGGCGGCACATTTCAGGATATGCCCACCCACCGCGGTGGAACCGGTAAAGGCAATCTTGGCAATGCGGGTGCTGGTGGCCAGTGCCTGCCCGGCCTCCTCGCCGATGCCGTTGACCACATTGATCACGCCCGCGGGCAGCAGGTCACTGATCAGCTCCATCAGCACCAGGATGGAAACGGGGGTCTGTTCCGCGGGCTTCAGTACCACGCAATTGCCGGCGGCCAGGGCAGGTGCCAGTTTCCACGCCGCCATCAGGATCGGGAAGTTCCACGGAATGATCTGGCCGACCACGCCCAGGGGCTCGTGGATATGGTAGGAAACGGTGTGCTCGTCCAGTTCCGCCATGCTGCCTTCCTGTGCGCGCAGGCAGCCGGCAAAATAGCGGAAATGATCTGCGCTTAACGGAATATCGGCGGCGAGGGTTTCGCGCACCGCCTTGCCGTTGTCCCAGGTCTCGGCTACAGCGAGCAGCTCCAGGTTCTGCTCCATGCGGTCGGCAATTCTCAGCAGCACATTGGCGCGCTCTGCCGCGGCGGTCTTGCCCCAGGCGTCCCTGGCCGCATGGGCCGCATCCAGCGCCAGTTCGATATCCGCAGCGTTGGAGCGGGGTACCTCGCAGAAGGCCTCGCCGGTGACCGGGGAAATATTCTCCATATAATCGCCATTTACCGGGGCTACCCACTCGCCACCGATAAAGTTCTCGTAGCGGGGCTTGAAGTTGAGCAGGGCGCCATCCTGTCCGGGTTGTGCATAGATCATCGCTGTATTCCTCTTTGGGCTGGTTATTCTGCCCCCGGTTTTGCGGGGCGTTGTTATCTGTCGATCCGGGGAGTACTCTTGAAAACCGGGTGACAAACCCGGTTGTTCCGCTGTCGAGGAATGAAAATAGAGGCTCTGGCGTTGACGTACTTTCCTCTGAGTACAGATTCGTTGACCCTGAATCCAGAGCCCGCAAAGCGACAACACAAAGCGATAATAAAAATATGACTGAAGTGATGGTGCGCGGTCGCCAGCAGCCGCGGGAACTGATCGAGAACCGGGTGTCGTTTGCCGGCCCCAGCTCCGAGCTCAGCATTTACGACACCTACCTGCCCGCGGAGCGCGTCGGCCTGTCCGCGGGTGAGCTCCTCTACTGCGGCATGATCAGCGGCCGCAAAATCATGCATGCCCACGGTGATTACCAGGCGGAGTTCCTGCCCCAGGAGTCCTTCGTGATGGCCCCCGGGGAAAAGGTGGAAATCGACTTCCCCGATGCGCGCATGGAAACCCCCACCTCCTGCCTCACCATTGAGATTGCCCGCGAGCGGGTGGAAACCATCTGCACGCGCCTGAACAGTGCGGCGCCACTGCAGCGCGAGTTTGAAGACTGGCGCTACCGACCGGAGTCACTGATTCACGCCCAGCACAGCCGCGCCACCCAGGAATTGTTACAGCGTCTGGTCACCACCTTTAGCGAAAATTCCAGCGACCGGGATTTCCTGGTAGACCTTGGGGTGAGTGAACTGGTGGTGCGTATGCTGCGGGAGCAGATGCGTACTTTTTTGCTGAAGATGTGCGAGAACAACCCGGAGGTAAACGGCCTGGGTGCAGCTGTCCACCATATCCAGGTACACCTGGACCAGCCCCTGGATACCGAACAGCTGAGCCGCATCGCCTGCATGAGCCGCAGCCGTTTCTACAGTGAATTCAAACAGCACCTGGGGTGCACGCCCGCGGAGTTCCAGCAGCACCTGCGGATGCAGGCGGCGCGCGACCGCCTGGCCCGCGGCGAAACCGTAACCCGGGTGTGTTTCGACCTCGGCTACCGTCACCTGAGCCACTTCAGCCGGCGCTTTCACCAGCAGTTCGGGGTAAGCCCGAAGCAGTATCGTGAATCCCGTGATCGCGGAACTCGCCGATAGCTTTCTTTGGGGTAAATACTCAATCCGGGAGCCAGCTGGCCTGCGACCACTATTAGCTTTCTTTTCTGCCTCGAGGGCTTTTTTTCGATAAAGAAAATGTAGCCCCACAATTCTGATATTTCGCGTTCCTTTCTGTGTCATTTTTCATGGATTTCCCGCGTGCACGGCTACTCTGATGTTGCCCAAAAACGCCGCGGCCGCTTTGGGATTTACCTCTGTAATTGCCCTGTTCTGGCTGCTGGAATTTTGCCTCAATGTAGGGCGTTTAAATGTCAAAAGGAAAAACAATGACGACATTAGTTGGCAGAAAATTTCACGGAGTTATGGCGATAGCACTGGCCGCCGTTGTTGGCTTTGCCAGCTCCGCGGACGCCAAGGATTATGTGATTGATAAAGGCGAATTTGGCGGCTCGTTTATAACCTCGAACTTCAAATACAATCAGGAAAATCGGACGGTCTCGACGATCGCCACCGGGGATGCCGGCGGTGGTGGCCTGGGACAGTTCCAGAGTCACACGGTGTCTGACCTTGGGAATACCGGGGTCGCCTGCGAATCTACTACGACTGACAATATCGGCGGAAATTTTGTCGTGGAGAGGACAGATGTGGTTATGACCTTCAAAAAAGGACAAATCTTTCTAAAGGCGGCCAGTGACCAGCAAGATCAGATACTGGGATGCCTTTTTTCCACATCCAACAATACTGGGCCGGATGCAACGGGAGTCATTGCCGGATTTGATCTTGAAGTGGACTATCATGTGGTTGGCGGCACAGGAGAATACGCTGGTGCGACGGGAATAATAACCATTGTAACCACGGGCTCGATGATTCAGTTTAATAGTCTGACCGAGGGAGACAGTATGTTCGGTGGCGTGACCGGAACCCTGAAGGGAAATTTTTGCACCGACTGCCCGTAGTAATTGATGGTTTTGCCGCGCGACGCCAGTCATGCGGCAAAACCATATGCGGCTTCGAAAAAGGTGAAGACTCTCTGGATCATCCCTCTTTCAGCAGTTCGCGGGAAATGATCAGCTTCATGATCTCATTGGTACCGGCGTAAATTCGCTGCACCCGCGCATCCGCCCAGGCCCGCGCGATCGGGTATTCCCACATATAACCGAAGCCGCCGTGCAGCTGCATGCACTCGTCCAGCAGTTTGCACTGGAATTCCGTGGCCAGCAGCTTGGCCTTGGCAGCGGTGGAAACGTCCAGCTTTTTTTCGTAGTGCAGTTCCAGGCATTTGTCGATAAACACGCGCTGCGCGGTCAGTTCGCTGTCCAGTTCCGCCAGCTTGAACTGGGTGTTCTGGAAGGCGGCGATGGGTTTGCCAAAGGCCTTGCGCTCGCGTACATAATCGACAGTCCAGCCCAGGGCGGCCTCGCAGTTGGCAATGGCGTTGACCGCTACGCTGAGGCGCTCCTGGGGTAGTTCCTGCATCAGGTAAATGAAACCCTGGCCCTCGCCGCCCAGCAGGTTTTCCGCGGGCACTTTCACATCGTCAAAGAACAGCTCGGAGGTGTCCTGAGCTTTCATGCCCACCTTTTCCAGGTTGGTGCCTTTTTTGAAGCCGGGTGAATTGGATTCTACCAGCAGCAGACTGACACCCGCCGCGCCTTCCTCCGGGTTGGTCTTGGCGACCACTACCACCAGGTCTGCGTGCTGGCCGTTGGTGATAAAGGTCTTGGAACCGTTCAGCACATAATGGTCGCCATTTTTGATGGCGGTTGTGCGCACCCCCTGCAGGTCCGAGCCGGCACCGGGTTCGGTCATGGCGATGGCGGTGACGACATCGCCGCTGATACAGCCCTGCAGATATTTCTGTTTTTGCTCCTCGCTGCCGTAATTGACGATATAGGGCACGGCGATATCCGAGTGCAGGCCCCAGCCGATGCCGGTGAGCCCCAGGCGGGAAATCTCCTCATCGACCACGGCGTTGTAGCCGAAGTCCAGTTCCAGACCGCCGTAAGCCTCAGGCACCTGGGGGCAGAGGAAACCCATGGCGCCAGCCTTACGCCACAGTTCGCGATCTACCTGGCCGTCCTTCTCCCACTGGTGGTGGTAGGGCGCGGCTTCGTTTTCGAGGAATTTGCGTACGCTGTCGCGGAACTGCTCGTGTTCCTGGGTAAAGACTGTTCTCGGGATCATGGCGGTCTCGGCTGTCGGTTATTGATTATTGGTTATTGGCCGTCGAATACCGGTTGACGGCATCGCTCTATAAGTTAGCCCAGTTGGCGGAAAGTCGGCTTGGCAAAATGTGCCAGGGCGCCTGTGCGATGTATTCACATTAGTGATTTTAGGCGTCCAGTTTATTTTGAAACGACCTAACCGGAAGATTTTCCTGCCGTACACTGAAAACTGAGACGAGTATTTCTGCCAAACCACATCGAGAGGTATACCGATGGCTGACAATCTACTGGAAATGGCGGTCCGTCATTTGGGATCTTCAGGACTCAGTGCCCTGGGGAAGGCGCTGGGATTGCCCGACGGGCAGAGTGAATCCGCGTTTTCTACCGGTGCGGCATCGGTACTGGCGGGTATGCTGAACAAAGCCGGTAGTGAGAGCGGCCTGGGGGCTCTCCTGAACATGGTCACCGAGAGTACCTCGCTGGACCTGTCGTCACCGGCGGACATCTTCACCGACCCGGACAAAATGACCAGCCTGCAGCAGAGTGGTGGCAGCCTGCTGGACGGCATCCTCGGCGGCAACCGCGACGGCGTGATCAATACCGTGGCCGCGGCGCTGGGCCTGAATGGCGCCAAGGGCGGCAGTTTGCTGCGCATTGCCGCGCCTGTGATCATGTCGCTGGTGGGCAAGCTGGTGAAAAGCAAGGGCCTGAATATGGAGGGCCTTGCGGCGCTGCTGCTGGGGCAGAAGGCGCATATTCGCGACAAGCTTCCCGCGGGCCTGCTGAAGGACCTGGGTGCGGAAAACCTGGATGAACTCGCGGAGCGCGCGGTGGTGGAAACCACGCCGCGGGATACCCCTCACACGGCTCGTGCAGCCCCGCAGAAGCGGGGTGGTATTGGACGGTGGTTGTGGCCGCTGCTGATTGCCCTCGGGGTATTGTGGGCTCTGAACCTGTGCTCGAAGAAAGAGAAGATCGACGATGGTACCGGGGCGGTCATCGAGCAGCAGGAGGAGGTGGTCATTGAAGAGGCTCCCACAGAACCTGCGGATACTGCACCGCAGGTGATTACGGAAGACACGACGCAAGATTTCGGCTCCGCCTTCCGGGATTACCTGGCCAATGCCCAGCGGGATCCGAACCGGGCATTTGCCCTGCATATCGAATTCCCCACCGATGGCAGTATGCCCAATGCGGCATCCCTGCCGGATGTGCAGACTCTGATCACGATCATGCAGGAAAACCCCGGCCTCAAGATTGCTCTGGAAGGTCATACCGACAGCGATGGCGACGCAGCGGCGAACCAGCAACTGTCTGAAACCCGTGCGCAGGCGGTGAAGCAAATGCTGACCGACGCCGGTATTGCCGACGACCGGGTTACCGCCACGGGCATGGGGGCGGCGGGTCCCATCGGCGATAACAGCACCGAAGAGGGCAAGCAGAAAAACCGTCGCATCGATGTGAAGGTGACCGCCTTCGAGTAGCGATGCCGACAGTCTCAAAATAAAAAAACCGCGGGCAAGCCCGCGGTTTTTTTATTTGTTAATCGCTCAGGTACGGAATTTTTCCCGGTAGGCCCCGGGGGCCAGCCCGGTCCACTTCTTGAACGCGCGGTTGAATGCGCTGGGCTCGGAAAATCCGAGGCGCTCGGCAATTTCCGCCACCGCGGTTTCCTGCTGCTTGAGCTGGTACATGGCCATGTCCCGGCGCACGGAATCCTTGATGTCCTGCCAGCTGTTGCCCTCGTCTTTCAAGCGGCGGCGCAGGGTCTGCGGCGAGGTGAACAGGCGTTCGGCCACATCGTCGAGGGACAGGTTCTCGATGCTGTTGTGGCTCTGCAGCATGCGGCGGATGCGGCCGGTAAAACTGTTGTCCGACTTGTACTGGGTCAGCAGGCACTCGGGGGCGCGGGAGAGAAACTCCGACAGTTGTTGCGGGTCGCGCACCAGTGGCATGTGCAGGTAGCGGGTGTTGAATACCAGTGCGGTTTCCTGCTGGTGGAAGTACAGCCGGCAGGGAAACATGTCGTTGTACTCTTCGTCGTAATCCGGCGGCGGGAACGCCAGGTGCACCCGCTCCAGCAGAATGGTGCGGTCGATCAGCCAGCTGAAAAAACGCAGCCAGATCACCGAAAGGGATTCGACAAAATTCTGGTTGGGCAGCTGTTTTTTGTTGCCGTGGTGGAACACCAGGCGGGCTTCCTCGCCGTCTTCCACCAGTTTGATATGCAGGTCGTCGCTCACCATCCTGACGAAGCGCCCGGAGCGCAGCAGGGCGCGGCGCAGGTTGGGACAGTCGAGTACCGCGTGGCCCATCATGGCGAAGGTGCCGGGTTCCCAGGTGCGCGCCAGGTAACCGCCGGATTCGTCTGCCAGCTGGTCCCACAGTTTGCGCAGCAGGCGCGCTACCTGTTCGCGACCGATGCGGGCATCCGCCGCGGCGCTGCTGGCGGGGTTTATATTGGCCTCGCGCAGCAGCTGCTCGCAGTCGATACCGGCGGCGCGGGCGCCCACCAGGTGTGCGTGCACCGCAGCGGCCAGAATGCCTTTTTCCTGGTAGCCCCGATGCAGTTTTGCCGGTTCGGCACTGTTGGTTTTGTCCTGGCCGCTATCGTCCAGGCTGTCGCCAGGCTGGAAATCTGTCTCCATGGTCACGCTTTCCCGCTGTTCCTCGCCCCCATCGGGCAACCGGGATTATGCAAAAAGGTGCATAAAAAGTCCCGCGCCCCCGGCGAATGGCGAATATTGCGCTCGCTGATGGCATGCCGGAGGTTCTATGTGGCGTGGCTGGCTCGTGCTGCAGGCTTCGTGCTACAACAGGGGTTTACACATCTTCCCGGGAGCATGCCTTGAGTGATTCAAGCGGACCGTTACTGAACCCCACCATCTGCCGCAGGTTGCTGATCACCTACCTGATCGAGCAGTTGCCGAAGCCGAACAACCCGGCGCTGGAGGAGGTCACCGGCTGGCCGCGGCGTACGGTGCAGGACATTATCGCCAAGGGACTGCCGGGGCATGGCACCCAGGTGGTATTCGTGCAGGAAGGGGTGCGGAATAACGACGGTTATTACCGGCTGGAGAGCTGGGGCTCGATAGATCGAGCCTGGGTACACGGCAACCTGCCGTCGATCTGCGAAGCGCTGGAGCTGGCGCCGGAACATATTCCAGCGCCAGCCCCGGTGTAGAAGTCGGTCGCGCCCGAAAGTGCGCGGGGAGGTGCTGCGGGGTTACTGGGCCGCAGTGTCCTGCTGCAGGATTGCATTCACCTTATTCAACAGGTCCTTGTCGGTGCGCAACTGTTCCGCGATGGTCTGGTATTCCTCTTTGCTGAGGCCGGAGCCCTGTACCGCTGCCACCATTTTTGCCTGGGCTTCCTTGTTGATGGCCTCGGCAGTGGCGGCGTCCGCTGCGCTTTTCAGTTTCGGCGCGTATTCCCTGCTCAGCTCCACAATCGAGCGATAGGCGTCGGCAAACTTTTCCAATTGCGCCTGGGTGATGGCATCTGCGGCAAATGCGCTGGATGCTGCCATGAGCACTGCCAGCGCGGCGGAGTAAATGATCTTCGGCTTCATGAGCACCTCTGATTATGTGGGATAGACGCATCTGTGCGGGGCGCACGCCCAGCGTCCAGTGAGGGCTACAGAGCCTTGGCGGCTTGCTCGGCAAAGCGCTGTCTGCAAAGGGTAGTTGCTGTGACGCGTCGCTTGTGCCATTTGCCGCCAGACTGTGTGCCTGAAACCGGGAATGGGAAACGGGTCAAGTGCACCCGCCACGCATTGTTCAGAAGAGCCCGAGGAATTTCTTGCGCTTCTTCAGGGAGGCTTCACAGCTATTCAGCTGGCGCTGGTATCTCTGTGCACGGGCGGACACTTTGTGCGCCACATCCTTCAGCCATTTTTTGTTGCGGAAGGTGCGGCGGTTAAAACCGCCCTGGCCCTCGTGGTAGGCGAGGTACAGGTGGTAGGTATCACCGGGCTTGATGGTGCACTGGCGCTGACTGGTGTTGTGATACCAGCCGACGAAGTCGATGGCATCGGCAAAGTCGTCGCGGTCGGCACCGTAATTGCTGGTGGCGCGCTGGTAGCTGCGCCATGTGGTCCCCAGGGCCTGGGGGTAACCGTAGGCGTCGGATGGCCGCGGGCCGGGGAAGATCCACAGGATGGTTGTGCGCGGGGGCTTGGCATCGTGCACAAAGCGGGATTCCTGGTGCAGCGTGGCCATCATGCCGGCGATGGGGGTGTTCCACTTGCGCGCGGCTTTGGCGGCGTCGTGATACCAGTCGTCCTTCTCCCGGAAGATCTCGCAGATATCGTCGGTATTGCTCGGCGGGGCGGTGGCGCAGCCCGCCGCCAGCAGGGGCAGGGCGAGCAGCGCCAGCTTCGCGTATTTATTCTTATTCGGCATCGGTTCGCATTCAGACCTTGGATTTTACGGTTTTGACACCGTCCTCGGTGCCCAGCAGCAGCACATCCGCCGGCCGCGCGGCGAACAGGCCGTTGGTCACCACGCCGGTGATGTTGTTGATCGCTTGTTCCAGCTCGATGGGTTTGTAGATGTGCATATTGTGCACGTCGAGAATGACATTGCCGTTGTCGGTGGTCACACCTTCCCGGTATACCGGGTCACCACCCAGCTTGACCAGTTCCCGCGCGACAAAGGAGCGCGCCATGGGAATCACCTCCACCGGCAGCGGGAAGTTGCCCAGTACTTCCACCCATTTACTGTTGTCGGCAATACACACGAACTCGTCGGAGCAGGCGGCGACGATTTTTTCCCGGGTCAGCGCGGCGCCGCCGCCCTTGATCAGTTCCAGCAGGGGGTTGGTTTCATCGGCGCCATCCACGTAGACGCGGATACTGTCCACGGCATTGAGGTCGTATACCGGGATACCGTGGCTCTTGAGGCGCTCGGCAGAGGCCTCGGAGCTGGCGACGGTGCCGTCGAACAGGCCTTTCTTCTCCGCCAGGTAGTCGATGAAGTGGTTCGCGGTAGAGCCGGTACCGACGCCGACAATGGTGTCCGCCTCGAGCATCGGGGTGATGTATTCCACCGCCGCGCGGGCGACGTCGCGTTTGAGTTGGTCCTGGTCGATGGGCTGTTTCATGGGGGGAGGTGCGTCCTTGTGCAATTTTTGCCATCAAAATACCCGCTTTCGAATATTTTTTTGCGCAAAAGTGGCTTTAAAGTAGCTTTGCTGCTGTGTAGCGATTAGACTGGCGGGCCCTGATTCATCCACCGGCTGCCGATTTCTGTCATGCCCAAGTCTTATATCAAGCGCATTTTAGACGCACGTATTTACGATGTCGCCACTGAAACTCCGCTGGAGCCTATGCGCCAGCTGTCTCACCGCACCGGCAACCGCATTCTGCTGAAGCGGGAAGACCTGCAGCCGGTGTTCTCGTTCAAGGTGCGCGGCGCCTACAACAAACTGCTGCAGCTGCCACAGGAGCAGCGCAGTCGCGGCGTGATTGCGGCCTCTGCCGGCAACCACGCCCAGGGGCTGGCCCTGGGCGCCCAGCAGCTGGGGGTGCGCGCCACTATCGTGATGCCGTCAACGACCCCGGCAATCAAGGTGAACGCGGTGCGGATGCGCGGTGCGGAGGTGGTGCTGCACGGCGATACCTTCGACGAGGCCGCGGCGCGGGCGAAGCAGCTGGTAGAAGAGCGCGGACTGGTGTTTGTGCACCCCTATGATGACCCGGATGTCATCGCCGGTCAGGGTACCGTGGCGATGGAGCTGTTGCGCCAGCATCCGGGCAACTTGGATGCGGTATTTATTCCCGTGGGTGGCGGCGGCCTGGCGGCGGGGATGGCCACGTATATCAAATATGTACGCCCCGAGATCAAGGTGTACGCGGTGGAGCCGGAGGATGCCGCCTGCCTGAAACTGGCGATGGATGCCGGCAGTCGCGAGCGTTTGCCCCAGGTAGGCCTGTTCGCCGACGGCGTGGCGGTGGCGCAGATCGGCGAGGAGACCTTCCGCATACTGCGCGAGACCATCGACGGCGTGATTACCGTGACCACCGATGAAATCTGTGCGGCGATCAAGGACATCTTCGAGGACACCCGCTCCATTGCCGAGCCGGCGGGTGCCGTCGGCCTCGCGGGGCTGAAAAAATATGTGGAGCAGAGCGGCAGCCAAAATGCGGCCCTGGCCACGGTATGCAGCGGCGCCAATACCAATTTCGACCGCCTGCGCTATATCAGCGAGCGCACCGAGATCGGCGAGAAGCGCGAGGCGGTACTGGCGGTGACCATTCCCGAGAAGCCCGGCAGCTACCTGCAGTTCTGCCGCGACCTCGGCGACCGCTCGATCACCGAGTTCAACTACCGGTTTGCCAACGGCGGCGAGGCGCACATCTTTGTGGGCATGCAGGTAACCACGGATGGGGACCGCCAGCAGCTGTTGCAGCAGCTGGGGGACGGTGGCTACCAGGTCACCGACCTCACCGACAATGAGATGGCCAAGCTGCATATCCGCCACCTTGTCGGTGGCCGCGCGCCGGGTATCGACAACGAAGTGGTCTACCGCTTCGAATTCCCCGAGCGCCCCGGCGCGCTGCGCAAGTTTCTCGAGCAGCTGGCGGGGCGCTGGAATATCACCCTGTTCCACTACCGCAACCACGGTGCGGCCTACGGCCGGGTACTGGTGGGGCTGGAAGTGACGCCGGCAGAACGCGGCGAGCTGCGGGAACTGTTGGACCAGCTGCACTATCCGTTCTGGGATGAAAGCGAAAACCCGGCGTACCGCTTCTTCCTCTCCCACGGCGCCTGATTTGCAGGCGCCCACAGCGGGCGGCCGCGTGGGGCCGGTAGCGGGGCCCACACTGGGGAAAGGTGCGCCAGTCGGCAAAAATTGCGGTGGGTAGATCACAGTGGGCGATCTGTCGAACTTGCAATTACCAAATTGTGAGGGTTGTCTCAAAAAAAAGAGCTTGACGGGTTACTATTTGGCCACTGATCGAGTATCTTTTGATCGGTCTTTGGGCAGTTAGCGTTGGCAAAGGTCGCCGTTTGTTCGGGGAACTTTACAAATCTAAACAGTCTAAGGCTCCAGACCGGCGGCGCAGATCGCCGGCAGATACGAGAAAAACTGAAAACTACAAGAATTCAGCTCTTACAGGATGGTCCCATGAAACCCGATGCATTGACACTCGCCGTAGTTGTCTTTGTCGCGGGAGTACTGCTGAGCAGTGCCGGTCTCACCGATGTGTTTTCCTCTGAGCAGGAAGATGCACCGGCAGCACTCCAGCAGGGTGTGGTTACTCGCTAACCCCACTACCCGCGCGCAGAAATGCCAGAAAAGCCGAACCCCCGGGTTCGGCTTTTCTGCTTTCTGGGGGACGCAAAGTGGCTGCCGGCCGCGGTTGCCGGGTCAGCGGCAGCGGTACAGCCGGCGATCCGTGGCCACCACCGCCAGCGGGATATCCCAGCTGTCCACCGGGAGAAAATCCACACACTGCAGCTGGTGCGCCACGCCGATCAGTTTCGGGCCACTGCCGGGCAGGCGGTGCTTGAACGCGAAGGTGCGGTCATAGAGGCCGGCGCCCATGCCCAGGCGGCCGCCCCTGGGGTCGAATGCCACCAGTGGCAGCAGTACCAGATCGAGGAAGTGGGGTGCTCGCGGCTCGTTGTGCGGTTGGCCCACCAGCGGTTCGGGAATGCCGTAGCGGTTGCGGTAGCGCAGCGCCTCGCCTCGCCAGCGGTGAAAACTGAGCTGCTGGCGGGGGTTGCGGGGCAATACCGGCAGGTAGAAGCGTTTGTCGGCAAAGCGCTGTAACAGCGGACGCAGGTCCACCTCGCCATCCATGGGCCAGTAAATGCCGATATGTCGTGCATTTTGCACCTCGGCGCTGAGTGCCAGGCGGGTGCACAGGCGGCGACTGGCGGTGCGCTGCTGGTGGATCGTGAGCGCGCGGCGTGCGGCGCGCATGCGGCGGCGTAACTGGGGTTTGGAAAAGCGGCTGGTAGTCACCGGGGCTTGCGAGCCTTGCTGAGAATTCTGTCTGGAATCTTGCATTGGATACTGCTGCGCTCGGTGTTCTGCAGCGGGAGGGAAATTAAAGAGCCCCGAAGATGCGGCTGGTGACGTAGCCTTGAACCGTAAGGTTCAAGGTGGCGGCCTCCGGGATGCATTAGGCTTTCCGCTGCATGGCGGACTTGCACATCAGCACCCGCTGGAAACCTCCAGGGTGATATTATCGGCTCGAGGACATAGTCAACTGGCCAACACTCCAGGGCCTGACAGAGTATAACGCTTGGGTTGTGAAAAGGCTAAATGGGTTTTCCCGGCAAAATTGCCTGTAGTGCAATTGTCAAGAACAGGCGGCGGGAGTGGCCACAAAAGAAAAAATCGTTGACTCAGATATCGTCGAACTTGCTCAGCGCGGCCTGCACTTTTTCATGCAGGCGATCAATCATCTGTTCTTCCACAGGCTGACGAGCCAGCTCCGCTTTGGCCTGGATCAGTTCGTGGGCAATATTGAGTGCCGCCATCACCGCGATGCGTTCCCCGCCAATTACCGAGCCGCTGTTGCGGATGCGCGCCATGCGTTCGTTGAGCAGTTTGGCGGACGCCTGTAGTCCGGTCTGCTCCTCTTCAGAGCAGGCAACCCGATACTCCTTGTCGAGTATGGTTACAGCCACCGTGGCGGAATTGGAGGGTTTACTGCTCATTGGTTGTCTTGGCCAAGCCCTTTCAGGCGGTTGATCATGGTTTCAACCCGGGTGCGGGCAACTTCGTTGTTTTTTATCAGCCGCTGGCGCTCGCGCTGCCACTCGCCCTGCTGCTCACGCAGTGTGCGATTATCCGCAGCCAGCTGCTGGACCTGGTCGATCAGCGAGTCCAGCTTGAGTTCTAACGCCTGTATTTTGTCCATGTTTCCTGCGTCTGCGATTTGCCGCCTACCCCTGCGGCAGTTGTGGGGCGGGGCATGCAGTGATGCCGCCCCTGTGCACCACCTCGCGCTCAGCCCGCGCGCTAAACGGATGCGCTATCGCCTCGCGCCCGCTGCAAAGATTGCATGGTGAGGCGGTTAATACCGGTACTGCGACTGTCAGCAACCGGTGATTCCGCTACTATATTGCTGGCGAAATTGGGGGTCAATTGTCCCGCGCAAGGGGTCTGTCACAATTTCACCAGATTGCGGAAAAATCGCACATTCGCCTGCGTTTTTTTCGGCCAGTTGCGGAATCTGTCCTCCGCTACTGTCAATGTGTCACCACAGGAGTAGTTTATGGCTGCAGCGGATAGCCAGTTTGATCATCTCGCCAGCCAGGTTCTGGCCGCCGGCGGTAAGGTCGGCCCCAGCGAATTGCACGGCTTTATTTGCGGGCTTCTCGCCAGCGGCGCGCGCCCGCAAAAATCCCGCTGGCAAAAAGAGCTGGCGGAGTTTCTCGACCTGGATGCAATGCCTGCGGACCTGCAGCGCGACAGCCTGCAACTGGCAGAGTCGAGTCTGCAATCATTGTCCGACAGCAGCTTTTCTTTCCAGCCGTTGCTTGCCGGCAGTGACGACCTGGCGGAGAAGGGCCAGAGCCTGTGTCTCTGGTGCCAGGGCTTTCTGCACGGCTTTGGCCTGGGCAATTATTCCGGTGAGTTGCTGCCCACCAGCAGCGAAGCCCTGAAAGACCTGACGGAAATTTCCCAGCTCGACGCGGAGCAGATGGAAACCACCCCGGAGCAGGAGGCGCAGCTGTTTGAAGTGCAGGAATATGTACGCATGGCGGCGCTGAATATTTTTGTCGAATGCAGCGGGCCCGCGGACAGTGCGCACAAACGCGGCGACGGGCACACGGTGCACTGATGGCAATTTCCCGCGCGGAAACTGCGCGTCGCCGCCAGCGCCTGCTGGAATCCCTGCCGGAAAACAGCCTCGCCATCGTGCCGGCGGCGCGGGAGCAGCTGCGCTCCCGCGATACCTATTTTCCGTTCCGCCAGGACAGTGATTTCAGTTATCTCAGTGGATTTTCCGAGCCCGAGGCACTGCTGGTGCTGATGCCCGGGCGGGCCCAGGGCGAGTCTCTGCTGTTCTGTCGCGAGCGCGATGCGGAAAAAGAGCTGTGGGACGGCCCGCGCATGGGGCCGGAGCAGGCGGTGGAAAACTGCGGGCTGTGCGATGCCTTCCCCATCGGCGACCTGGATGACATTCTTCCCGGGTTGCTGGAAGGGCGCGATTATATTTACTACACCATGGGCCGCTTTCCGCAGCTGGATCGCCGCCTGCAGCATTACCTGTCCAGCATCGACAGCGCTCCCGGTAGCAGCGGTGCACCGGAAATGGTCAGCCTGGATCCGTTACTGCACGACCTGCGCCTGTTCAAGAGTGCGGCGGAAATCCGTCTGATGGCGCGGGCCGCGGAGATCAGTGCCCAGGCCCACAGTCGCGCAATGGCGGCGTGCAAACCGGGCCTGTGGGAGTACCAGCTGGAGGCGGAGTTGCTGCATACCTTTATGGCCAACGGTGCCCGTGAACCGGCCTATCCGAGCATTGTCGGCGGCGGAGCCAACGCGCTGGTGATGCACTATTGCAGCAACAGGGCGCAGTTGAAAAATGGCGATCTGGTACTGATCGATGCCGGTTGTGAATACCGCGGCTACGCCGCGGATATTACCCGCACCTTTCCCGTCAACGGCCGATTCAGCGGTGCGCAGAAAGCGGTGTATGAAATCGTCCTCGCCAGCCAGCAGGCAGCGATCGAGAACATCGTCGCCGGCAACGACTGGGATCACCCGCACATGGCCAGCGTCAAGGTCATTACCGAGGGCCTGAAAGATCTCGGCCTGCTGCGCGGCAGTGTCGACGGGCTGATCGAATCCGGCGCCTATCGCCGCTTTTACATGCATCGGGTGGGACACTGGCTGGGAATGGATGTACACGACGTGGGTGACTACAAGGTATATGGCCGCTGGCGCCAGCTGGAGGTCGGCATGGTGATGACGGTGGAGCCGGGTATTTATATCCATTCTGACGAGGCAAAAGTGCCGGAAAAATTCCGCGGCATCGGTATCCGTATCGAGGACGACGTTGCGCTGCTGAAGGGCGGCGCACAGGTGTTGTCGGCAGCCGCACCGAAAACGGTGGCGGATATCGAATATCTGATGCGTTCCGGTGAACTGGTTCAGGAAGCGCTGTTATGAATGATCCGCAAAACAATAGCCCGGAAAAGCGGGATTCTGTCCAGCCGGGTGCGGCACACAGCTGCGACGTGGCGATCGTGGGTGGCGGCATGGCCGGGGCCAGCCTGGCGCTGTTGCTCGCGCACCACTGTCCCGCATTACGAGTGGCCCTGCTGGAACAGCACCCGCTGCGGGGGCCCGGGGCGGCGATCGAGCTGCCGAGTTTCGATACCCGCGCCACCGCGATTGCCGCCGGCAGCCTGCAGATTTTTGCCGAGTTGGGGCTGTGGCCGGCGCTGCGGGAATATGCCGCGCCGATCCGTCAGGTGCAGGTGTCCGATCGCGGGCACACTCTCGGGGTTTCCCTCGATGCCCGGCGGGAAAAGGCGGCCAGTTTCGACGGCATGCTGGGGGCAGTGATCGAAAATGCCGCCCTCGGGCCGGTGCTGCACCGCGCGCTGGCGGCAACCGCGACGCGGGTGATCGCGCCCGCCGAGGTTGCCGGTGTGACCATGCAGGCCGACGGCACACTGTTGCGGTGGCGCGGCGAGGGTGAAGAGCGGGGCGAGCAGACGCTGCACGCCCGGCTGCTGGTGGTCGCCGACGGTGTCGATTCCCCCCTGTGTCGCAGTCTCGGTATAGAAACCCGCGAAGTGCACTACCAGCAGCGCGCGCTGGTCACTACCGTAGGGTTACAGCGGGACCACGCCGGTGTCGCCTTCGAGCGCTTTACCGACAGCGGGCCCATGGCCCTGCTGCCGCTGCCGAAGCGCGATGGCATGCACCGCGCGGCGCTGGTGTGGACCTGTGCCGAGGACGCCGCGGACCAGATTGCGGGCCTTGCCGAGGCGGATTTTATCCACCGGCTGCAGCGGATTTTCGGCTGGCGCGCCGGGCGCATCCTGCGTGCGGGTTCCGTCAGTGGCTACCCGCTGAAGCTGTCCCTGGCCCGCGAGCAGGTACGACGCGGGGTGGTGCTGGTGGGCAATTGTGCCCACTTCCTGCACCCGGTGGCGGGGCAGGGGTTCAACCTGACCCTGCGGGACTGCGACGGGCTGGCGCGGGCGCTTGCCACGCGCGCCGAACAGCTGGCCCGCGGGCAAATTTCTCCCGGGGAGCTAGACTTATTGCAGACTTATTGGCGCGAACGTCAACAAGACCAATTGCTGACCATCGGCTTCAGTGACCGGATTCCGCCGCTGTTTGCGGCCCGCAACCTGTTTGCCCAGGGCGCGCGGCAGGCCGGTATGCTGGGGCTCACCCTGGCACCGCCGCTGCGGGCTGGCTTTGTGCGCCAGGCTGCGGGTCTGGCGCTCTGATTCGACCTGCATTCCACAATTACCTGCATTCTTAAATTAGTTGTTATCGGGGAGCGACCGCCTATGAACAGACAGCGAATGGACGTCACCATCGTCGGTGGCGGCATGGTGGGTACCGCGCAGGCAGCACTGCTGGCCGTACGCCACCCGCATCTGCGTATTTCGCTGCTGGAAGCGTCGGATATGGACCCGGTGGTAAAGCCCGATGCCTACGATGCCCGAGTAGTGGCGCTCACCGAAGCGTCGCGGGAGCTTCTGGAAGAGGTGGGGGCCTGGCAGCTGATAGCCGGCAAGCGGGAATGCCCGTATACCCAGATGCGGGTGTGGGATGCCGATGGCACCGGTTCGGTGTATTTCGACTGCCGCGATGTCAAACTCCCCAACCTCGGGCATATCGTCGAGAACAATGTGGTGCTGCAGGCTCTGCGGGAGCGCATCGAGGCGCTGCCCAACGTGGAACTGGTGACCGGGTTCAAGCTGGAGAGCTGGTGGCGCGACTGCGGCCTGTGGCACCTGCAGTCGCGGCTGCACGATCGCAGTGACGACGATGGTCTCGGCGAGGAATCGCCGGTGCTGACCACGCGCCTGCTGATCGGCGCCGACGGCGCGCGCTCGCGGGTGCGCGACCTGTTGCGCATCCGCACCCGGGATGTGGAATACAAGCAGACCGCACTGGTGTGTGTGGCGCGCTGCGAGCAGTCGCACGAGTCCACCGCCTGGCAGCGCTTCCTAAGCACCGGTCCGCTGGCATTCCTACCGCTCGCGGGGCTCGGTGACGACAATCACTGCGCGGTGGTGTGGTCGGCGGACGACGAGCTGGCGCGGGAGCTGATGATGCTCGACGACAAGGCCTTTGCGCTGTACCTGGAAAAGGCCTTCGAGAGCCGCCTCGGCGGTATCGAATCGGTCAGCGAGCGCTTCTCCTTTGCGCTGCGCGCGCGGCATGCGGAGGCCTATTACGGTCCCGGTGCGGCCCTGATCGGCGATGCCGCCCACAGTATCCACCCGCTGGCGGGGCAGGGGGTGAACCTCGGCCTGATGGACGTGCGGGTGCTGACCGAGGAGATCGACCGCGCCCTCTCACGAGACATTGCGCCGTCCCACGCCTCCGTTCTGGCGCGCTACCAGCGCCGGCGCCGCGGAGAGAACGCGGCCACTCTGAAAGCCATGAGTACCTTCAAATCCCTGTTTGGCGCCGGGGATCTGCACTGGCGCTGGCTGCGCAACACTGGCCTGAGCATGGTGGATGCGAGCCCGCTGCTGAAGAAGCGCATCATTATGCGGGCCATGTCGATTTAAACATGTGCGCCTGGCCGGGGAATCTGTCACCGAACCTCTCACGGAAAAGCGCGGCCGATGTTGCCGCGCTTTTTTTTCTGGCTCGCACACGCGGCCTGTCGCAATTCGCTGCAGCCGGCTATCGTCCCGCTGCGCAAAAATTTGTTAGAGTCCTCGCGCAATTTTTCATTCTCAGCGCTGCTGCCTGCAAGGTTTTTGGCAGCGGTCACCAGGTACAGGGGCGCACCGTTGAGTGAGTGGGTAACCGTCTGCGAATTTTCCCTGCAGGACGATCTTTCCGAAGTGGCGGCGTTTATCCAGCGCCACCAGCTGCCCTTGCGTATCAGCGAAGAGCGCAATCGCCAGCAGGTCGCGAGCCTGGTGCCCCAGCTGGTGGAGCCCATGCGCCAGTTGCTGCAGCGTTGGCAGGCGGGGGAAGTGGACCTGTCGCAGATTTCGGTGCACGTGTACGAAGAGCAGCAGGCGGAAGCGGCTGCACACCCTGAAGACTCGGTCGCGAACAATGCTGGCGAGGCCGCGGACTCTGTTGCGGATGCCGGGGCAAGCGAAGCGCAGCCCGCACCGGAAGTGCCACCGTCGGCCATCCCCCAGTGGCGCCTGGGGGAAACACCGCTGTGTATCCTGCTGATAGCGCTGTGTTTTATCGGCTGGTTGCTGTTGCGTCAGGGGTGGGCGGAAATGCTGGTGATCTTTCCCCAGCAGCCGGGGGATTTCAGTTTCGAGCGCTCGTCCCTCGCCTGGCACCTGGCACAGGGGGAATACTGGCGCCTGTGGTCGCCGGCAATGGTGCATTTCTCGCTGCCTCACGCGCTGTTTAACAGCCTGGGTATCTGGATTATTGGTCGTTCGCTGGAGGCCCGCGCGGGCAGCCTGCTGTTCGCACTGCTGGTTGTGGTCAGCGCTCTCGCTTCCAATCTGGTGCAGTACTGGTGGTCGCCCCATGTGCTGTTTGGTGGCATGTCCGGCGTGGTCTATGCGCTGGTGGGGGCGGCGTTCGTGATTCAGCGCTGGCAGCCGGCGTGGCACGACGTACCCGGTTCCATCATCTGGCTCGCGGTGGTGTGGCTGCTGGTGTGCATGAGCGGCGTGGTGGATTATTTTATTCCCGGTGGCATCGCCAATGCGGCGCATCTCGGCGGCTTTGCCGCGGGCCTGGTCATGGCCTTTCTGTTTTGCCTCGCGGGTGGCGCGCGCCGTTTTGCACCGGCAGAGCCCGGCCCGCAGCGGGACCAACGGACCTTCTGATTCGCCATGTTACTGCTGATCATTTACGTACTGATAGCACTGGGTTTTTCGTTTCTTTGCTCCATTGCCGAATCGGTCATTCTCAGCGTGACCAAACCGTATATCAGTCTGCTGGAGCGCGAGGGGCACGCCGCGGGCCGGGTACTGCGCCGGCTCAAGGATGATATCAACGCGCCGCTGGCCGCCATCCTCACCCTCAACACCATCGCCCACACCGCTGGCGCTGCCGGTGCCGGCGCACAGGCCGCGGCGGTATTCGGCAGCCACTACCTGGGGCTGGCCTCCGCCGTGCTCACCCTGTTGATCCTGGTGTTCTCCGAGATTATTCCGAAAACCCTCGGTGCGCTGTACTGGCGTCAACTGGCGCCGGTCACCGCTTATTCCCTGCGCTACCTGGTATGGGTACTCAAACCGTTCGTGTGGCTGTCGGACTGGCTCACCCGCGGCATGGCCAGGGGGCCCACACTCACCGGATTCAGCCGCGAAGAGTTTGCCGTGATGGCGGAGCTGGGGGAGGCGGAAGGCCAGCTGGAGCGCCGCGAAACCAGTATTCTGCACAATCTGTTTTTTACCCTGCGCGATCACACGGTGCGCGAAGTGATGACACCGCGCACCGTGGTGTTTTCCCTGTCCCGCGACCTCACCGTGGCGGAAGCCTATCCCGAGGTGGAAAAAAGCCGCTTTTCCCGTATTCCCATTTTTGAGCAGGGCGACCCGGACCTGGTGGTGGGCTTTGTGTTGAAGCAGGACCTGCTGCTGGCGTATACCCGCGGCGAAAGTGAAACACCGCTGAAAAACCTCGGTCGCGAGCTGTTGATGCTGCCGGAAACCGCGGCCATCTATCAGGTGTTCCACAAGATGCTGGCGCGCCGGGTACAGATCAGCGCGGTGGTGGATGAATACGGCAGCCTGGAGGGCCTGGTCACCCTGGAGGATATTCTCGAGACCCTGCTGGGTGAGGAAATCGTCGACGAGGCGGACAAGACTCCGGATCGCCAGGAACTGGCCAAACGCCTGTGGCGCTGGCGCTCCAGGCGCTACGGTCTGCGGGTGGATGAGGATGCCACCTCGGAACTGGAGCTAGCGGAGGAAGACGGTTCCATACACGACGACCCGGCAGCGGATTCGGGGTCACCGGCCCCTGATACCGGGGACGGCAAGCGCGACGATTCAAAAGACTAGGGAACATCCACCCGGGCCAGGCATCAAAGGAAATAGCTGCTGTTTCCGACGATCCGCCAGATCCATTCGTCGCACACGACTTGAAAAATACCCCTGGCGGACGGATAAAGCAGGGAGAGGAAGATTTCCGAATAAATATGGGCGAGTGATCGTGCGTTTAGGTATTCTGCTGATATTGCTGCAATCCGTGCTGCTGTGTGCCGAAGGGCGCGCGGAGCCGGCAGCGGTGCCGCTGGATTACGCTGACGCGCAGGTCGGCATGCTGGCCCCGGATCGCGACACCGCCGAGCCGGATGAACCGGATCCACAAGCGGTTACCGTCGACCGTTACACCTTCCGCGCGGCCACGACCGCGGTAGTTCCGAGTTGCAATTCCTACCATCCTGTCTCCGTCGCGCGCATCGCGCACACCATTCGCGGGCCTCCGGTCCGGCAATAAATTCTTTCTGTTATCGAATCTGATACCGGCGGCTGTCCGCTTTGTCGCTGGTATCACCCGACCATCCGGGTTGCTGGCGTTGTGCGTGCATTGCCGCAACCGGAACAAGAGATTTATTGCCATGAAAAAACTTACCCTGACCCCGCTTGCCGCTGCGGACCAGCTGGTATTCCCGGAAGAATTCCACGAGCTTTCCCTGGATTCCCCCGCGCTCCGGTTCCTGACCGATTTCAAGGAACATCACCCGGCGGTACTGACTGCCAACATGTCCGCCCTGGACGCGGCACAGGTGCTGCGCACCGCACACATGGCCTCGGCCCTGGTGATGAATCATCGCGGAGAATTTATCGGCATGCTCACCGCGGAAGATGTCTCCTACCAGCGGGTGATGCAGTGTGTGGCAGCGGGTATCCGCCGCGGGGATTTGACCGTGGGCGATCTGATGCGCAATCGCGATCGCCTGCAGCAGCTCAATTACACAGAACTACAGAGTGCCAGTATCCGTGATGTGCTGGAAACCCTGCGCCGCAGCGGCCAGCGGCACTGCGTGGTGGTAGACACCGAGCAGCACCAGGTGCGCGGCGTGATCAGCGTTGAGGATGTGGCGGCGCGCCTGCACATGGAGTTTCCCATCGACGCCCCGGCCAACTTCGCCGAACTGCTGCGCGAAGTGGCGGCGGTGCACTGAGTTCCGTGATCCGCCGTCGACGCTAATCTGCCGTGACCGGCCCGACCGCGGCCCGCTCAGCGGGCCGGGTCGATATTTTCCCCGAGGCTGTTATTGACCCGGAACCAGCCGGTTACGCTGTAGCGGCTGCGGTGACTGGTGAGCACCTCGTGGGGAAACTCTTCCGAGAGAAAGACCACCATCTGCCCGAAGCGGGGCGCCACCTTCTCGATCACCTCATCGCTGCCGGGTGCATAGATCTGCAGCTCGCCGCCGTCTTTTGGCTGCCAGTTGGGGGTCAGGTACAGCACCGTGCTGACAATGCGGTTGGTACTGCCCTTGAACGCGTCCAGATGCTTCTTGTAAAAGCTGCCGCAGTCATAGCGGGCGTAGTGGCACTCGTAGTCGAACAGCCCCAGGAACAGGCGCCGGTTCAACCCCAGGCGCAGGGATTCGGCCCAGTTCAGGTAGGCCGCCACCGCGGGGTTGCTCCTGTCGAGCCAGAAAATCTCGTCGGTGCGCACAAACTGGTTCACCTGGTGCTCGCTCTCGCGGCCGATGCCCGCGCTCTGGAAACGCGAGCGGTCGATGGAGCGGAAGTGTCGCAACAGAGCCCCCAGCAGTGCCGGCGGCAGCGGCGCGGGCAATACGATATAGCCGGGGCCACGCAGGGCATCGGCGATGCGATCCAGCGGATCGTCGCCATCGGGGCCGCGGCGCCAGGCGTCTTCCGCGGCGGAAAATACAGCGTTCAAACAGGGCAGGTCCAAACAGGTGGCCGGAGTGGCCGCTAACGGGGAGGTTGGCCGGGCTTGGGCTTTCCAGCTTGCGCGCGGGTGGTCTTTATACTGCCGCTGGCCCCCGTGCGCCAGAAAAAAATACATGGCTGGGTAGAGGCTTACCCCGCTGCCGTCAGGTCCCAGCCAGTCAGCAGTACGGCGATGGTCACGCCGCCCACCAGCAGGTTCATGGGAATGCCCACCTTCAGGTAGTCGGAGAAACGGTAGCCGCCGGGGCCGTACACCATCAGGTTGGTCTGGTAGCCCAGGGGCGTGGCGAAGCTGGCGGAGGCCGCCATCATCACCGCGAACATGAATGGCTCCGGGTTCAGCCCCGCGCTGCCGGTAATCTGCAGCACAATGGGCACCATGATGATCGCCGCCGCATTGTTGGTGACCATCTCCGTCAGTAGCGACACACACAGGTAAACCAGCACCAGCATCAGCCACGGGTGCCCATTCGACAGCTGGATTACCGAAGCCGCCACCGCGGCGGCCACCCCGGTTTTCTGCAGCGCCACACCCAGCGCAAACGACGCCGCAATGGTAATCAGCACCGGCAGGTCCAGGCTCTTCTGCGCCTGGTTCACCGAGCAGCAGCGGGTCACCAGCATTGCCCCGGCACCGATCAGCGACGCGTTCAGCATACTGATCAGGCCAGTGCCGGCGGCCAGCACGATCGCGATCAGGATCAGCCACGAGGTAAGCCCCTTCTCGTGCCGCGGGCTCTCCGCCTCCAGGTCGTTGATCAGCAGGAAATCCTTGCTGTAGCGCTGGCGCAGTACGAACCCCGGGCGCGCCTCCAGCAGCAGCGAGTCACCGGCCTTGAGCTTGGTACTGCCCAGGTTGCCCGCCACCCGCTGGCCATTGCGCGCAACCGCCAGTACCGCCGCGCCGTAGCGCTTGCGAAACTGGGCGTCGCGGATACTGTTGCCGATCACCTCGCAGTGGGGGGACACCACCACCTCCACCAGGCGGCGCTCACTGAAATCCGGCTTCAGCGGGATGCTGGTGTCGTGCTCCTCCGACGGCACAATGCCGCGCATGCGCAGCAGGTCGGAGATGGCTTCGGTTTCGCCGGCGAATACCAGGCGGTCGCCACCGCGCAGCACCTCTTCCGAACGCACCGGTGTGATCACCCTGTTGTCGCGCTCGATTTCCACCAGGTACACCCGGCGCAGGCCCCGCAGGCCCGCGTCTTCCACCGTGGTGCCCGCCAGCGGACCGTCGCTGTCTACGGCCACTTCCAGGGTAAATTCCCGCAGGTTGCCGAACGGGCGCTTCTCGCGGCGGTCCGGCAGCCAGCGTGGAAAGAAAATCAGCATAAAGGCGATGCCCACCAGCGCCGCGGGCAGGCCCACGGCGGCAATGGAAAACAGGGAGAAACCGTCGTTACCGGTGATGGACTGGTACTGGCCATTCACCACCAGATTGGTACTGGTGCCGATCAGGGTCAGGGTGCCGCCGAGAATGGCGCCGTAGCTCAGGGGGATCATCAGCTTCGACGGCGCTATGTCGATGCGCTTGGCCCAGGAGTTCAGTGCCGGGATCATGGTGGCCACCACCGGCGTGTTGTTCAGGTAACCGGACAGGGCCACCACCGGTGCGAAAATGCGCAGCATCGCGGAGCGGGCGGTGGTGGGGCGGCCGAGCACGTTTTTTACCAGCATGTCGATGCCGCCGGAGGAGTGGATGCCGGCGGCGACCACAAACATGGCGGCGACGGTAATCAGGCCGCTGTTGCTGAAGCCGGACAGGGCCTCGCCGGGGGTAAGTATCCCGGACACGCTCAACAGGGTGAGCGCAGCCATCATCACCAGATAGGCCTGGATGCGGGTGAAGATCAGTGTGGCCAGTACGGCGAAGACGAGAAAAAGGGAAAACCAGCCAGACCAGTCCATATTTTGTGCGCAGTTCCTGTTCAGTGTCGGCTAAAGCTACTGGAATCGCTTTAGTGCCAAAAGTTATTTTTTCGCATATTGATATAGCGGCACAAGTTTTCGCAGGGATTTTCCTGCCGGGGGATGAAACAGGCGCTGGCGGCGTTCCCTGCGGCAGCGCGCACTGTTCTGCGGCCCCCGGGTAAAATTTTTCACTGTGGCTGCTAGTCTTTGCAGAGTGTTGCCATCTGGCATCTTCTGTTCCGCGGCCGTTAGAATACGCCGCCATAAATGGACGTGCCGGCGACTCGGGGTCTTCTGAGCCGAAAACGGGCGCGGAATAATCAACTACCGGAAATCATGCGGGATCACTAATGGGAAACAAAACGGCACTCTACGATGCCCACGTCGCCATGGGCGGCAAAATGGTGGATTTTGGCGGCTGGGACATGCCGCTGCACTACGGCTCCCAGCTGGACGAGCACCACAAGGTGCGCACCGATGCCGGTATGTTCGACGTATCCCATATGACCGTGGTGGATGTCGAGGGTGAGGGCGCCACCGCCTACCTGCAAAAGCTGCTGGCGAACGATGTCGCCAAGCTGGCCGGCACCCCGGGCAAGGCCCTGTATACCGGTATGCTGAATGACAAGGGCGGTGTGGTCGACGACCTGATCGTCTACTTCCGCGACCCGGATTACCGCGTGGTAGTCAACTGCGCGACCCGGGAAAAGGACCTGGCGTGGATGAACCAGCAGGCCCAGGCCTTCGATGTCACCCTCACCGAGCGCCCGCACCTGGCAATGGTTGCCATCCAGGGACCGCAGGCCATCGACAAGGTGAAGCAAGTGATGGGTATCGACTGGACCGCTGCCATCGATGGCCTCAAGGTGTTCCACAGCGTCGCCCGCGGCGACTGGTTTGTGGCGCGCACCGGTTACACCGGCGAGGACGGCCTGGAAATCATGCTCAACAACGAAGATGCCCCCGGTTTCTGGCAGGCGCTGGCGGATGCCGGCGTTGCCCCCTGCGGCCTGGGAGCGCGGGATACCCTGCGCCTGGAAGCGGGTATGAACCTGTACGGCCACGAGATGGACGACGACACTTCCCCGCTGGAGGCGAATATGGGCTGGACCATCGCCTGGGAGCCGGAGTCGCGGGACTTTATCGGCCGCGAGGTGCTGGTGGCGCAGAAGCAGGCAGGCGTGGAAAACAAGCTGGTGGGCCTGGTGCTGGAAGAGCGCGGCGTTTTGCGCGCTGGTCAGTCCGTAGTGGTGGACGGCTCCGAACGCCGCGGTATCATCACCAGCGGCACCTTCTCGCCGACCCTCGGTTACTCCATCGCCATGGCCCGGGTTCCGGTGGCCGTGGGTGAGACCGCGGAGGTGGAAATCCGCAACAAGCTGGTACCTGTGCGGGTCGTGAAACCGAGCTTCGTGCGCAATGGCAAACCGCTGGTGTGAGTGCACGCTTACTCCGCAGCGCCGACACTTTTTGAATACTGATTTAATTGCATACACTGTTTAGCAGTTTATTTTGAGGGAAACGCTCATGAGCGAAATTCGCAGCGAACTGAAATACGCCTCCAGCCACGAGTGGGCGCGGCTGGAAGAGGACGGCACCGTCACCGTAGGCATCAGCGATCACGCCCAGGATGCACTGGGTGATGTGGTTTACGTGGAAACCCCGGAAGTGGGTACCACCCTGTCTGCCGGCGACGAGGCGGGCGTGGTTGAGTCGGTAAAAGCGGCGAGCGACATCTACTCGCCGATTTCCGGCGAAGTGGTAGCGGTGAACGAAGCGCTGGAAGACGAGCCGGAGACCGTCAACTCCAGCCCCTACGACGACGGCTGGTTCTTCAAGATCAAGCCCAGCGATGAAAGCGAGCTGGGCAAGCTGCTGGACGCCGACGCCTACAAGGCGGAGAGCGAAGAGGACTGATCACCTCTTTCATTCGCGACAAAAAAAACCGGGCATTGCCCGGTTTTTTTTGTCGCTAGATTCGGCCGTTCGTCAGTCGTAGGAGACCGCCTGGCGCACTTCCGGATCGTTGATCAGCTGGTCCAGCTGTGCCTTGTAGGCCAGCAGCACGTTGTTTTGCGGGGACTGGCTGGCCTGCTCGTCAACCACGTCCCGCTCCTTGATGTTCTTGGAAACCAGTTGCCCGCGGGCCAGGTCGTACACCAGGATGTTGGTGTCGGTATCGAAGTTGAATGCGGACACCCAGTTCAGGTTGATGCTGAAGTACCACTCGTTCAGGACCAGGGTAATCATTTTGGTGGCATCCCGCTCAAGCAGCAGGTCCTGTACCTGTTCGCTATCGGGCAGTTGTTTCAGGTCTGCAGCCTTGGCGCTCCAGCCGGTGTTGTTGAGGCCGGTCACCAGGCGGTGCTCCAGGAACTGGGCCAGGGTGCGCTGCTTGTCTTCGGGCTCGGTAGCCAGAACCTGCTTGACGTGCCAGTCCACGGGAATACCAAAAGAGGCGTGCGCTTTGCCCACATAGGTTTCCGCTTTGCCGTCCTTTACCCGCTGACGCTGGTCGATCACCGAGATCAGTACCGGCTCGCGTACCTGGTATTCCGGCTTGGCACTCTGCTCTTCCAGCGCCACCGGCGTGACACAGGCGGTGAGGACGAATGGAAATGTCAGAAGGATGAGTTTCTTTAGCATTGTTGTTGTCTCTTTATCTGGTGAGTTTTACAGACACCCGGTCGCACATGTGCGCCCCAATGTCCCGCGTGGCATAAAATTCTACAATTTTATGGTTTTGTAGTCGATTACAGGCTGTTACACACAGGTGTGGCCTGGAAAAGGCGGGTGAGAGGCTATTGGTCCGGAGTGGGGGAGCTTTCGTGCTGCGGCTGCATCAGTGCCTTGAGGCCCAGGTCCTGCAGGTAGCCGTGCAGTTTTTCCTCGATCTGCTCCGGGCATTCCATCTTCAGGACCTGCTGCAGCAACCGGTCCAGTTCGCGCTTGTTCACCTCCCGCAGTGCGGCCTTGACCCGCGGCAGGTTGGTGGCATTCATCGACAGCACGTCGTAACCCATGGCCACCAGCAGCAGGGCGCCGCCGGGGTCTCCCGCCAGCTCGCCGCAGATACCCACCTTGGTATTGGTTTCATGACCGGCAACCACTACCTGTAACAGCGCCTGCAATACCGCCGGGTGGAAGCTGTGATAGATACCGGCCACCCGGCTGTTGTTGCGGTCGACCGCCAGCAGGTACTGGGTGAGGTCGTTGCTGCCCACGGACATGAAATCCACCCGTGCCGCCAGCTCCCGCGCCTGGTAAACCGCGGAAGGTACCTCGATCATGATTCCCAGTGGTGGGCGTTTGATCTCGTAGCCCTCATCGACCAGCTCGTCGAAGGCGCGGTCCACCAGTTTGCGCGCCGCCTCCAGTTCGCTGACGCCGCTGATCATCGGCAGCATGATGCGCAGGTTGTCGAGCCCCAGGCTGGCTTTCATCATCGCCCGCACCTGGGCGAGGAAGATCTCCGGGTGGTCGAGGGTGACGCGGATACCGCGCCAGCCCAGGAAGGGATTGGTTTCCTCGATGGGGAAGTAGGCCAGCGCCTTGTCGCCGCCGATATCCAGGGTGCGCATGGTGACCGGGCGCGGCGCAAACGCCTGTAGCTGTTCCCGGTAGATCTCCCGCTGTTCCTCTTCCGAGGGGAAGCGGTCCCGCAGCAGGAAGGGCACCTCGGTGCGGTAGAGTCCGACCCCTTCGGCGCCGCGCTCCAGGGAGCGCACCACGTCGGCCATCAGGCCGGTATTCACCCACAGGCGGATGCGGTGGCCGTCGGCAGTTTCGCAGGGGAGCTTGGCGAGGTAGTCCAGGTTGGCCGCCAGCTCTCGCTCTTCCGCAACAATGGCGTCGTAGCGGCGTTTGAGTTCGGGGCCGGGGTGGATATGCAATTCGCCGCGGTAGCCGTCCACCACCAGCTCGGTGCCGTCCACCTGCTCCCACGGCAGCTCCTGGGCACCCATCACCGCGGGCAGGCCCATGGCGCGGGCAATGATGGCGACGTGGCTGTTGGCGGAACCCTTGACCGAAACCAGGCCGGCGAGCTTCTCCCGCGGCACATCCGCCAGTACCGCCGCAGTGAGTTCCTCGCCTACCAGTACCGTGTTGTCCGGGTAGTCCCGCTGGCTCTGTTCCTGCTGGCGCAGGTGCATCAGTACCCGCGCGCCCAGGTCGCGCACATCCGCGGCGCGGTCGCGGAAATAGGAGTCGGACATGGCCTCGAAGCGGCGCACGTGTTCCAGCATCACTTCGGCCCAGGCGCGGCTGGCGGTGAGCTGCTGGCGTATCCGCTCGCACACCTCCACGGCAATGGAATTGTCGTCGAGCATGCTGATGTAGGCATCGAACAGCGCGCGCTCTTCCTTGTTCAGGTTGTCCTTGAGCCGCTCTCCCACGTCGCGGATCTCTTCCCGCGCAGCCGCCAGTGCCTGGTGAAACAGTGCCAGCTCGCCCTCCACATCCATGCTGCAGGCGAAGGGTACCGCGGCGAGGTTGGCGGGAGGCGCGACGATGTGCGCGCGGCCGATGGCGACCCCGGGAGAGGCCGCGAGGCCGGTGAATTTTGCCTCATTGCGCTGCTGGCCGATGGTGGCGAGTGCGCCGGTGGCCTCGGCGTGGGCGATAACGCCGGCGAGCTGCGCGGAAAGGGTGACGAGGAAGGCCTCTTCACCCTCGTCGAAGCGGCGCTTTTCGGCCTGCTGGACTACCAGTACGCCGAGCACATTGCGGTGATGGATGATCGGGGTGCCGAGGAACGCAGAGAAGCGCTCTTCGCCGGTGGCGGGGAAGTATTGGAATGCCGGGTGGGCTTCGGCCTGCTCCAGGTTGATCGGCTCCTCGCGGGTCACCACGTTACCCACCAGACCCTCGCCGGGCGCCATGTGCACCTGGCCCACAGAATCCTTGTTCAGGCCCTCGGTGGCCATCAGCACATAGTTGCCGGACTGCTTGTCGAGCAAATACACGGAGCACACCCTGGTTTCCATGACCTCGCGCACCCGGCGGACAATGATGTCCAGCACTGAGTGGAGGTCCCTGGCGGTGTTGACTTCCTGAACGATACTGCGCAGTGATCCGAGCAAATTGGCATCCTCGCCGTGTGTACTTTACTCCCGTTGTGCCGGCCCGGAGCGGGCGGGCGCGCGGGATTGCGGGGCGGCCGCCCGCGGGGCAATCAGCGCTCGCGCTGATACCAGTGTCTTTCCAGTTGCAACTGGGTGGGCGCGAGCTCCGTGAGTGCGCGCCGGTATACCTCGCGCTTGAAGGTCACCACTTTGGTCAACGGGTGCCAGTAGCTGACCCAGCGCCAGTGATCGAATTCCGGTTTGTAGCCGTTGTTGAAGCTGATGTTGCTTTCATCGGCCTCCAGCCGCAGCAGGAACCATTTCTGCTTCTGGCCGATACACAGCGGTTCCGAGCGCTTGCGCACCAGTCGCTGCGGCAGCCGGTAGCGCAGCCAGCCGCGGGTCGCGGCCAACAGGGTGACCTGGCTGCGCGTCAGCCCCACTTCTTCGTATAGCTCCCGATACAGTGCCTGTTCCGGAGTCTCGCCGGGGTTGATACCGCCCTGGGGAAATTGCCACGCGTCTTTGCCGCCCACCCTGCGCGCCCACAGTGCCTGGCCGCGTGTATTCAGCACAACGATGCCGACGTTGGGGCGGAAGCCCTCGCTGTCGATATTGCTGTCGTTACCCGAAGTGTTACCAGTGGCTTCCGCGGCCTGCCGGCGATTGTTTTTACCGGCATTGGGCTTGTCGTTGCGCGTGGAGTTTCTGGCGGGTCTGCGGCGTTTTTTTCGCCCGGCGGGAGTTTGCTTGCCGTCGCCCAAAATTCCATCCTCAATTCTGTACGGTGTAGTCCTCGCCACACCTATTGCCAAGCATTGTTCCACAGCGACCGAATTACGGCAATTCAGTGATATCAGTCTGTGTATGGCCGGCCCATGCGGGGTAAAATCGCCCGCCGCACGGGCGAAATGGGCGACAACCTGCGGTGCTGGCTGCAAAGCACTGCTGCTGTGAGCCGCTGCGCAGGCAGTTCGGGATGGATGCCACAAAACGTAGTCCGCAGGATCACACAGGCGTCACCAGTGCCCTATATTGAATAAAAGGAGATTTCAGTGCAGTTGGCGATTTTTGATCTGGACAACACCCTTATCGGTGGCGACAGCGATCACGCCTGGGGCGAGTTTCTGGTTGCCCGGGAGTGCGTGGATGGCGAGCGTTTCCGCAGTGAGAACGATCGCTTCTACCGGGATTACCAGCGCGGTGAGCTGGATATCTTCGCCTATCTGGAATTTGCCCTGGAGCCGCTGGCGCAGTTGTCCAGGGGCCAGCTGGAGAACCTGCAGCAGGAATTCATGGAGGAGGTAATCAGTGAAATCTGGTTGCCCCATGCGGAATCGCTGATCGCGCGCCATCGGGATGCCGGTCACCACATCATGATCATTACCGCCACCAACCGCTTTGTGGTCGAGCCCATCGCCACCCGCCTGGGGGTGGACACCCTGCTGGCCACGGAGCCGGAAGAAGTGGCGGGTCGCTTTACCGGGCGTGTGGCCGGAGAGCCCTGTTTCCAGAGCGGCAAGGTGCTGCGGCTGCAGCAGTGGCTGGCGCAGAACGCGCAGTTCGAGCGCGGGGAAAAGTGGTTCTACAGTGATTCCATCAACGACCTGCCGCTGTTGCAGCAGGTGGAGCACCCGGTTGCGGTGGATCCCGACCAGCGCTTGCGCCGCGAAGCGCTGGAGCGGGGCTGGCAGGTGATCAGCCTGCGGGATAAAAGTTCGGCGTACGTCGATGCGCTGAACCTGTGAGGCCCGCGGCGACGG
Organism: uncultured Microbulbifer sp.; assembly: GCF_913055755.1. Lineage (GTDB taxonomy): Bacteria > Pseudomonadota > Gammaproteobacteria > Pseudomonadales > Cellvibrionaceae > Microbulbifer. Next base: position 44,459 of record NZ_CAJXKH010000009.1, read on the forward strand.
CAGCCGGACGGCAACAGATGGAATGGCAGTTTAAATTGGCGACAATTCAGGATTCGGGAAGCACACAACAGTGATCAGAGCAGTGCCTTTTGCAGTAATCAACCGGGCTTTTCCGCCGCTGGCAGCGGCAGCAATGGCAGCGCTATTGCTCGCCAGCGCCGGCTGTGAAAAGAAAGCGGAAACTGAGCCGGCCTCCGAGCCCGCCGCGCAACAGGTGCCCACCGTGAGCACCGCCGCGGCCGAGGAGTTGAGCCGGGCCCTGTGGCAGGCCGGGCAGACCCAGGTCATCGATGCCCAGGCCGCGACGGAGGCCCTGGAGCGGGCGGTGCGTACACTGCTGGAATCTCCCACTGAAGACCATCTCGAGGCGACCAAGCTGGCGTGGCTGGACGCGCATCGGGAACTGGCCGCGGCACTGCCGTACATCCAGGTGGCATTTGCACCCGGGGAGCTGCAGCAGCAGGGCGCGGGCCTGATGCTGGCGCTGGACAGCTGGCCTGCCCAGGCCGGTTACCTGGACACGGTGCCGGGCTATTCCGACAGCGGCATCGTCAACGACACCGCCATCGAACTCACCCTGATGAACCTGCGCAAACAGCACCGTCTCACCGCCCACGAGGAGGCGAGCACCGGGTTTCACGCCCTCGAGGTCATGCTCTGGGGGCCCACCAGCGAGCGCACCGCGACCCAGTTTGAGGCCGCCTCCGGTGGCGAACACCCGGAGGCTCTGGCGGCCAACCGGCGTCGCGAGCTGACCCGCCTGATTGCCGAAGGCATCGGAGAGGATGTCCACGCGCTGGCGAACCGCTGGCCGCTGTCCGCCAATGACCTGTCCCAGCAGTTCCTGGCACAGGCGCCGGCGGCGCGCCTGCAGACCCTGCGCGGGGCCCACGTCAAACTGCTGCGGGACGAGGTGCTGCCGCGCATTCCCGAGAGCTCGGAGAGTGATGTGGAGAGCGGTCGCGCCGGGGATTCCAAGCAGGCGCTGCTGGCGATGTTGCGCACCCTGCAGGGCAACTGGGTACCGGAAAGTGGCAGTGGCCTGGCGGACCTGATGCTGGACCAGCACCAGAGCGCGGCACTGGCACAGGCGTTTACCCTGCTGGAAGCGCGCCTGCTGAAAATGGAGGACCCGATCGAGCTTGCACACCCGGATGAACTGCAGCGCAGCAGGCAGCAGGTCGAGGGAATTATCGGGCTGATTTCCGGGGAGACCCGGGTGCCTGCGCGGGAGGAGGATATTACCCCGGTGAGCCTGACCAGCCCTGCGGGATAAACCTGCGGAAACGAAAAAACCCGGGCAGAGCCCGGGTTTTTTGTCTGGGGTTCGCTGGGGCTGGGATTACCAGCGGCGAACCGGACCAGTATCTACGTGTACGAAGTTGGACTTCGGGTAGTAGCCTACGCCACCGGCCTTCAGTTCCAGCGCCGCCTTGCGCAGCTTGGACAGGGGCACGCCAGGCATGCGGATGTCCAGTGCCATGCCGCGAGTATGGTAGCTGCGGCGTGCTACACCGCGGCCTGCGGCGCGCAGTTTGGCGTTGGTTTTCGGCGAACGGTAGCCCGAGATAATCTCGATTTCACCGTTATGGCCCAGCTTTTCTTTCAGTTTGTACACGATGTCGAACAGTTTCGGGTCCATGCGTGTAACCTCGTTCGCGCGGTGGTCGCGCAGCAGTCGGTTGAACTGCTTGAGGCCGCTGCCCAGGTAGTCGCCTTCTGCCCAGTATGCTGTGCTCAGGCGCTCACCGGTGTGCAGGTTGCGCATCTTCAGAGTGCGCGATTTACCTACTTTCGCCAGTGCCGGGCCGGCTGAAACCGCCGCCGCGGTCGCTGCAGAAACTGCTAAAAACCTGCGTCTGGAAAGTTCTTTCATACCCTGTTACCGCCTTTGGTTGTGATGAGTGATGCCTTGTTTGAGTTGCCTCCGGTGCCACTCGGTATGGCTGCACTGTACAAAAAATGACCTTTGGTTACAAACAGATCCGGGGTAATGAGGAATTGATCAAAAAACGATCTGGAAAATTTAATTCTATGCTACTACCGCATGTGAATTTTTGTTGCCGGTGGGCCACAAAAAAACCTTCCAAATGGATGACAACGTTGTCATTAGTGGAACTTTATTTTTCTGTGACTCGGGGGTTCCAGAACCGGGCGTTCAGGCCGAGAGGCAGTGTTCTCGCGGGCTTTAGCGAGGTGAAATGGTGAATTGGGCGGCTTTCCGGGGGCTGGTGGAGGGGGAGGGCAGACCAACGGGAGGGCGGCTGGGCAACAAATTGCTCTATTGCGCGGGGATGGGAGGTAGTCAGTGCACCCACTACATTGCGGCGCCAGGCGACCACAGATAGAAGAATCGTTCTGAGAAGCCGTTTGGGGCCGCAAAAGGACAGCGGTCCCGGGATACCGGCCTAAAGAAGGAGGCGCTTCACCGGTCCAGGTGGTAGATGTCCGGGCGGAATTGCACGCGGCCGAGGGGGTCCACCCAAGCGGTCAGGTAGGTAATGAAGACGGCGGGTGGGTTGTCCACCCTGATGGTGACGGATTCATCGCCGGTGGTGGCCTGGGCTACCCGGGTTCTGTCCCAGCCCTGGGGCTTCAGCAGGGCATAGGCCAGCTCTTCCGGCTCCTCCAGGCGGATACAGCCGTGGCTGAACGCGCGGTGGTGGTGTTCGAACAGGCTCTGGGCCTGGGTGTCGTGCAGGAAGATCGCCTGCTTGTTGGGGACCACAAACTTGACCCGCCCGAGGGTGTTGCCCGGGCCTGCGATCTGCCGCAGGGTGGCCTTGCCGCTGGCGGCGCTTTCGATCCCCTTTTCTGAAATCGGGTTGGTGTTGTTGGTGCCGTACTTCACCACCCGGTAGCCGCGCTTGTGCATGGCCTCGGGATTGCTGCGCGCCTTCGGCAACAGGTCGGTGAGCAGAATGCTGCGGGGCACCGTCCAGGTGGGGTTGAACACCACCGACGCCACCTTGCTGTTCATCGAAGGGGTGCGTTTGCTGCTTTTCCCCACCACGGTTTTCATCGCCAGGGAGACTTTCTGTTTCTCCACCAGCTGCAGCTGGTACTCGGGAATATTCACCAGAATATAGCGCTCGCCGGGGGCGTCGGGCAGTTTGTCCCAGCGGCTCGCATTCAGCTCCAGCAGGCGTGCCAGTTCCGCCGGCGGGCGCGCCAGTTCTGCCAGCGTGGCGTCGTCGGCACTCCCGGTGACGGCCAGGCCGTGGCGGCGCTGGTAGCGTTCCAGCGCATATTGCACTCCCGCGTCGAAGCGCTGCGGATCACTGGCGCGCAATTGCACCGGGCCCGGAAAGCCGGTGTAGTCGCCGTAGCTGCGCAGCAGTTTGCGCAACTGCGCCACCCTGGGGGTCCGCTGTCCCGGGTGCAGGGGGGCGCCCGCATCCAGCGGGCGCCAGCTTTGTGCAATGGTGCGATAGCGTTGCGCATGGGTGCGCAGTTGATCGCCGGCGGTGGCGAAATCCACGGCATCCGGCGGCGGCAGGCGGGCGGCGCCGGCGGGCGACAGCAGGCCACCGCTGCACAGCGCAATGGCGCTCAGCAGTATTTTCCAGTGGCGTTTATGGGCTGAACGGGTCGACATGGTAACCCCCTCCCGCTACTCGCGGCTGTTGTCCACCAGGTTCTGCTGGTGGTCGCGCCCGTAGATATCCGGGCGAAAGTTCAGCAATCCTTCCTCATCCACCCACGCTGTCCAGTAGGCGATGTACACCGGAATCGGGCGCAGTAATTCCACTGCGCGGGTGCGGGTCCCTGTGGTTACACGAGCCAGTTTTTCTTCGTTCCACTTGCGGTGGCTACCCTGGCTATCCAGCAGTATCTGCGCCAGCTCCTGGGGTTTCTCCAGGCGGATGCAGCCGTGGCTGAAAGCGCGCTGTCGCTTTTTGAACAGTGTCTTGTGATTGGTGTCGTGCAGGAAAATGGCCTGGCGATTGGGAATCACGAACTTGAACCGCCCGAGGGCGTTGCCTTCACCGCCGCGCTGCTGCAGGGCGACGCTGCCGAGGCGCAGGGCGCGCAGGTTTCTGCCGCTGAACGGCACGGATTTGCCGCGGTTGTTGACCAGGCGATAGCCGCCCGCTACCAGCTTGGCACTGCCCTTGGGCAGCAATTCCCGCAGGGCGATGTTGGCAGGTACCGTCCAGGTGGGGTTGAACACCACCCGGGTAAGCCGGGTAGCCAGCTCTGGCGTGGCGTGCTTGGGTTTGCCCACCACCACCCGCATGCGGTACTGCTCGCGCTCGCGGTCGATCAGTCGCAGGGTGTATTCGGGAATATTGACCAGGATATAGCGCTGCCCGAGATCCTTGGGCATCTGCTGCCAGCGCTGGAGATTGGCGTCGAGCACCGCGAGCTTCTGTTCCGGCGGTGTATTGAGTTCGGTGCGGGTATTTTTGTCGACGATGCCGTCGGCGCGCAGTCCATGGCGGCGCTGGAAGCGCTCCACCGCGCGGCGCAGGGCCTTGTCGTAGTGCTCCGGATTCCGGGTGGCCTCGCTGTCGCCACCATCCATATCCGCCGTGAGTGGCAAGTCACCGTACTGCATCAGCAGCGAGCGCAGCATCCTGACCCGGTTGTCCTGCATACCCGGTGCCAGCGGTTGCCCGTCCGGCAGGGGCTGCCAGACATCCTCCTGTGACAGCGCGTGGTAGCGCGCGCGCTCTTCCCGCATCAGGGCGTACTGGCGGCCGTAGGGAGTAAACGGACTGTAACCATCCAGCCGGTCAGGCTGGCTGCCGGTGGCCGCCGGCCCGGCCGTCTCCTGCGCGGACTTTTCCTCTGCCGCTGTACTGGATTGCTCGTCGCTGCGCCCGTCGCCCGCCGCCTGGGTGGCGAGGGAAATCAGCACCGCGGCCAGGGCCGCGCGGTTGAGCAGTGGATTGGTCGACTGGCTGTCACCCTTGTGTCCCATGGTGTTACCCCTGAACCCGGAAGTCTGCAAGCCCAAAAAAGTCGGCTCGCCGGAGTGCGCCGGGCGGCCGTTATGTTCTTAATTGGTAACTTGTGACCGGGGTGGAGCCAAATTCGATTGGGGTATGCGCGGGGGAGCCTTGGCGAGGATTAGGAATAACCCCCGGGCGGCGGGGGCCGCGCGGGGGTGTGGAGGGCAGGGCGACGGAGGTGGCCTCCGCCGGACGGTCAGTCGAACTGATTGGCGGCGAGGCCGTCCTTGCCGTAGATGTCGGGGCGGAACTGCATGCGGCCCTCACCGTCCACCCAGGCGGTCCAGTAGGTGACGTATACCTTCACGTTGCGCGACATCTTGACCTCGGTGGTCTGGTCACCGGTGGTCAGCTGCTCGATACGGAAGCGGCTCCAGTCACCGGGCTCGTCCCGCAGCAGGGCCTCGGCCAGCTGGCGGGGCTTGGCCAGGCGGATACAGCCGTGGCTGTAGTCGCGGTCGGTGAGGGTGAACAGGCTCTTGGCGCGGGTATCGTGCAGGTAGATGTCGTCCGAGTTGGGAATCTCGAACTTGATCCGGCCGAGGATGTTCTTTTCACCCCCTTTCTGGCGCATCAGGAAGCCGCCGCTGGCGGCAGTGCGCAGGTTCTGCGGGGTCAGGGGCAGGTATTCGCCACTGCCGTTAACCACCCGGTAACCCATGTTTTCCATGCCGTGGGGGTTGGCGCGGGCCTTGGGCAGAATCTCGTTAACCAGGATGCTGCGGGGCACCGTCCAGGTGGGGTTGAAGACCACGCGGGCGACGCGGGTGGATATCTCCGGGGTCTGGTGGATGTCCTTGCCCACCACCACGTTCATGGACAGTTTCACCCGGTCGTGCTCCACGTATTTCAGGCGGTAGCCGGGTACGTTCACATGGATGAACGTATCGCCCAGGTTTGCCGGCAGCTGTTCGCGGCGGCGAATATTGGCCTCGATGATATGTGCGCGGGCGGTGGGCGAGATGTTCAGGCGCTCGCGGGTGGCGTTGCCCACGATGCCGTCCGCCCTCAGCCCGTGGCGCTCCTGGAAGCGCACCACCGCCTGGTGCAAGCGCTGGTCGAACTTGTTGCTGTTGGGCTCGTTGCCATAGCTGTAGTAGTCGCCGTAGAGCGCCAGGATGTTGCGCAGGATGGCGACGTTCGGGTGCTTGGCGCCGAGTGTCATCGCGGGTCCGGCAGGCAGCGGGCGCCAGCGGCCACTGCTGGCCATATTGCGGTAAAACGCCAGCTGTTCCCGTAGGGCCTGGGCGTCGCCGCCGTAGGGGGTATTTTCCGCGATCCACATGCCTTCGCCGTGGGCCGGTGCCAGGCCGCGGCCTTCCTCCGACAGGTTGCGAAAGCGCGGCATTACCCGCGGGTAAGTCTGCGGATAGCTGCGGGTACTGTAGCGGGATGCGTGGCTGGAACCGTAGGTGGACGGCCGTGACTGGGCACCGTTATAGCGCTGGGTGTAGTAACGGGAGCGGTCCACGGATGGGTTGGCGCGGTTGTAGCCGCGGAAATACTGGCGCCCGCTGTTATCCGCGGTCGGGGCAAAGCGGGTGCTGGCCATCTGGAAGCCGCCCTCGGTCAGGTTGACCGGGGTGATGTCGCGCTGGCGCAGCTGTCGGTGCTTTTTCGGGCTCTGGGGCTTGAGTTCGTCCAGTTGGGTATCCTGGGCGTAGGAGATGAACGCATCCGTGAGCAGTACGTCGAGTACCGCGGCCATCTGCAGCCGCTGCGGCGTATCCCGCAGGGTGCGGTCGAAGTACCCCAGGTGGTAGCGGTAGTCCACCATGCTGCTGGGGTTACCAGAGCTGGAGGCGGTGAGCTGCTTGAGCAGGTCGTTGGCGGTATCGCTCAGGCTATAGTTGTCGAACCACAGCAGGCGATAGTCCGTGCGGCGGTAGATCCGGCGCACCGCGATCGGGTTGAAGATGGGATCCTGTGCCGGCCAGGCGTCGGGATTGTCCTCCAGCCAGTTGACCAGGTGAGGGCGCACGGCCTGTTCCGGCAGTACCGGTACGGTTTTCTGGTTCGCGGTAAAGGCGTAATACAGGGCAAACAGACACAGGCTGCCCAAGGTCAGCATGGGCAGTAGCGACTTGCGTTTGCGACGCTCTGGAATGAAATATGACATGGGACCTCAGCGATACAGCAGGGCGCCGGTTTACAGTGCGGAAGCCGTTGCCCGATCGTTCATACCTTCCCAACCCCGGCACACCTATCCCCATCTGATCGACCGGGTAAATCCCGAGCCGACGGTGCACCTGCGCCGAGCATCCCGCGCGACCTTCCATTTTTATAGGCGCATGAAGAGACCGCTTTGCGCGTAACTCAACATGCGTCTGCCTGTGAAATTAAGTATGGCAACAAATGCAAAATTTGCTTGGCGCGAACTTCATTTAACCTTACGCCGGGCACTGGAGCTGACGCGGCGGACCCGGCGGTCGTCCCTGCTCGATGGTCTGCTCCCAGAGCCGGGTGGCACCGCGATCATCCACCGCGACCAGAGTGCTGGCGCGGGTGCCGTACCCGCTTTCCATGGCGGTGTAGGGAGGGTCTCCGGCGGGGAGGTCGGAACGGCCGATGCGCACGAAAATGGACGACAGGGCCCGCTCCAGTTGCGGCCCCACACCGGTATCCGGCAGTTGCGGGGGAGGGTAACGCTCATCGTTGGCCAGCAGCGCCAGCGCCGGGGCGACGAAGTTACTCTGCGTCAGTGGCGCCTCGGGGGTCGCGGCCAGGGTATTGACCAGTGCCGCCAGCCCCTCGCAGCCGCGCTGGACCTTGGGCCAGGGGGCGTCGGGAGCGCCGTTGGATATGCCGTGGAAGCCGGGAGTGACGCTAAACGGCTGGTGGCGATTGCCGGCCCACACCAGCTGCGGTGATTCAGCGATGGCAAACAGCAGGGCGTTGAATCCCTGGTAGCGCCTGCCATCGAGGGCGCCGGCAAATGCCTCCGGCGGCTGGCAGCCGGTGAGAAAATCCACCGGAATTTCGCCCCGCGAAAGGGGGAGTGGGGGTGGCGCGATACCGGGTTCGCGCATATTGGTGACCGCCGCCACCCGGCCGCCAGGCGCGATACCGAGCCAGGTGCCGCCGGCTTCCAGGTCGCGACCGGCAACCAGCGGCCGGTCTTGCCAGGAGTGGGCCGCTGCACTGGGGCGCCGGTAAAACTCATCGCGATTGGCCAGTAACAGCAACGGAAAGCGAGGGTGCTGGCGGTAGGCGATCAACAGGAGGCACATGGCATCTCGCATTCGTCATTTGCAAAGTGCCATAATAGCGCCCATTTGCGGAAAACTGCGGTCTGAGCATGCTGACTTACCCCGAGATAAATCCCGTTGCGATTGCCATTGGCCCCCTCAAGGTCCACTGGTATGGCCTGATGTACCTGGCAGGTTTTGTCGCTGCCTGGTGGCTGGCGCTGCGCCGTGCGGCCAAACCCTGGTCGCCGGTGATCAAGTCCGAAGTTGAGGACATGATCCTGTTCTGCGCCATCGGTGTGGTGGTGGGCGGTCGCCTCGGCTACATGTTCTTCTACAACTTCCACGAGCTGGTGGCCAACCCGCTGAGCCTGTTCAAGGTGTGGGAGGGCGGCATGAGCTTCCACGGTGGCCTGATCGGCGTGATGGTGGCCGCGGTGCTGTACGCGCGCAAGATTGGCACCACCTTCCCGGCGCTGATCGATTTCGTCGCGCCGCTGGTGCCCATTGGTCTGGGGCTTGGCCGTATTGGCAACTTTATCGGCCAGGAACTCTGGGGGCGGGAGACCGATGTGCCCTGGGGCATGGTATTCCCCCGCGACCCGGATTTGCTGGTGCGCCACCCGTCCCAGCTGTATCAGGCGTTCCTCGAGGGGCTGGTGCTTTTTGCGGTGCTGTGGATTTTCTCCAGCAAGCCGCGCCCGCGCCTCGCGGTAGGTGGTCTGTTCCTTCTTTTATATGGTGTCTTCCGTTTCCTGGTGGAGTTCGTGCGTCAGCCGGATATCGGCATTGACGTCATGTTCGGCTGGCTCACCCGTGGCCAGCTATTGAGCCTGCCGATGATCGCGGCCGGAATCCTGCTGCTGGTGTGGAGTTATCGCACCCAGCCGCTGCCGGAAGGTCGTTCTGAGGCGGCTGAAGACCTGAAACCCACAGCCAAGGGCGGTGCCAAATAATGCAGCAGTATCTCGACCTGATGCGCCATGTGCGCGACAACGGCACCCTGAAAAGCGACCGTACCGGTACCGGCACCCGCAGCGTATTCGGCTACCAGATGCGCTTTGACCTCGCTGCTGGCTTCCCGCTGATCACCACCAAGAAGTGCCACCTGCGCTCGATCATTCACGAATTGCTGTGGTTCCTGAAGGGCGACACCAACATCGCCTACCTGAAGGAGCACGGCGTGCGCATCTGGGACGAATGGGCGACCGAAGACGGTGACCTGGGGCCGGTATACGGTTATCAGTGGCGCTCCTGGCCCACTCCGGACGGCCGCCATATCGACCAGATCAGCGAGCTGGTGCAGCAGATCAAAACTCGCCCGGACTCGCGCCGCCTGATCATCAGCGCCTGGAACCCGGCGGATTTGCCGGATGAAGGTGTGTCGCCCAGCGACAATGCCCGCGCCGGCAAAATGGCGCTGGCCCCCTGCCACGCGTTGTTCCAGTTCTATGTCGCCGACGGCAAACTGTCCTGCCAGTTGTACCAGCGCAGCGCCGACATTTTTCTCGGTGTGCCCTTCAATATCGCCTCTTACAGCCTGCTGACCCTGATGCTGGCGCAGGTGTGCGGACTGCAGCCCGGTGAGTTCATTCACACCTTTGGCGACGCGCACCTGTATTCCAATCACACCGAGCAGGTGGAAGAGCAGCTGTCCCGGGAACCGCTGCCGCTGCCGCAGATGGTGCTCAATCCCGAGGTGACGGACCTGTTCGGATTCCGTTTCGAGGACTTTGAGCTGCGCGGTTACGAGGCCTACCCGCATATTCCTGCCCCGGTGGCAGTTTGATGGTGGCTGCAATCAGCACGCCACTGGCGATGATCGTGGCCACCGCGCGCAATGGCGCCATCGGCCGAGAGAACACTTTGCCCTGGCGTATTTCCGGCGACCTGCAGTTTTTCAAGCGCACCACCCTCGGCAAGCCGGTGGTGATGGGGCGCAAAACCTTCGAATCCATCGGTCGCCCGCTGCCCGGGCGGTCCAATATCGTGATTACCCGCAACCCGGACTGGCGGGCCGATGGGGTCACGGTTGTGTCCAGTTTGGAACAGGCTTTGCAGGCTGCAGATACCGTGGCCCGGCGCGACAGTGCTGCCGAGATCATGGTGATCGGCGGGGCGCAGATCTATCGCCAGGCGTTGCCTGTGGCGGCTCGGTTGTATGTGACCGAAGTTGAAGCTGACGTCGAGGGCGATGCTTTCTTCCCGGCGATAGGAAATGACTGGAAAGAGGTCGCTCGGGACTGTTACCCGGCCTCGGAACGAGATGAATACAACTACTGCTTAGTTCAGTACGACAGGTTGAAATAAGAACAACTTGATCAATCTTCGGCCTTTCGGTTAAGTTTGATCGTTAATTGTACAGCGTAGGCCGCCGCAATTGTGTGCATGAACCCCGAAGTTGTTACCCGGGTGTTACTCTGCTACTCAGGCTGGGTGACTCAGTCATTCGGCATTTGAATAATCAATTCGGCTGTTTACAATGTGCGGCTCTTAGCTGTCTTCAAGCCTAAATCTAACCGCGTTGTGGCAGCTAACTCATCGCGACCATGTTGTGAAATATTGAACCCACTGGGGGGTCTAATGAAAACCAAGCGATTCATGGCTGTGGCGCTGACCACTGCGCTGTCTGCCGGCGCACTGTACGGTAGCGTAGCCACTGCGGATACACTCGACACCGTCCTCAAGGTTGGCCAGCAGAAAACTGCTGCTGCAACTGCATCTCAAAAACGCATCGACAAGATTGCTCAGGAAACTTCTGACCTGCTCCAGCAGTTCAAGGTTGTGAACAAAGAGATCGACGGTCTGCGCGTGTACAACCGTCAGCTCGAAAAGCAGCTGGCAAACCAGCTGGCCGTAATCAAGGACCTCGATGAGTCTATCGACCAGGTAACCGTTATCGAGCGTCAGATCCAGCCGCTGATCCTGCGTATGCTGGAAGGCCTGGAGCAGTTCGTTGAACTGGACGCGCCCTTCAAGCTGGCCGAGCGTAAGGCCAACCTGGAGAACGTTAAGAACAATATGGACCGTTCCGATATCACTGTAGCGGAGAAATTCCGTCAGGTGCTGGAACTGTACAACTTCGAAGCGGAATACGCGCGCAAGATCGACAGCTACGGCGACACCCTGAACGTGAACGGTCAGGACCGCGAAGTGAACGTACTGCAGATCGGTCGTATCGCCCTGGTAGCTCAGACTACCGATTCCAAGATCTCCCTGGCCTATGACAAAGAGCAGAAAGCTTGGGTTGAGATCGATTCCGGCGAATACCGTCGCGCCATCATGCAGGGTCTGAAAATCGCCAAGAAGCAGGCCACTACCGACATCATGACTATGCCGATTCCGGCTCCGGAGGCTGCGCAATGAAAACCTCTATCGCCAAACGCGTCTTTGCAGTAGCAGCGGCTGGCCTGATCAGCGTTTCCGCTGTAGCCCAGGACAAAGCTACTTCCCTGGACCAGCTGCTGAAGATGGTTCAGAGCTCCAAAATCGCCGAATCTGCCGAGCACAAAAAGCGCGAAGCAGACTTCCGTCGCCAGAAAGCCAACCAGGCTTCCCTGCTGAGCCAGGCGGAAAACACCCGCACTTCTGAAGAGGCCCGCTCCGCGGCGCTGGAGAAGAAGTACGAAGAACAGGAACTGCTGGTTCAGCAGAAGCGCCAGCAGCTGGACGAGCGCCTCGGCTCTCTGAAAGAACTGTTCGGTCACCTGACCTCTACCGCCGGCGACCTGCGCGCAAACCTGGACACCTCCCTGGTTTCCGCCCAGTACCCGGGCCGCGCCGAGTTCCTCGATCAGCTGATCGACAAGATGAACTCCGCTACCAAGCTGCCGACCATCCAGGAAATCGAGCGTCTGTGGTACGAGCTGCAGCGTGAGACCGTGGAATCCGGCAAGGTTGTCAAGTTCAACGGCACCGTGATCAAGCCCGACGGCGAACAGGCCGAACAGGAAGTGGTACGTGTTGGTAACTTCAACCTGGTTTCCAACGGCAAGTACCTGGAAATGAACGACAACCAGAAGATGGCCGAACTGATCCGTCAGCCCGACGGCAAGTTCCTGAGCATGGCGTCTGACCTGCAGGCTGCCACCAGCGGCTTCAGCCCCTTCGGTCTCGACCCCACCGGTCCTTCCGGCGGTTCCTACCTGAAAGCCATGATCAACAGCCCGAGCCTTGTTGAGCGCTGGCACCAGGGTGGCATCGTTGGTTACATCATCTCCGGTGTTGGTGTAGTTGCGGTACTGCTGGCCATCTGGCGCCTGATCGTACTGTCCGGTGTTAATGCCAAGGTTAACGCGCAGCTGCGTTCCTCCACTCCGAACACCAACAACCCGCTGGGTCGTGTTCTGTCCGTAGCGGAAGAGAACAAGGGTGTCGACGGTGAAACTCTGGAGCTGAAGATGGAAGAAGCGGTGCTGAAAGAGCGCCCGGCCATCGAATCCGGCCTGAACCTGCTGAAGATCATCGCCATGGTGGCCCCGCTGCTGGGTCTGCTGGGTACCGTTACCGGTATGATCATCAC
>NZ_CAJXKH010000010.1 GCF_913055755.1 uncultured Microbulbifer sp.
GGCGATGAACGGCCTCAAGCTGGGGCTGGACTTTACCGGCGGTACCCAGATTGAGGTCGGCTACCAGCAGGGGCCGGCCCTGGAAGATGTGCGCTCGCAGCTGGATGCCGCGGGCTTCGAGGGTGCCTCGGTGGTGCGCTTCGGCTCCGACAACGAGTTGCTAATCAAGCTGCCGCCGGAAGTAGCCAAAGCCATGAGCGAGCGCAGTGCGGGGGATGAAGAGGCTTCCCAGTCGATTGGCGACAATGTTGTCGGTGTGCTGCGGGAGCACGCCAATGGCAGCGTGGATCTGCGCCGGGTAGAGATGGTCGGTCCGCAGGTGGGTGAAGAGCTGCGCGACGACGGTGGTCTCGGCATGCTGTTCGCGCTGGCGGTGGTGATGGCCTACGTAGCCCTGCGCTTCCAGTGGAAGTTCTCGCTGGGTGCGGTGGTGGCCCTGATCCACGACGTGATCATCGTGCTGGGCTTCTTTGCCATCTTCCAGTTGGACTTCGATCTGACGGTGCTCGCCGCGGTACTGGCGGTGATCGGTTACTCGATCAACGACACCATCGTGGTATACGACCGGGTGCGGGAGAATTTCCGCCGGGTGCGCAAGGCGGAGCCGGAGGAGGTCATGAATATTTCCCTGAGCCAGACTCTCGGCCGGACCTTCATGACCTCGTTCACCACCTTGCTGGTGTTGTGGGCGCTGCAGTTCTTCGGTGGCGAGCTGATCCACAACTTCTCCCTGGCGTTGATCGTCGGTGTGGTCGTGGGTACCTATTCTTCGGTGTATGTGGCGGTCAACGCGCTGATGATGCTGAAGGTGACCAAAGAGGACCTGATGCCGCCGGTGAAGGAAGGGGCGGAATTGGACGATATGCCCTGACCGGTAGCGGTCGACGGTACAAAAAAGGCGGGTGTTACCCGCCTTTTTTTATGTCGGCGGAAACCGGGCAGAAGGCTGCTATTGGATTACGGGTACGGATAGGTGTGAAGCGACAGGGGAGGATACGCGGCAATACCGGATTGCCCGCAACACGGGCTGGTGCGGTGCGTGCGGCACAACATTGCGCCGGGGGCTGGAGCTGTGGTCTGGATATGGGAGCTTGCTTTCAGTACCGACAGGGCAAGCCCGCAAACTCAGCTGCGGGGTTTTTTGCCCAGGGTAATATGGCGGGGGCCGGAGGTGTTGGTCTGGCCGCTGACACCCTTGGGTACCTGCTCGATCTTGCCACCATTGGCGAGGAAGGCCTGCACCTGAGCCTCGATGGATTCGCGGGATTCCGGAGCGGCGGTATCCTTGGCGCGCTTGGAAGCGCTGGAAGCTTTCTTAGCCACAATAATGTCCAATATTTAGCGTGAATTGCGCATTCTACAACAATCTGTGCAAAAAATCACCCGCTGTTTTGCCGGGGCTATTGCGCTGCAGTATGTGATTGCCTGATCCGCGGGGTGCGGACAATAAAAAAGCCGGATCGAGAGGATCGATCCGGCTCGCATCGGACACCCGTCTTTCAGATCAGGGGCAGGTGCCTTGCTGGTAGTAATTGGTTCCGGTCTCCGCCAGGGTAGTGGTGACAAAGATGTTGTACAGGCCCAGGTTGTCGCCGGAGCCCAGCGCATAGGCGTAACCGCCGCTGGTGGTTGCGCGCCCCGCGCTCACATGGCTGTAGTTGCTCGCGGTGTACTCGGAACAGGTCACTTCGCCGTCCGGGGTACTGTCACAGGCGTTGCCGATGCCATCGCCGTCATTGTCTTGCTGGCCGGCGTTGGCGACGTTTGGACAGTTGTCCACTGCGTCTTCGACGCCGTCACTATCGCTGTCTGTCGGATCTTCCCTGTCATCGTTTGCACAAGCCTGCACCGGGCCGGCGCAGCTGCTGTCGCCGTCAGCCACCCACTGGCACTGTCCTCCCGCTGCAGTTTCGCGCATGGTGAAATCGGCGGTGCCGAACGCGAGGTAGCAGGCGGAGTAACCCTCACCCCAGGTGATATGTCCCCGGTTGATGTGGAAGTTGTAATCCCCGGTCTGGCCGGCATCGATATTGAAGCTCACGCTGTCCTGGCTCGACAGTTCTGTGGTGTCGGTGGCGGTGACGGTGACCGTGTTTTTATCACCCGGCAGATCGCAGCCCTCTGCGGAGTAACTGTTGCCGGTGACCGTTGCGGTGACATCGCCGCTGGCAAATGCCACCACCACGCTATCCAGGTTCTGGTTCGCATCCATCACGGTACCGCTCACCGTGGCGCACTGGCCGCTGACACTGGCTGCCGTATCACTCAGCACCGGCGCGACCGCCGGCGGCTCCGGGCCAACGCGACTGGTAACGCTGACCGGATCCCCTGGCACACCTTCGTTGTCGGTGGCAATCGCCTCTACCTGATACAGGCCATCGGCAAGAGAGGATGTGTTGGCACTGAAGTAGCCATCCGCAGGCGAGGCCTGCACGCTCAGGGTTTCCACCAATTGCGGCGTGCTCGTGTCGATGTTGCTCACGGTGATGTCGACGCTGGCCACACTGCCTTCGGCATCCAGCGCCGTACCGCTGATCGCCAGCAGGCCTGTGGCTTCGGCAGCTGAAAGATTGCTGATCTCGGGTCCGCTGTTGCGGTCGACACGCTGGTTGTTGTCGAGAAAATACTGGCCCAGATAGCGGGCGTAGTTGATTCCGTTGCCACTGATATAGCCACCGCTGGCCCCTTCGCCACCGGACCAGGAGTGGTCCACGTTGTTCAGCCACAGCATCGACACGCGGCCGTCCTGCCACAGGTGCTCGTCTGCGGTGCGGCTGCCTTCGGCAATCGGATTGGTGCCGGAAAGCGGGCTTACCCCGTACACGCCCGCCATACCGTTGGCATTCTGCTCGTTGTAACAAAGGTTCACTGTGGTGTCGTCGCGCCCGTGGGCGATGGAGGCGATCTGGGTATCGAAGTGGCTGGCATAACTCCCTGCATAGGTGTTGCAGCGGCTGGTGACATCGGCCTGTTCACAGGGGCCGAGGGCGCCGTTGGAGCTGGTGCCGATACTCGGACCCGCGCTGATGCCCATGCCTGCGAAGACATCGGGGGCGAGGCAGGCGGTGGTATTGGCAAAGCTGGCACCGGAGGACAGCCCGGCGATATACACCTGGTCGGGGTCAATACCGCGGCCGCTGTCGGCGGACAGGGTATTGGCCAGGCTGATCAGGTTTTTGTAGTCGCCGGCGCTGCGGGACTTGGTGCCCTGCCAGTAGGACCAGCAGCTGAAGCCGGCCTTGTTTGTGGCATCGGGTACCGCCACCACCATGCCGTACTCTTCCGCTGCATCCTCCAGATTTGCGGTGAGGTAGTTGTTGATGGGTTGCGAGCAGCCGTGCAACACGATCAGCAGGGCCTTGCCATCGCCGATGGCAGATACGGTGTCGGGGGTGTAGATATTGACGTTACTGAAGCCGCCGGCGGATACGCCCTGTTGCCAGCTGCCGGCCTGGGCGGCTGCGGAGAGGCTGACGCCTACGGCGAGAGACAGGCAGCGGGCAGCGCCGCGCCAGAGATTACGGTTGATCATCGCTTTCACCAATTATTTTTATGTGGCTGCCACTCTTTGCTGCGGTGGCATCATCCAGATTAGGAGCCGCATGTCGGGTGGTGAATCAGACCAAGGTCGGAAGCCGGTGGGAAACGATGCCGAAATGTGAAGAAGTGCCGGGGTAGGGCGCCGGATGGCTCCTGATCGGCACCGGGCACCTGTCGGTGCCTGGTGCCGGAGGATCGGATGTCGTGGATCAGGTGTCGTGGTTGGCCGTGGTGCGGCGATTGTGTTGCCGGAAGAATTGCGCCAGCTGGCGGGCCAGGTTGACGCCGGCATCGTCGATATGCTGCCCGGTGGCGCCGGTTCCGCCGGACCAGCTGTGGCCGACTCCATTGAGTGTCAGCATGCCGACACGGCCCTGTTGCCAGGTGACCAGTTCGGCACTGGCGTCGCCTTCCCGCAGGGTATCGCTGCCGGGGAGGCGCGCAACACCGTAGAGCTCCGCCATGCCTTCGGCATTTTGCTCCAGGTAACACGGGTCTACCACGGTATCTTCACTGCCGTGGGCCACCGCGAAGACCTGGGTGCTGAAGTGCTCCTTGTAGCTGCCCGCGTAGTCGGCGCAGCGGCGCGCGACGTCGGCGACTTCGCAGTTGCCGAGGGCGCCAGCGGGGCTGGTGCCGATACTGGGCCCGGCACTCACTGCGACCCCGGCGAATACATCCGGTGCAAGACAGCCGGCGGTGTGCGCAAAGGTGGCCCCGGAAGAGAGGCCGGCAATATAGATCTGGGCCGGGTCGATGTCCCGCGCCTCTTCGGCCGCCAGCGCCTGTGCGAGCTGGATCAGCAGGCGGTAGTCGCCATTTTCCCGGTCGCGGTTGTCTTCCCAGTAGGCCCAGCAGTTGTAGCCGGCCTTGTGTTCAGCGTCGGGTACCGCAATGACCATGCCGAATTCATTAGCCGCGGCTTCAAGATTGGCGTTGAGGTAGTTGTCGATAGGTTGCACACAACCGTGCAGCAGGATAAGTAGCGCGCGACCGTCGCCAATGGCGGAGCGGCTGTCCGGGGTGTAAATGTGGACCTTGCTGAAGCCGCCGCTGGCGACATTTTCTTGCCAGCTGCCGGCCTCGGCGCTGGCGCAAAGGCTTGTGCTGATCAGGGCTGCGCCGAGCAACCCGTTGAGGAGGGGGCGGAAGATGCTTGCGATCCGGTGTGGGCTTGTCATCGCGTATACAACCAAACTTTTGTTATTGGGAATTCTGCAGACTAGAAGCCCCGACCGGCGCATGGAATCAGACTTTGGTCGTAGAAAATTGCACCGCTGGCGTCAGGCGTTTATGTCTGCATCTGTGTCTGTGTCTGTATCAACGGCGGGCAGCGGCCAGCCGCCAAGTTCGCGCCAGCGGTTGACGATGCCGCAGAACAGCTCCGCGGTTTTCTCCGCGTCGTACTCGGCGGAGTGGGCGGCGCTGTTATCAAACGGGATGCCGGCCACCTGGCAGGCCTTGGCGAGCACCGTCTGTCCGTAGGCGAGACCGGCCAGGGTTGCGGTGTCGAAGCAGGAGAACGGGTGGAATGGGTTGCGCTTGATGCCGCAGCGTTCTACCGCCGCATTGACGAAGCCGAGGTCGAAGTGGGCGTTGTGAGCGACCATCACCGCGCGGGTACAGCTGTGGGCCTTGATGGCCTTGCGGATCTTGCGGAACATCTCCGGCAGGGCGATTTCTTCCGGCCAGGCGTCCCGCTCGGGGGACTCCAGGTCGATGCCGATAAAGTCCAGCGCAGACTGTTCGACGTTGGCCCCTTCGAACGGTTCAATATGGAAACTGTGGGTTTCTTGCGGGTACAGGACCCCGTTGTCATCCATGTCCAGGATAACCGCAGACACTTCCAGTAGCGCGTCGGTGCGGGCGTTGAAGCCGCCGCTCTCGAGGTCGAGGACAACCGGCAGGAAGCCGCGAAAGCGCTGCGCCAGTAAACTCTTCGGGCCTGTGGGTTCTTCTGCGGGCGTCACGTAATATCCTTGGTCGAATTCAACTGCTTAATGTTCGATGCCGGTTATCCCGGTTTGGGTCTCGGCTCAGGCCGTCTGCAGGCGCCACTTCAGGGGTTCGCCGGCGGCCAGCGGGATCAGGGATTCCTTGCCCATGGGCAGACCGGAGGGCAGGGTCCAGGGTTCGCGCACCAGGGTTATCTGGTCGCTGTTGCGCGGCAGGCCGTAGAAGTCCGGGCCAAATTCGCTGGCGAAGCCTTCCAGGCGCTCCAGTTTGCCGGCCCGTTCAAAAGCCTCGGCATAGAGTTCGATGGCACTGTAGGCGGTATAGCAGCCAGCGCAACCGCAGGCGGCTTCCTTCTTGCCCTGGGCATGGGGTGCAGAATCTGTGCCGAGGAAAAACCGGGGGCTGCCGCTGGTGGCCGCTTCAATCAGCGCGGTTTGGTGGTCGCCGCGCTTGAGGATGGGCAGGCAGTAGTAGTGCGGCCGGATCCCGCCCACCAGCATGTGGTTGCGGTTATACAGCAGGTGGTGTGCGGTGATGGTGGCGGCGACGCCTTCCCGCGCGTTGGCAACGAATTCGGCGGCGTGTGCGGTGGTGATATGTTCCAGCACCACTTTCAGGTTCGGGAAGTCTCCCACCACCCGGCCGAGAATATTGTCGATGAAGGCCTTCTCGCGGTCGAAAATGTCGATATCGGCGCTGGTCACTTCACCGTGCAGCAACAGTTTCATGCCGCATTCCTGCATGGCTTCCAGTGCCGGATAGATGTTGGCGATATCGGTAACGCCTGATGCCGAGTTGGTCGTGGCGCCGGCGGGGTAGAGCTTGGCCGCGACGACACCGGCTGCATGGGCCTGGCGCACGATTTCCGGAGAGGTCTTGTCCGTCAGGTAAATCACCATCAGCGGGGTAAAATCGGCGCTGGCGGGGACCTGTCCTTCGATGCGCCCTTTATAGGCTAGCGCGTCTTCGGCGTTGACCACCGGCGGCACCAGATTCGGCATCACGATGGCGCGGCGGAACTGTCGCGCGGCGTCACCAACGGTGCGCGCGAGGGCCTCGCCGTCACGCAGGTGGATATGCCAGTCGTCGGGGGCGCGGAGAGTGATTTGCTGCATAGGGATTACCAACTATCGTCAGGCGGCTTGATCGCGGCGCCGATGCTACCCGAAGCGCCAATAAATTGCGAAAACTGCGGTGAATGCCTCATTGGTCAACAGTTTGAATATAAAGTAACCAGGTGTGCCGATTACTTTTTAGACTGACACGGTGGTGCTAGTCGTACGCGTTTCGAGGCGCTACAATCGCGCCCCGAAAAAGGCGGGGTAGCCGCCTTCGTGGGTACTCTTCCAATAATAATCTCCCCCGCATCGAGCCTCGATGGTAGCGCCACCGGCGCGAAAACCCTGTGTTTTCCGCGGTATGTTGCTGCCCGGGTAACGGCTTACTCCCTATATACAGAGGACGGCAATGAGCAAGATCGAAAAGGTGGTACTGGCGTATTCCGGTGGACTGGACACATCCGTGATTGTGCGCTGGCTGCAGGATACCTACAACTGCGAGGTGGTGACTTTTACTGCCGATATCGGTCAGGGTGAGGAAGTCGAGCCGGCCCGCGCCAAGGCGGAAGCACTGGGGGTGAAGGAAATTTATATCGACGATCTGCGCGAAGAATTCGTGCGCGACTTCGTCTTCCCCATGTTCCGCGCCAACACTATCTACGAGGGCGAGTACCTGCTGGGTACCTCCATTGCCCGCCCGCTGATTGCCAAGCGCCTGATCGAGATTGCGAATGAGACCGGCGCCGATGCCATTTCCCACGGCGCGACCGGCAAGGGCAATGACCAGGTGCGCTTCGAGCTCGGCGCTTACGCGCTGAAGCCGGGTATCCAGGTGATCGCACCCTGGCGCGAGTGGGACCTCAATTCCCGCGAAAAGCTGATGCAGTACTGTGAACAGCACAAGATTCCGGTGGACTTTTCCAACAAGAAGAAAAAGTCCCCTTACTCCATGGACGCCAACCTGCTGCACATCTCCTACGAGGGCGGCATCCTGGAAGAGCCGTGGGCGGAAGCGGAAGAGGATATGTGGCGCTGGAGTGTCAGCCCGGAAGCTGCACCCGACAAGCCCACCTATATCACCCTGCAGTTTGAGAAGGGCGACCCGGTCGCCATCGACGGCGAGCGCATGAGCCCGGCGACCTTGCTGGAAAAACTGAACAAGCTGGGGGGCGCCAACGGCATCGGCCGCCTGGACATCGTCGAGAACCGCTACGTGGGCATGAAGTCCCGCGGCTGCTACGAGACTCCCGGCGGCACCATCCTGTTGAAGGCCCACCGCGCCATCGAGTCCATTACTCTCGACCGCGAAGTGGCACACCTGAAAGACGAGCTGATGCCGCGCTACGCGAAGCTGATTTACAACGGTTACTGGTGGGCTCCGGAGCGCCAGATGCTGCAGGCGGCAATCGACGAATCCCAATCCGTGGTCAACGGTGAAGTGCGCCTGAAGCTCTATAAGGGCAGCGTGACCGCGGTTGGTCGCCGCTCTGATGACAGCCTGTTCGACGAGCGCATCGCCACATTTGAGGATGACGCGGGTGCGTACGACCAGAAAGATGCCGAGGGCTTCATCAAATTGAACGCCTTGCGCCTGCGTATTGCGGCAGGTAAAGGTCGCGACTTGATCTAAATCAGTTTCGAACGGCGATTGGTGCGTTTAAATCGTCGCTTCGAGACCCATCCCGTCTACGGTGAAGGGGATAACCGCTATTTTATTGGCGGGTTCTTGCGTGTGTGACGGAAACGAATCTTAAAAAGCAACGGAAGTAACACAATGACGACAACGGTGGCAGAGACCGGCAAGTTGCCGGACTATGACTACAACATCGTGCGCCAGTTCACCATCATGTCGGTGGTCTGGGGCATTGTTGGCATGGGTGTCGGCGTGCTGATCGCCGCGCAGCTGGCATGGCCGGCGCTGAACGACATCTGGCAGCCCTTTACGCACTTTGGTCGTCTGCGACCCCTGCACACCAACGCGGTGATTTTTGCGTTTGGCGGCAGCGTGCTGTTTGCGACTTCCTACTACGTGGTGCAGCGTACCTGTCAGACGCGCCTGTTCGGCGGCTGGCTGATACCCTTCACCTTCTGGGGCTGGCAGCTGGTCATTGTCGGCGCCGCTATTACCCTGCCGATGGGGCTGACTTCCACCAAGGAATACGCCGAGCTCGAGTGGCCGCTGGATATCCTGATCGCGCTGATCTGGGTTGCCTATGCGATCGTGTTCTTTGGCACCATCGTCAAGCGCCGCACTTCACATATCTATGTAGCCAACTGGTTCTTTGGTGCTTACATCATCACCATTGCCTTTTTGCACATTATCAACAACCTGGAAGTGCCGGTCAGTGCCTGGAAGTCCTACTCACTGTTCTCCGGCACCACCGACGCGATGATCCAGTGGTGGTACGGCCATAACGCGGTGGGCTTCTTCCTGACCGCGGCGTTCCTCGGCATCATGTACTACTTCGTGCCGAAGCAGGCCGGTCGCCCGGTGTACTCCTACCAGCTGTCCATCGTGCACTTCTGGGCGCTGATCTCCATCTACGTATGGGCCGGCGGTCACCACCTGCATTATTCCGCGCTGCCTGACTGGACCCAGAGCCTGGCGATGATCATGTCCGTGATTCTGCTGGCACCTTCCTGGGGCGGCATGATCAACGGCATCATGACCCTGTCCGGTGCCTGGCACAAACTGCGCACCGACCCGACCCTGCGCTTCCTGGTGGTGTCCCTGTCCTTCTATGGCATGTCCACCTTCGAAGGTCCGATGATGTCCATCAAGACCGTCAATGCGCTGTCACACAATACCGACTGGACCGTCGGCCACGTGCACTCCGGTGCTCTCGGCTGGGTGGCGATGATTTCCATTGGTGCCCTGTATCACCTGGTGCCGGTGCTGTGGCAGCGCAAGCAGATGTTCAGCGTCAAGCTGATCAATGCACACTTCTGGCTCGCCACCGTGGGTACCGTGCTGTACATCGCTTCCATGTGGGTGAACGGTATTACCCAGGGCCTGATGTGGCGCGCGTTCAACGCCGACGGCACCCTGACCTACAGCTTCGTGGAAAGCGTGATTGCGAGCCACCCGGGTTACGTGGTGCGCTGGCTGGGCGGGGCAATGTTCCTGACCGGTATGTTGCTGATGGCATACAACGTATTCCGCACCATCACTGACGAGCCTGAGGAAGATGAGGTGCGTCACGACGAACATCTGCCCGCAGCGAAGTCGGCATAAGGGGAACGAATCGTGAAGAATCATGACATCGTAGAGAAGAACATCGGTTTGATGATGGTGTTCATTGTGATCGCCATCAGCTTTGGTGCCCTGGTGGAAATCGTTCCCCAGTTTTTTACCAAAGACAACAATGTGCCCATTGCCGGGCTTAAGCCCTTCAGCCCGATCGTGCTGGAAGGGCGCGACATCTACATCCGCGAAGGCTGCCATGTGTGCCACACGCAGATGGTTCGCCCCCTGCGCGCGGAAGTGGAGCGCTATGGCCACTACTCCATGGCTCAGGAATTCGTGTACGAGCACCCCTTCCTGTGGGGCTCCAAGCGCACCGGTCCGGACCTGGCCCGCGTGGGTGGACGCTATTCCGACGAATGGCATCGCGCGCACCTGTACAACCCGCGGGTCGTGGTGCCGGAATCCATCATGCCGTCTTACCCGTGGCTGTTCGACAATGTGGTCACCGGCGAGCACACCGCCGCCAAGATGCGGGCGATGCGAATCGCGGGCGTGCCCTATACCGATGAAGATATCGCCAATGCCAGCAAGCCGTTTGTCGGTGGTCGGGTAACCGAAATCGACGCACTGGTGGCCTACCTGCAGCAGCTGGGCACCCTGGTGCAGCAGAAGCGTTAATCGCGGGGTATCGAGTGGATATCAATATATTGCGGCAGATTGGCGTGGTGCTGGGCGCATTGGCGTTCCTAGCCATTTGCTGGTGGGCTTTCTCACCCAAGCGCAAAAAGCGCTTTGAAGAAGACGCCAAGCTGCCATTTGCCGACGAACCGGAATCAATCGAAGAGGACGCCGAAAAAGGCGACTCCCGCTCCGGAGATAAAGACGGAGCCAAACAGGAACAGGGGCACGAAAAATGAGTACATTCTGGAGTGTTTGGGTAATTGTGCTCACCCTCACGAATCTCGTACTGGTGACCTGGGTGCTTTTCGCCAACCGCAAGGTGGCGGTAGACGACCAGGAAGATCCGGAAAACCGCACTACCGGCCACATCTATGATGGCATCGAGGAGTACGACAACCCGCTGCCCAAGTGGTGGTTCCTGTTATTCGTCCTCACGCTGGTATTCTCTGCTGCCTACCTGGTGATCTACCCGGGTATGGGCAACTTCAAGGGTATTGCTGGCTGGACCTCTGTCGGTGCGCTGAAGTCGGATCAGGCCAAGGCGCAGGCGGAGTTCAAGGAAACCTTCGGCCAGTACGTAGACATGCCGATCGAACAAGTGGCCGAGAGTCGTGAGGCGCTGAAAATGGGCCAGCGGATTTTTGCCAACAACTGTGCGGTGTGCCACGGCGCTGACGGCGGCGGCAACTACGGTTTCCCGAACCTGACCGACAGCGACTGGCTGTACGGCGGTACCCCGGAAAAAATCCTCGAAACCCTGCACCAGGGGCGTCAGGGCCTGATGCCACCACAGGGTCCGGTGATCGGTGAAGAAGGGGTCAAGAACGCGGCCGAATATGTTCTGAGCATGAATGGGCTCGAGCACGATGCCGCTATGGCTGCCGAAGGCAAGAAGGTGTTCGGTACCGTATGCATGGCCTGTCACGGAATGGACGGCAAGGGCAACCAGGCCCTGGGTGCCCCCAACCTGACCGACAACATCTGGCTCTATGGCGGCAGCCGCGAAGAAATCCGCCACACCATCCGTGGTGGTCGCAGTAACCAGATGCCTGCGCAGAAGGAAAAGCTGCGGGAAGACAAGATTCGCCTGGTTGCGGCCTATGTCTACAGTCTGTCCCGCCAGGAAGAAGTTCAGCAGTAAGCTGGCTGATAAAAGGATGAGTGGCGGCCTGGCCGTCACTCATTTCGCCGGGAAGGGCACCGCAGGGAAGAATAACAAGCCTCATTGCAACGACTGCAGTTACCGTCCCGATCATTATTTCGGGTAAGTGAGGTTTTGTGAGCGATAGAATTCCAACTCGGGAAGAGCAGGATGGTGATGGCGAAGTCCGCTATCGCATGCTCTATGAGTCCGACGACAAGGTCTACATCCGTCATATCCGCGGCGTCTACACCCGCATCCGCAAGTACACGGGCCTGCCCCTGTTGCTGGCGTTCTTTTTCATCCCCTGGCTGAACATCGATGGCCACCAGGCGGTGCATTTCGATTTGCCGGCGCGCAAATTCCATATCTTGTGGGCTACCTTCGGCCCCCAGGACGGCTTCCTGCTCGCCTGGCTCCTGATTATTGCCGCTTTTGCCCTGTTTGCCATTACCACCTGGCTGGGACGGGTGTGGTGCGGTTTTACCTGCCCGCAGACGGTGTGGACCCTGATGTTCATCTGGGCGGAGCGGGTGTGTGAGGGCGATCGCGCCAAGCGCATGAAGCTGGATGCGGCGCCGTGGAGCGCGGAGAAGGTCCTGCGCAAGGGGGGCACTCACTCAATCTGGCTGTTCATCGCGTTGGCGACGGCACTGGCATTTGTGGGGTATTTCTACGGTATTCGCGACCTGGTGGTGGATCTGGCCTCTTTCAATGCCCATCCGCAGGCGGTCTTCTGGGTAGGGTTCTTCACCTTCGCTACCTATATAAATGCCGGTTTCCTGCGCGAGCAGGTGTGCAAGTACATGTGCCCCTACGCGCGCTTCCAGTCGGTGATGTACGACAAGGATACCCTTGCGGTGTACTATGACGCCCGCCGCGGCGAGGCCCGCGGCCCGCGCAAGAAGGGTGCGGATTACAAGGCCCAGGGCATGGGCGACTGTATCGACTGCTACTGGTGTGTGCAGGTGTGCCCGGTGGATATCGATATCCGCGATGGCATGCAGTACGAGTGCATCAACTGCGGTCTGTGCGTGGATGCGTGCAACAGCGTCATGGACAAGATGCAGTATCCCCGCGGCCTGATCCGGTTTACTTCGGAAGACGAGCTGGAAACCGGCAAGACCCAGTATGTGCGTCCGCGCCTGTTCGGCTATGCGCTCGTGCTGCTGCTGATGACCGGCCTGCTGGTGCAGCAGGTGGTGAGCCGCTCGCCGGTGCAGGCCGAAGTGCTGCGGGACCGCGGCACGCGCATGTACCGCCTGTCCCAGGGTCTGGTGCAGAACGTGTACACGGTCAAGATCAACAATATGGACCAGAAGCCCCACGAGTTCGAGGTGCGGATCGAAGGCAAAGAGGGGTACGATTACTCCCTGCGAATGCAGCGCGGCGTGCGCGTCATCCCGGGAGAGGTTTACTCGGTGCCGATCCGGGTCAGCGTGCCCAAGGCGCAGCTGCAGGAAGCGAAGCACGATATTGATATCGTCATTCGCGCCAAGGATGCACCGGAGCTCGAAGACCGGCACCGCACCGTATTTATCGGGCCCAAGTAAGCAGTATCAGGTGGTTAACAGAACATGGTGAATGTGCAGGTGAGTCAGCAGCCGGACAACAATCAAGCCCCGCGCCCCTGGTACCGGGAGATCTGGTTCTGGCTGGTGATGGCGCCGCTGGTACTGGTGGTGATCATGTCCGCCATCATGGTATCCGTCGCCGTGCGGTACGGTGACGATACCGTGAGTGACACCTACTACAAAGACAGCCGCATGTACCACTATATGGCGCACCAGGACCAGCGTGCGGCGGAGCTGGACATGGCCGGGTTGTTGCAGTTCGACCCCGGCGAGCGCACGGTTTCCCTGCAGCTGAAAGGGAATATCGATTATCCCGAGCAATTGCTACTTACCCTGAGTCACCCGGTGGAGGCAGATCTGGACGCCCATATCGTGCTCGATATGCTGGCGCCCGGCCGCTACCGCGGCACCCTGGAGCAGGCGCTGCAGCACCGCTGGTACCTGCAGCTGTCTCCGGAACTCGACCCCGCCCAGCACGAGAAAGCCGAGTGGCGCCTTAAGGGTGAAATCAACTTCAATCTCGGCAATGGAGCGCCGCTGAACCCCGCCGTCCAATGAGCGACTTTCCGGGAAACCCTCCGCAGGCGGAGACCTCTGCCTGCGACTGCTTTCACTGCGGCCTGCCGGTTGCCGAAGGCAGCCGCTATTCCGTCCGCATCAACGGCGTCGATCGCCCCATGTGCTGCCCCGGTTGTGAGGCAGTGGCGGGAGCCATCGTCGCCGGTGGCCTGGATAACTTCTACCGCTACCGCGAACGCAGCAACGAAAGGCCCGATAGCGACAGCGCGGACGGGCGCTGGGCGGCTTACGACCTGGCAGATGTCCAGAGCGGCTTTGTGCGCGACGCGGAAACCCCGGGCGAGTCTGGTCAGCGCCGAATTGCCAGCCTGCTGGTGGGCGGCATTACCTGCGCTGCCTGTGTGTGGCTGATCGAAAAGCACCTGGGGCAGATCCCCGGGGTGGAAAAGGTTTCGGTCAATGCCAGCACCCAGCGCGCGCAGATCCTGTTCGCGGCCGATCGGGTGCCGGTGAGCCGGCTGTTTGCCGCACTGGCCGAGATCGGCTACAGACCGGCAGCGCCCCCGGCGTCCAACAGCGAGCAACTGATTCAGAATGAGCGGCGGGCAGCCATGCGTCGCCTGGGGGTCGCAGGGCTCGGCACCATGCAGGTGATGATGTTTGCCATCGCGCTCTACTTTGGTGCCAGCGAGGGGATCGAACAGCAGTTCGAGCAGTTTTTCCGCTGGGTGTCGCTGGTGGTGGCGACACCGGTGGTGTGTTACGCAGCGCAGCCATTCTTTGCCGCGGCCTGGCGGGCGCTGGGCACCCGGCACCTGACCATGGACGTCCCTGTCTCGCTGGCCATCGGCCTGGCCTACGGCGCCAGCGTCTACGCCACGGTATTCGGGACCGGTGAGGTGTATTTCGAATCCGTTTCCATGTTCACGTTTTTTCTGTTGCTGGGGCGCTCGGTAGAGATGCGCGCGCGACACCGCGCCGGTCTCGCCAGTGGTGGCCTGGCACAGCTGCTGCCGCTGGCGGCGCTGCGATTGCCCCCGCACGCGGGCTCGGATGGCGGCCTCGCGGAGGCAGATTTCGAGTCGGTGCCCACCGCCGCGTTGAAGGTGGGCGATCACATATTGCTGCGGCCCGGCGACACCATTGCCGCCGATGGCGAAGTGACCGAAGGGGAGAGCGGTGTCGACGAATCCCTGTTGAGTGGCGAGGCCGCACTGCAGCAGAAAGCCGTCGGCAGCCCGGTGTTTGCCGGTAGCGTCAATGGCGATTCTTCCCTGGTTGTGCGGGTCACCGCCGCCGGCGCCGGCACCCGGTTGTCGGCGATCGAGCGCCTGGTGGAGTCCGCGCAGCTGGAAAAACCCGCGCAGGTTGCGCTGGCGGACCGGATTGCCGGGCGTTTTGTCGCTGCGGTATTGCTGATCTCGGTGGCGGCGTTCGTATTCTGGTG
Organism: uncultured Microbulbifer sp.; assembly: GCF_913055755.1. Lineage (GTDB taxonomy): Bacteria > Pseudomonadota > Gammaproteobacteria > Pseudomonadales > Cellvibrionaceae > Microbulbifer. Next base: position 15,104 of record NZ_CAJXKH010000010.1, read on the forward strand.
GCAGCGGGCGCCGGAGGATGCGTTCTGGATTGCGTTGTCGGTGCTGGTGGTGACCTGTCCCTGCGCACTGTCGCTGGCGACACCGGCGGCACTGGCGGCGGCGACACTGCGCTTGCAGGAACTGGGGCTGCTGGTAGCGCGCGGCCATGTGCTGGAAGCGCTGCCGGGGATTCCCCGGGTAGTATTCGACAAGACCGGCACCCTCACCGAGGGCGAACCCCGCCTGTCGCATATTCAGGTACTGCGCGACAGTGTGACCGAGGAGCGCGCCCGGGATATCGCGGCGGCGCTGGAGTCCCGCAACAATCACCCCCTGGCGCGGGCTTTCCGCCCCTGGTCCGGCAAACTGCGCGCCAGCGGACTGCAGTCGCTCACCGGTCGCGGGGTACAGGGCGAGATTGACGGCACCCGTTTCCGCCTGGGACGCGCGGATTTTGCCTGCGAGGGGACACAATGCCCGCAGCCCGTATCCCACCCATCACGGCAGGGGCAGTGGCTGATGCTGGCGGATGAACAGGGGCCACTTGCCTGGTTCGGGCTCGGCGATGCGGTGCGCCCGTCCGCGGTGCCTGCAGTGGCGCAGTTGCAGGGCGAAGGGCTGAGCACCACACTGCTGAGCGGGGACCAGTCTGCAGAAGTCGCGCGGTTGGCAAAGCTGACCGGCATGGCCGACTTCACCGCTGGTGCCGCGCCGGAAGAGAAGCTGTCTCAGGTTCAGCGCGCCCAGGCACAGGGGGAGCGCCTGCTGATGGTGGGCGACGGTATCAATGATGTACCGGTGCTGTCTGGCGCCGATGTGTCGGTGGCGATGATGTCCGCCGCGGACCTGGCCCAGTCCCGCGCCGATGCGATTCTGTTGCAGGGCGACCTGCAGGCGCTGCCGCGGGCCTTTGCATTGGCGCGCAAGTGTCGCACAATTATTCGCCAGAATCTGGCGTGGGCAGTGCTCTATAACCTGCTGGCACTGCCGCTGGCCTTTATGGGCCTGGTGCCGCCCTGGGCGGCGGCGGTGGGTATGTCCCTGAGCTCCCTGATCGTGGTGCTCAACGCCCTGCGCCTGTCCCGCTGGCAGCCCGCCGTCGAGGTGCCGGCCGCAACCGGATCGGTTGCCACTGCCTGAAAATCTTGAGCACAACACTTCAAAGGTAAAACTGTGGACAGTATTTTTCTGCTGGTCCCCATCGTTATCGTTTTTATTGTCATCGCGGTAAAGCTGTTTTTCTGGGCCGTGAACAGCGGCCAGTACGATGACCTGGAGACCGAGGGGCGCCGCATCCTGTTTGATGATGACCTCCCCGAGGAGTCCCATCCGGAGGCCGATACCGGGTCGGCGGAAGACGACCAGCAACATCACCAACAACACCACCAGAACAACAAACCGTAGGCGGAGTCGCAATGGAGCAATGGGGATTTGTGGCCGCGGCACTGGCTATCGGTTTTTTTGGCAGTAGCCACTGTGTCGGCATGTGCGGTGGTATCTCCGGCGCGCTGGGTATGGCGGTGCCGGGGCAGAAACCCGCGTGGGCGCAATTGATCGGCTACTCCACCGGGCGGGTGGCCAGCTATACCCTGATGGGCCTGCTGGCGGGATTGCTGGGCGCCTATATCGCCACTGACCTGGCAGCCAGCCTGGCGCCATTGCGGGTGATCGCGGGCCTGATGCTGGTAGCAATGGCGCTGTATCTCGCCGACTGGTGGCGCGGCCTGGTGTGGCTGGAGCGCGGCGGGGCCTATCTCTGGCGCTATCTGCAGCCGCTCTCCCGCGGCCTGCTGCCGGTGCGTTCCGCGCCGCAGGCGGTAGCGTTAGGCGCACTCTGGGGCTGGCTGCCCTGCGGCCTGGTATACAGTGCGCTGACTTTCGCCCTGGCCCAGGGCAGTGCGCCGAATGCGGCACTGGCCATGCTGGCTTTTGGCCTGGGCACGGTGCCGGCGGTACTGGCAACTGGCGCCGCCGCAGCCAGACTGCGCAAGCTGGTGCAGAAGCCCGGTGTGCGCCTGCTGATGGCGCTGCTGGTGCTGTTGTTCGGCCTCTGGACCATCTGGGGGGGCAGCCAGCACGGGGCTCACGGGGCTCACGGTGCTCAAGGTACTCACAATACTCACAATAGCCACCAGCAGGGCGCGGCAGAGTCGGCGCAACCCGCGGAAACTGCGGATCCGCACTCCCATCATCACCGTCACTAGATGCCGGCGGAGGCCGGGGCATGGATGCGCGCGCCGCTAAGCGGTAAACTGGCAAGATCCTGAATTTTGGTCAGGCCGCTTTGCGGGCTGGCCAGTGTGCACACTGCTTGTCAGTTGGATCGACGATGAAGAAAAATAAAAAAAACACCGGGAAGGGCCGTCGCTCTCCCGGTAATCCGGACAGCGCAACTACCAGCGCGACACCTACCAGCGCGACAACCACCTCGAGCGGGTCGCCCGCGTTACCGCCACAGGCGCCAACCCGTATCTGGATCAACCTGATTGCCCTGGGTATCTCCCTGGCCGCGGTCTGGTGGCTGCGGGAGTACGGTCAGCACCTGGCGGTGCGCACCGAGGCGCTGGTGGTTGTTTCCCTGGCGCTGGCGCTGCCGATCATCCTGCTGGAGTGGTGGTTCCTGAAGCCGTACCGCAATGCCTCTGCCGGCCTCGACTTCCGGCGCCGCAACCACAGCCTGGCCCGCACCGCGGTCAAGTTGCTCGGGTTTTACCTCAGTGTGGGCTCGGTCGCATTCGTCTACTGGCTGTTCCCGGAATATCACGGGTCTTTTTACAACAACTACTTCGCCGTGGTGTGGGCGGTACTGCCCTGGTGGATGCTGCTGGCGGTGCCGTATTTTTACCTGGTGGACGGGGCCATGCAGAGCCCGAAAGATGCCTACTGGCAACTGGGTTCCTGGCTGTTGGGTTTGCTGCTGCCGGGGTCCCGCAGCGGTATTTCCGGGCGCGCCATCGGCCAGCTGTACCTGGGGTGGCTGGTCAAGCTGTTCTTCCTGCCGCTGATGTTTGTCTACATGGGCAACAACCTGAATACCCTGCTCAATTTTGATCTGACCCGGCTGGTGGGCAGTTTCAAGGCGGTGTTCGATTTCACCTTCAATTTCCTGTTCTACATCGACCTGCTATTCGTCACCGTGGGCTATGTGTGCACGCTGAGGTTGTTCGACTCCCACATCCGCACCGCGGAACCCAGCTTCCTGGGCTGGGGGGTGGCTCTGATCAGCTACCAGCCGTTCTGGAGCATGTTTTCCGGTAACTATCTCAAATACGATGAGGGTCCCGCGTGGGGTTACTGGTTCTGGAATACTCCGGCGATGTACGGGATCTGGGGCGGCATCATTCTGTTGCTGATCGGGATCTATGTGTGGGCGAGCATTCCCTTCGGTATCCGCTTCTCCAACCTGACCCATCGCGGCATCCTCACCAACGGCCCTTATCGCTACACCAAACACCCGGCGTATGTCAGCAAAAACCTCTCCTGGTGGATGATCTCCATGCCGTTCATGGTGAGCGCATCAGCGCCGGAAGCGCTGCGGCACTCGCTGCTGCTGTTGCTGGTGAATTTCGTGTACTTCATGCGCGCGCGCACCGAGGAGCGGCACCTGTCGTGGGACCCGGATTACGTGGCTTACGCCAACTATATTGGTGAGCGCGGGGTATTTGCGTTTTTGGGGCGCTGGCTCCCGGCACTGCAGTTTGCCCCGGGTCGGCTGTTCAATACTGCCGGGGCGGCCACTCACCCGGAAAGCCCGGTTGCCGACCCTAGGGGGCCGGAAGCCGCTTCCGCGACCTGATACCCAACCAGCTCCCGCCCGGGTTACCGCGGGCCACAGGGCGAGAATGACCATGCTGTTGAAAGTAACTCAAGATTTCTCTGCAGCGGCGCGGCTGCAGTCGCTGGCACTGCGGCTGGACCGGCGCACGCTGCTCTACGGACTGTGTTACCTGCTGATTGCGCTGGGTATCTGGCTGCGTATCGAGCACATATTTACCTACAACCCCATCGACCATATCTGGAGCGATACCCAGCGCCACTGGGAGCAGGGCACCGAAGCGCTGCGCCGGGACCCGATGTCGATGACCGACCCGGTGCTGTACCAGATCTATATCGGCATGCTCGGCAAGTTGACGCTGGGGGAGCCATTGCTGGTCGGCCTGTACACCGTGCTGCTGGCCTGTCTGACACCCTGGATCTGGTATCGCTTCGCCCGCGAGCTGCTGCCGCGGCGGCGCTTGCTGGCTACCGCTATCTGGGCGACGTTGTCGTTACTGCCTTCCTGGATCAGTATCTACGCCTACTTCATGCAGGAAACCCTGCTGTTGCCACTGCTGGGCGCTGCGCTTTACGCCAGCTGGCGCTGTCGCCGCAAACAGACCATGGCGAGTTTCCTGCTGATGGTACTGCTGTGGATTCTCGCCGGGCTGACCCGCGGCATCGCCATCCCACTGGCGGCAGTGGTGACGACGTGGCTGTGGCTGGCACAGCCGCAGAAACTGGCAAAGGCCGGCTACAGTCTCGCGTTGCTGACCTTGATGCTCGGGCCACTGGCCTACCGTAGCCATGTCACCATGCAGATGATTTCGCCTCACGGCATCGGCAAGCTGGTGGGCCTGTATATGCGCTCTGGCAAGCGCGAGATTCACATCCATTACAGCCACGCTGGTGCCAACTGGAATTACTGGTTTGGCTCGCCGTCGACCGGTGAGAAGCCCCTGGCACCGCTGTCGGACTGGACCACTGCGCGCAGCGGGCGGGTGAGCGCACGCATTCGTATCGAACAGGGCGCCGCCGATTGGGAGCGCGCCCAGGCCAACTATCCGCTGACATTGTCTCGTTACGCCTGGCTGACCGGGGAGAACCTGGTTTACCTGTTTTTTGGTTCTTCCTGGCCGGATAACAACCGCGCGCGCTGGCTGGAAAACCTGAACCACCACAGTCGCTGGCTGTGGGCCCCGCTAACCCTGGTGTTGCTGATTTGGACCGCAGTCTACTGGCGCCGCCTCAAAGGTCAGCGCATGCTGCCGAGCCTGTTGCTGACCTGGATACTGGTGCAGGGGCTGCTGCCAATTGCAGTCAATGAGGGGCGTTACCGCAAACCGGCGGAAGGGCTGATCCTGGTACAGGTGGCGCTGATGCTGGCGGTGCGCCGGCGCAGTGAAGCGGGCGAGAAAGGTACCAGTGCCGCGCGGGATTCTGAATTTGTGCCGCTGGATATACCGCCGATTACCATTGCCTCGGCGGCCGTTGCCGATGCCGGGGCAGGTTCCAATACACAACACGGGGTGAAGGGCGATGTCCCCGCCTGAGCGCGCTTCAAGGTTAGGCCAGACAACGCAGCGGGTGCTGCGGTTTCTCGCCGTAGGCGGGAGTGCAACGGCATTGCAGTACGGCTTGCTGGTGCTGCTGGTTGAAGCTGCGGGCAGTGAAAAACTGCTCGCCGCAGTTGCGGCCTATGCACTCGCCGCCCTGGCGAATTACGCACTCAATTACTACTTCACCTTCTCTGCCAGCGGGCGGGTGGGGCACAGCCAGGCGCTGCCGCGATTCGTGTTTGTCGCGCTTGTCGGGCTGGCTATCAATACCCTGTGCTTTTCCCTGCTGCTGCCATTTGCGCACTATCTGATAGCGCAGGTATGCGCGACGGCGGTGACATTGGCTTTCAATTTTCTCCTGCATCAATTCTGGATTTACGGGGTGCGCCCATGAGGCATATAGACTCGAACTCCACGGCGCCGGTAGCCATTCCCTCCCTGGCTATTGTAGTGCCCTGTTATAACGAGGAGGCGGTACTGGAATCCACCTGCGCGGAGCTGCTGGCAACGTTGGATGGTCTGCTGGCATCGGGCCGCATCCGGGCGGAATCGCGCATCTACTTTGTCGACGATGGCAGCCGGGACGGGACCTGGCCGATGTTGCAGCAGATGGCATCAAATGACGAAAGAATCGTGGCCCTGGCACTGTCGTGTAATCGCGGCCACCAGAACGCGCTGTACGCCGGACTCGCGCAGACGGTGGAAGAAGCAGTGGTGAGCATCGATGCGGACCTGCAGGACGGGCCGGAGCATATCGCGTCCATGCTCGACGCTTATCTGGCGGGCAACGAGGTGGTTTTTGGCGTGCGCAAGGAGCGCGACTCGGACACATTTTTCAAGCGCCTGAGCGCGGAGGGTTACTACCGCCTGATGCAGCGCCTGGGGGTGGATCTGGTATTCAATCACGCGGACTTCCGCCTGCTGTCGCGGCGCGCGGTGAACACGCTGCTGGAATACCCGGAAACCAACCTTTTCCTGCGCGGCATGGTGCGGGAAATCGGTTTCCGCTCGACCACGGTGGAGTATGCGCGGCGACCGCGGCTGGCAGGGGAGAGCAAATATCCCCTGCGGCGCATGCTGTCGCTGGCGTGGAAGGGGGTTACCGCGTTTTCCATTGCCCCGCTGCGTGCTATTACCCTGATGGGGTTGATTACCGGCGCACTGTCGCTGGTGCTGATCGGGTGGGTGCTGTCTGTGAAACTGTTTTCCGGCAGCGCAGTGCCCGGCTGGGCCTCGATCATGGTGCCGGTACTGTTTATCGGCAGTGTGCAACTGCTGTGCCTGGGGGTGATTGGAGAATACCTGGGCAAGATCTACGAAGAGGTAAAGCGGCGTCCGCGCTATCACCTGCGGGAAGTGGTCGCCGAGCAGCGGACACCGGTCACAACGCGGGCCGAAACCCGCGCAGAGCGCTCCGGCTGAGAGGGCCGGAGCAATCCAGCCGAAATTATTCGGAAACCAGGCGCAGGGACAGGTCGATGGCCCGCAGGTGTTTGGTCAGACTGCCGGAGGAAATGTAATCCACCGCCAGCGACGACAGCTGCTGCAGGCGTGCGGCATCGACACTGCCGGAAATTTCAATCTTTGCCTTGCCCTTTGCCAGTTCCAGTGCGCTTCTGGTGTCCGCATCACTGAATTCGTCCAGCATGATGACATCGGCACCGCTGTCCAGTGCCTGGCGCAGTTCCTCGAGGCTTTCCACCTCCACTTCCACCAGGGCGCCCGGTTTGATGGCGTGGGCCTGGGTGATGGCGTTGTGAATACCACCGGCAGCGGCAATGTGGTTTTCCTTGATCAGGAACGCATCGTAAAGCCCGATGCGATGGTTGTGGCAGCCGCCACAGAGCACCGCATACTTCTGCGCCGTGCGCAGCCCCGGGATGGTCTTGCGCGTGTCGAGGATTTTTACTTCCGTGCCCTGTGCCAGTGCCGCGTACTCGGCGGCTGCGGTGGCGGTACCGGACAGCGTCTGTACAAAATTCAGCGCGCAGCGTTCGCCGGTAAGTATCGTGCGGGCGTTGCCATCGAGTTCAAACAGGGTGCTGTCGGCGGCAACCCGATCGCCGTCGGCGACGTGCCAGGTAACCTTGAGTTCCGGGTCCAGTTGCCGAAACACTTCGTCCACCCAGGCCTGGCCACAGAACACACAATCCTCCCGGGTAATCACCCGCGCCCGCGCCTGGCGGGATGCCGGGATCAGCTGGGCGGTGATATCTCCATCGCCCAGGTCTTCGGCTAGAGCAAAGCGCACGGCGCGCTCCAGGTCGGCCTGGATATTGGGAATCTGGGTATCCTGTGGTTGCATGGCGAGAACCTCCGTTGCGAAGGCGCAAGTTTAGCAAAAAAGTCGCTGGTGAACTCCACTGGCCGCCGCGCGCCCTCCCGTCGAATGTCATACTCGGGTTGCGCTAGGGCTGTGCCGCGCGAATCCCCGGTGGCTGCCCGCCGGGAACTTCCACCAGTTGGCTGTGCAGGGGATTAACCGGAAGTTGACCTTCCGCCGCTACCCGACCACTGACGACATTCGCCACAGCCTCCAGGGTGGGGCTCTGGCGCAGGGCGCCCAGGTGGTAACTGACCTCGTTGAAAGTGAATATCTGGATGTCGGAAAGCCCGATAAAGTTGTCGATCGAGTATGGCGAACCCAGGCTGACATAGACCCGGGTCTTGCCCTTGTCTCCGGCGAGTTTCAGCAGGCGGGCCGCCCGGTCTGCTCGGTTCAGGGGCACCGCCGGGGCTGTGTCCCGATTGAGGGCAGGGCTGTTCAATTGCTGGTAATTGTTGCCCACGATCACAAGATCGGCTTGCGCTATGGCTGCTCCGCTGTAGGGGTTCTCACCACTGGTGGCGTTGCGCAAACTGTCGCTGGTTACCTGCCAGCGGGTTCGTTGAGCCAGCTGTTGCGCCAGATAGGCCGCATCTTCCTCGCGGGGAAATACCACGTGAACGCGGTTTACGCGGGAAAGATCCGGACGGTCCCCGCTGCTCCATTCCACTAGCGATGCCTGCGCCAGTGCCTGTTCGATTGCACGGTGTCCAGCGCTTGCCAGTATTTCTTCAGCGGATGCTAGCTTGCTATCAACGTCGGGGATGGACGACCGCAGCTGTTCTTTGACCGTTGCGATGCGCTGATAAGAGCGGGCAATCTGTGCGTATGCCTCGGGTTCTTCAATCATGCGTTTGCTCACATAGTCGAGCAGGTTGCGGAAGCTTTTTATGTCGGCGGGTTTGCGGATTTGTATCGGCATCAGGGCGATATCGGTACCGGCCTCGAAGGTATTGATCACCGCTTCGACCGGGGTAAAGAAGTTGGCGATTCCGTCCATATCCAGTGCGTCGCTGATGATCAGGCCCTCAAACCCCAGTTTGTTGCGCAGCACACCGGTAAGGATTTCCCTGGACAGGGTGGCGGGCCTGACTATGGCCTGTCCATACTTGTTGACCACAGTACTGCTGTCCAGTTGCGGAAACTGGATATGCGCGGTCATCACCATTTGCACATTCGTCTGTTGCAGAACCCGGCGGAAAGGCTCTATATCTGTCGACATGATGCGCGCTTTGTCATGTGTCACGACAGGTAATCCGGAGTGGCTGTCTACCCGGGTATCTCCATGGCCGGGAAAATGTTTGATGGTGCCGATGATGCCTTCCTGCTGCATCCCTTCCAGCATCGCAGCCCCCAGTTGGGCAACGGTTTCCGGGCGGTCGGAAAAGGCACGGACGTTTATGACCGGGTTATCGGGATTACTGTTTACATCCACACTGGGAGCGTGATTGACATTGATACCCAGCGTGCGCAGCTCACGTCCCAGGGTGCTCCCTACCAGACGGGCGAATTTGTCCCCATGCTGTGCATAGGTTGCGCCTACCGCCATATTGCCGCTGAATGTCGTACTGTACTCGTTGGGGAGTCGAACTACATTGCCTCCCTCCTGATCAATGGAAATAAACAGGGGCAGGCCGGAAGAAGAACCCCTGGCGGCCTGCTGGAGGTCGGTGGTCAGCCGAATTATCTGCCGGGGCGTCTCGAGGTTTTCGGCAAATAGAATGATGCCGCCGAGATTTGTGTCCCGAATGGTGTCAGCCAGAATGTCTGGCAGGTGGGTGACCGGAGTTTTACAGTCATCGCTATCGGCATCCTCATCCATATCCGGGCAGAAATAGCGGATATCCAGGATGATTTTTTGCCCGATTTGCTGCTTGAGAAGGTTGTCACTTTTCGGATAACCGAGCCAGGTGGCAACCATCAATGCCAACAGAGCGAGCGCGCCTATTTTCCTTTTCATCATTGGTAACTCATGATTTTGACAACAGGAAATATCGAAGTGCGCAGCGGATAATTTGACTATCCGCTGCGCCGTTGATTGAAACTGCAAGTCTATGCAGCGAGACCGGGGCAAGTCCCCGGTCGCATGCTCAGAACTTCCAGTTCAGGGACGCGAAATAGCGGCGTCCGGTTTCGTAAGTGTTGTGAGCGACCTTGCCGGCCCGGTCCGTATAGTACGGTTCCAGTCCCGCAGGCACGCCCCCTTCAGGTGCTTCGAGCTGATCGCGAAGCAGGTAGTAGTTTTTGTTTTCGTTGGTCAGGTTGTAAGCCGACAGCGCCGCTGTCAGGTTTTCCGTGATGCTGTAGGTCAACTTGAGGTCTACCTGTTCAGTATCATCAATCACCCGACTCGCTTGTGAGTCGATGGAATCGAAGTACATCGAGCGGTAGTTGTAGGACAGCCTGGCAGAGAACCTGTCGCTCTCGTAGTAGGCGGACAGGTTGATGGTGTCTTCGGAGTTTCCGGGGGTGCGCACCTCGTCAATCTCCGGATTGGTCGCTTCATAGCCGATAACGGTTGGCCGATCACTGCTGTCGACTACCACCCCGTTTGCATCCTGGAGCAGCTGGGCCTCAATGCTCTGGGTGGTGAATTCCTCCATCGGGATATTCACAAAGGTGTAGTTTGCCAACACGCCAAAGCCATTGTTGAAATCGTGCTGAAGCTGGATTTCATAGCCATTGATCGCCTGCTTACCCACGTTGTAGTAGGAAGTGATCGCGTATTCACCATCTACCGGGTTGCCGAAGGCGTCGGTGTAACCGCTGCCGGTAAGATCCTGAATACCCAGCTGCTTGCGAATCAAATTGCTGATGTCCTTGTAGAATGCGGTGATACCGACCATGGATGACTCGGTAAAGTACCACTCGGTGCCGATCTCGAACTGTTCGGCCTCGTAGGACTTGAGGTCCGGGTTGCCCTTGGCACCGGTGCGCTGTGCGCCCTCACCAAGCAGGGCGCCGGCAGCATCGTAGTTGCCAATGACACTGAAGCCGTCGCGGATCTGGTACAGCGCGGGGTGGGAGATCACCTTGGAGGCTGCGGTACGCAGCAGGAGGTCTTCGGTGAGGTCATAGGAGAAGTTCATGCTTGGCAGTACATCGGTGGTACTGCTGTCGGTAATGACATCCCGGTACAGAGTGTCGCCATTCTCGTCGACGCCATCTGCCTGGCGGGTGAGGGATTCGCGCTCTGTGTCCACCACGCGGACACCGATGTTGCCGCGGAAACGCTCGCCAGCGAAGTTCAGCATGGTGTAAAAGGCGTTGACCTGCTGTTCCTGGTCGTAAAACTGGCTTACGGTTTCCAGGTAGTCGGTGCGACAACCCTGGTAGTTTCCACCGGCTGTGGCGATCAGATCGTTACAGGCTCCAAGATCATCAACCAGCAGCAGCCCGTCATTCCAAAGTGCATCACGCTTGGCAGTGTCTACGTCAAAGTATGCGGTGGGCATGACGCCCAGGTCTTCGCGGATACCGCTGACGACGCCACCAGCCAGGTCTCCGGCCAGAACTTCAACGCCATCGGCGAGACGGGAACTGGCGGCGCTGCGGACGTTGGAGGCGGATATATCGCGGTGCTTGAGACCGAACTTGATCGATTCTACAAAGAACGTGGGTTCCTGCAGGGTCCACAGGGTATCCAGCTGCGCAAAGTTTTCGGTGTTTTCCCTGTCCTGTACGGTTTTGAAAATATCGCGCATGGACATCTCGGTGGTCGGATGCTTCAGCCACTCGCCGTCGCCGCTTACTCCCCAGCCGGCCAGGTTGGCGTCCGGGTCATAGTCGTAGTACATGCTTACGCCCGCGAGACCATTGTCCAATACCGGCATGTCCGGGTTGTCATCCACGTAGTCGATATTGAGACCAAAGTGGGTACCGAAATCGTCGATGTGAGATTTGCCGGTAGACCGCCCCAGCTGGGCTTTGACTTCAAATGACTCATTGCTCCAGTTGGTGGTGAAGTTCAGCATATCGCTGGTCTTTTCACTGCCGTCCCGGTCCTGGAACTCCATATTGATCAGATTGGTGGGGGTTCCCCAGTAGCGGATACCGGCGGAATTCACGTTTTGGACGTCATAGATGTCCTGTTCAGCATGCAACAGCAGGTCGGCGACACGATCGACCTCATAACCTGGCTCGGGTTCTCCCCCGGTACTGTAGGCAGAGCGGGCAAGTTTGTACGCACGCGCGTATAGATTGTGGCTGGAGTTCGGGTCATCCGTATGGTTGCGGGTATACTCCAGGTTGAAGTCGAGATTGTCGGACGGGCGGTATTGAAAAGAAACGGTACCGCCCATTCGCTTGCGATCACGCTCAAAACGGGCGGAGCCGGGAATACCCCACATCGCCCCCGAGCGCTCGTAGCCATCCAGAGTTCGGGTGTGGTAAATGGCGGTATCATCAATGGAATTGACCACCTGGGTAGGTACGCCATCCAGGTAATAGTCCCACCAGCCGGCAATGGCCTCGTTGCCATCTCTCTGCAGGTTCAGTTCCTGATAGCTGATATTCGCAGATGCGCCGAATTTGTTGTCGTCGGTCTTCCAGTTATACAGCGCGCCCATCTGCGGCGAGTTTTGTCCGGAGCCGTCGTTGTAGCTATTTTCAAATTTCAGGTAGCCGTCGCCGGAAGGACGATCCAGCGGCTTTTTGGTTTTCAGGATAACGGTGCCACCGATACCACCCGCGTCGAGATCCGCCTGCGGAGACTTGTAGACTTCAATTTGCGAAACCTGCTCCGCCGCTACGGACGAAAAATCAAACGCATTCATCTCATCCCGCAAGGGCAGAGACTGGGCCGATTTCATGCTCTGGCCGTTGAGCAGGGTATTGGTAAAGTTTACGTTGGTGCCGCGAATGGAGATGGTCGCCCCCTCACCAAAGTCGCGGGTAATCTGTACCCCGGAAATGCGCTGTAGCGCTTCCGCCAGGTTCTTATCCGGGTTTTTATCAATATCCTCGGTATTGAGTGCGTCCTTGATCGCATTGGAGTAGCGCTTGTTGTTGAGGTTGTCTTGCAGGGAGCCGCGAATACCCAGCACCTCCACCGTCTCCATGGCCTCGCTGTTTTCTTTTTCAGTCCCCTTGGCCGGTTTGGGGCTTACCTCAGTCTGTTCAAGGTTCTGGTCGTTGTCGGCAGCTTGCTGCTGCCCCCACACCGGCGTGGTTCCCAGTGTCAACATCAATGCTGCATTGACGGCCACAGCCAGCTTTTTCTTTTTCATATCGTGCATTTACGAATGTCCCCCGGTCATGTCAGGTAGCGTTGTCAGAACGCCTGTCTTTCAAAGTTGAATGGCAAAAGAGATTGCACGCTTACTATGAAAATCGAATGTGCCGCACTCGTGGCCAATATTTGATGTTTTCGGGGAGGATTTGTGCAGAAAATTTGCAAGCGGGTGTGATGGCTTCCGGTCTTTGGACCCACTGAAGGCTACATGCAGAAAATTTTCATGGGTTTTGCACAACTTCTGCATATTTAAGGCGGATAGTGTTTCTGCTTATTTCGCAGATTGGACGGTAACTTCCGAGTGAATGTGTAGCTGAGTTACCGGGCATTTCAACATTTCGTAACTGTTAATAATGCTGGTAGATTCAAAAGCATGAAGCAAATCACACAAACATTACTCTGCATCCTGTTGGGGGTGTTTGTCAGCGTTACAGCCTTGTGCAGTACCGTGAGTGACCAGCAGTGGCAGGATATTACTGATCGGCTGCGAGCCCTGGAGCATTGCCAGGACACCAATAGTTGCCCGCAGGACCCGAGCAGTCCGCGGAATAGCTTTTATCTGCTGGGAGAGGAGATCAATCAGGAACTTGATCGTGTGGCTCAGTGGCAGCGTGATTTTGGCAGCAATGCGGAGAGCCGTGCACTGTTGCATCATTTCTTGAAATACCAGAATGAGTTTGTGCAGGAGAAGGTGCTGACTATTCTGCGAGAGATGCCGGCGGACGACGATACCGTCGCGGAATTGCTGGCGTTACTGCCTGATGTCAGGGACAAGCGGGTACTGATACCGCTTTTGATACAACTGCAGCGCTACCCGAAAATGCAGTCGCAAGTGGATAAGGCCTTTGCGCAAGTTCTTGAACGAGGTAGTTTCGAGGCGGGCAAAGTGCTTGCCCAGCATATTCAGCCATTCCTGGGCGCAGAAAATCTGGCGTTTTATCAGCAGTTGCATAGCCAGCTTCCGCCGCAGAGCGCCAAGGCCCGTGCCCTTGCAAAAGCCATAGCGCGGGAAAAGTCCAAGCAGGCGAGGAGAGAAGGGTGAAATACTTATACAGTTTGATTGTAGTCGTGGTATTCGCGTCCATATTCTGGGGTATGCGTTCTGAAGTCCCTGCAGTGTCTGAAGCGGTCGAAAAGAAATCAGTTCTGTCGTCAACAGGGGGGAGCCCTTCACTGCAAGAGCCGTCCGCGGCGGATCTGGAGCTGGATAGGGCGGTGACACGCCAACAGCAGCTCACCAAGGGCGAACTGCAGGCAAGGGAACTACTGGCGAGAGGCATTTCAGATCTGGCCAATTGCCATCAAACCTACAGTTGTCCGCAGGACTTCAGTGATCCCAGGGCGTCGGATATCAAGCAGGGAAGAATGCTGGCGGACAAGCTTGAAGAATATGCAGACTTTCACCGGCAGCGTGATTATTTCGATGAGGAAAGCGCTGAAGTTGCGCGTACTTTCCTTGATCACCCGGATGGGTTCGTGCAGGAGGCGGCGATCGATCTGGTGAGCATGCAAGCGCCCAGCGAAGCCAATGGCCACGCTCTGATCAATGCCTTGAAGGACGGTTACGATGCAAAGGTAATGGAGCAGGCCATGAAAGAGCTGCAGCGCTACCCGGGGCTTCAACCGGAAATTGACCAACTGCTGGCCGAGTCTCTGCAAACTGGTAGCTTCTATGTAGCACAGGAAGTGGCGCTGAACATTTTGCCCCACCTGAACGCGGAGAATGTGCAGATGTTTGAACAAGTGGTGTCGGGGCTGCCCCAGCATTCCGTGCGGGCCAAGGCGCTGAAGTCCAATATTCGGGAGTTTAGACTGCGCCAGTCTGGCGGTTAGAAATTATTGAAATGGGGTCCCGATCCTTCGATCTGGATCCCCACGCACTTATCTCCCCTGCTGTTATTTCTTCACTCCATACTCTTCTGGTTTTCCCATTATTTTTCATTTTCGGAACCGCATGAACAGTAGGCGGCAATACGTTTTTTTCGAAAAAATTTGACAGAGTTCATAGTCGTGGGAAATCCATAAAAAATGCATGGCTTCTGCACAATTTCTGCATTTGGATCCAACATAGTAAAGCGGCACTTATCCGACTCGGATTTGGGGAGGCTCATTCATCGCGAGTTTGTGTGAAGTGCTTGTCGTTTCCGTTAGAAGTGATGTCCAGGCTGAAAATCAATCAACTGAAGAATCAGAATACTATGAAAATACTGAGTAAAAACGCTCGTGGAGTGGTGCTTCTCATTTTGGGGCTTGTGGGGGTTCATGGGACCAGCAGTGTCGCAGCACCCTATGAAACACCGGATTACTACCTTTGTTACAACCGGGTGGGCGGTGAGTGGAACTTTGGGCGTGTTCCTTCCGCTTGTGATGTGACCCCGTGGGGTGATCCGGCCTATGTGGAAGAAAATTTTGCCCCGGTAATCTTTAATGATAATACGGAGCGGGGAGCCGAGCGGCAGCGGTATATGCAGGAAGTACACGCCATGTTGCGGGAGTCCGTTGCTTACTATTTGCTCGCGCGCAAGCCCGACGCCAGCGAGGCCGAGGTTCTGGCCTGGCAGCGGGCAAACTTCGCCAAGGCTCATCAGGAAACTTTCTGGACCCACTACCGGGATGCCACTGATGGCAATCTCAAAATGGTTCGCGGTGACTATGGCCACGGCCACGGAATGGTTCAGATAGACGATCGCTGGCATTTCCCCAAGCTGGAGGAGGGGAAAGGATGGCATATCTTCGAGAACATTATTTATGGCATGGAGCTGTTTTACGATGCGTGGGAAGACGCCGTATCTGCGAGCTGTGTGAGCAGCGCGGACAACTGGCGCGATCGCGCGCGCAGCGCTTACTCGGTATATAACGGTGGCGCCAGCAAAATTTGCCGCTGGACCGATCCCAATGATGTTTGGGCAGGTAACGATATCGGCTTTGCCGACAAGTATGACAGCCAGACATGGCTGAATTATGTGGTCGATCCCCTTTTCCCCACCAGCCTGGATGTGGCCTGCTTTATGGAGGGTAATCCTGGTTGTAGTGCGGTGGCTCCGGTTGACGCTGACGATCCCGCTAACTGGCCAGGTCGGCAGGTTTATCTTACCTCTGGCGAGTCCTGCCGCTTTGAGGGGGGCGCTTTCGAGTGTGTCGACAATCCTGCGGATATGATGTGCTTGAGCATCGTGTATGGCGCACCAACCGGTACTTCTATCTCCCCTACTGCGGAGGCGACCGCAGCTTATACAAAAAACGTATATGACAGGCACTCGTGCTTCGGCGCCGCTGTAACTGGCCTTTCCACTGTGGGCCAGACCATTCGCTCAGAGATTGCGATTAACGTACGGGCGACCCCCGGCGGGTCTGCCATGGGTTTCGCTTCCCAGGCCGGCAAGGTATATCAGGTGCTCGACTTTGTTGTCAGTGATATCAATTCCCAGTATCGCTATTACATGATTCGGGAAAACAATCGTCTCGGGTATATCTATGCCGGTAAGGTCAGCGATTTTGGCAACTGGACGAGCCCCGCCCCATACAGCGAGCTGGAAGATGTTCTAATTCCCCAGGTTGAAGACAAGATTCGCGTAGTTCCCGAATCCGGTATCAACCTTCGCAGTGCGCCCGACGGGGCACTGGTTGCGAATGTACCTGCGGGAGCCAAGTTGAAAGTGGATTCGGTCGTTGTTCGGGGTGTTGACAACAGTGTCTACTACGGGGTCCAGTTCCAGAACAATGCAGGATATCTGTACGGTGGTAAGGTTCTCAACGGCATGACCCTGAAAGACTGGATCATGCTGGATGGGGAAGAGCCGGGCAAAGACCATGCGGAAGCCGGAGATATTATCCAGTTGGCAACCGGTATCAACCTGCGGGATGTGCCGGGTGGCAGCTGGTTGGTGACTGTTCCACGGGGAAGCCTGTTATACGTGCACTCAATCGTGATACAGGGAACCAACGACTACCTGTACTACGAAGTTACCTACAACGGTCATCGCGGTTTCCTCTATGGTGGCCAGCTTGAAGGAACTCGTACAATCGATAATTGGGCTGTGCTGGCATCGCTGACCCTGGCGGACTCCGGCGACAAGCTGTTATTGCGGCAAGATGTAGAGCAACGCGTGGCGCCGGCGGGGGATTTGATTCAGGTAATTCCCGAAGGTACCAAGGTCAAGGTGATCACCAGTGTGGTGATGGGTGACAATAACGATGTCTACTACCAGGTGAAATACGAGGGGCAAACCGGTTTCATCTTCGCTGGTCACCTGACGCCAGCCAGTACCCTGGGGGACTGGTCAGAAACCGTTAAGGAAAAATAACTTCGGACTGAGAAGCTAACACCCGGAAAATACGGGTTAGTGTATGACTGCCCGCCCTGTGTCTGACGCAGGGCGGGTTTTTTATTTCAGGTGGGGGAAGGTGAGCTCGAAGCGGCATCCCCGCTCGGACGGCAGTAACCGGATACTTCCGTGGTGTGCGCTCATCAGGGTGGAAAGTATCGCCAGGCCGAGCCCGGTGCCACCCCGTTTTCTGGCGGTTGTGAAAAAAGGCTCGAATATCCGCTTTGCATTGGCCGCGGAAATGCCGGGGCCGTTGTCAGAAAAGATCAGTTTTGTCTGATTTGAATACCTGCCGAGTTTGATTTTGATAGCATCTCCACCGTGGTGGTACACATTTTCAAACAGGTTCTGCAGTATGCTCGCGAGCAGCTCTCGGTTCATGTAAACCGGATGTTCATCTTGTGCCCCGCTGATCGACAGGTGCCGGAAACGGGGTTGGTAGTGTTTGGCCTGTTGTTTCAGAACTTTCACCAGATCTACAGGTTCCCTGGGGATGGGTGTGGTGTCCGCCTTGGCCAGCTCCGTGAGCTGACTCATAAGCAGCTGCATTCTCTGCGAGGAGTGGGCGATATTGTCGAGAAACTGCCGCTTTTCCTCATCGGGCATTTCGCCCAGGTTCTCCTGGAGGATTTCTACCGCCCCGTTGATGGAGGTGATCGGTGTTTTGAATTCATGGGATACGTACGAAGCAAAGTTTTCAATCTGCTCCGCCCGCTGTACCTGGCGGTCCGCCATGGTGGCGAGGGAGTGGGACAACTCCTCCAGTTCGATGGCGATGGGGTTTTCCAGGGGCTCAAGCCGGCTTCTGCGATCTGAAGTGACCTGACGGGCCTGGCGGACCAGGGCGCGGATAGGGCGATTGATGGCGTAGCTTGTAAACAGGGAGAGCATCACGGTGATCGTTACGATCAACAGGCCGTAGTAAATGAAAATATCGCTCTGCTTGTACAGTGACTGGTAGAGGTTGGGAGGCGTCCGCACCAGATGGATTGCCCCCAGGATTCGCTTGTCGAGCACGATAGGGTGTGTGACATAGACGCGAATTCGGGTACTGCGGCTGATCGGTGAAAAGAAGCTGCCGGCGGTGTCTTCCTCCCGGTGCCGCATGGCCCGTTCGGTATTCCCCTCAAGTGCGCGCGCAACGTCGCTCCGGTTGCTCAGGGAATGTCCCCGCAGCCAACCAGTGGTGGCGACGATGATCCCGTTCATGTCCAGGATTCTCATGCCTGCGAGGGTGGTGAGCTGGGTTTCGCGCAGGAGGTCTTCCAGTTGTTGCCCGATATGCCAGGCGGTCGGGTCGGGTTCCTGGCGGGTTTGCTCAGGGTTTTCTGCCCGTGGAAGGAGAGGCTGGTCGCGCAGGTCCAGCACTGCCGGAATAGGGCGCCATTTTCCCAGTACCGGGTCTTCCTTATACCAGTTCTCTTGTGGCAGGGCGCGGCCATAATTTTGTAGGTCGAGCTCCGGGTACTCTGCGCGCAGCGCTCGCTTGTAAACATTGGAGAGCATGACCGCCTGGGTGATCAGGGCGTTCTCCGTTTGCCGGATCAGAAGGCTGTCGTAGAGTTTCAGCAGGGCGATGGCGGCTACCGGCAACAGCAGTATGAGCGAATTGATCAGCAGGAACAGGGTGCTGAGGCGCAGCCGCAATTTCATGGGGTCAAGTGGCTAGTGCAATCATTGATTTTATAGCCGACGCCATGCACGGTTTCGATGGGGTAGCCGTTGGCGGCCTTGAATTTTTGACGGATCCTGCGCAGGTGGCTGTCAACGGTTCGATCGCACACGATCACCTGGTGTCGATAGCTGCTGTTTATCAGGGCGTCGCGACTGAATACATGACCGGGATGCTTCAGCATGGTATGCAGCATTTCGAACTCGGTTGCGGTCAATTCAATTTCTTCTGCACCCCACCAGGTCTGGTGGGTATCCGCATTGAGCTTCAGGTGGCCGTGGAAAATCGCTCCTTCCTGGGGGGCGGTGTCGTGCGTGAGATTGGTGCGCCTGAGCAACGCTTTGGTGCGCGCGACCAGTTCACGATTACTGAACGGCTTGGGGATGTAATCATCCGCACCCAGTTCGAGCCCCAGTACCCGGTCAAATTCATCGTCACGGGCTGACAGCATAATGATGGGAACCTGCGAGGTTTGGCGGATCTGACGGCATACATCCGTGCCCTCCAGTTCGGGCATCCCTATATCGAGGATGAGTAAGTGGGGATTCTCCCTTTTAACCAGCTCCAGCGCTTGCAGGCCGTCGCTGGCTTCAATAACCGCGTAGCTGGCGGCACTCAGAACATAGTTGAGTACCTGCCGGATATTATCGTCATCGTCGACGATCAGGATTTTTTCTTTCATATGGAACTGGTTGCTTTATTTTTGTCCTGCGCGCTGCAGAGTCCATGCCCCGGGTACACTTCTAATTAGCACAAAAGTACAGGTTGAAACAAGCGCTAAGCAGGATCCGGGCCGTGTTCCATATCTTCTGGTGGTAATAGCGGGAAGCTGCAACAGCACGCGGCAGTAACTGTATGCAGGTGATGGGGATAGAAACGGCAAATCCGGAATCAGGCTGTGAATTTGGTCGCAAAAACAAAAGCGCCACTTGTCATACCAGTTGTTATGGCGATACGGGACTCCGTAGAATCCTGTACTGACCAGTCTGGTGTGCAATCTCACATGACATGCTGATGCGCCTGCGATGTGACGCGGGCTGGAATCGATAGCGCCAGAATCGATAACGATTGCATAAATAGAGGGCAGCGGGCATTTCAGTGCCGGCTGCAAAATCAGATCCCGGTGGTGTTTCGCCCCGGGGGCCCGTTACAGGCAGTATGGGAATGAAAGAAACCAACAACGTGGTATCCCTCTCCGGTTTGCAGCCGCAAACCCGGCGAAGCCAGAGCCGGCGAACTGATTTGCCGGTAGCGGTGGAGGCGGTGAGGGCGCGCGCAGTGGCCTATCTTGCCGAGCAGACCAAGCAGGTTTTTGCCAAGGTCGATGATTCCCTGTTTTCCATGGCGGAAAAGGCCCACGGGCAGGGCGAGCAGGACGGACTGTTCCAGGCCCTGCGCCTGCTGCGGGTCGAGCGACGCAACCTGGTGGAGCGGTTCTCGGAGAATGTTTCCCTGGCATTTCAGGATATCCGCCGCAACACGGATCAGTCAGAAGACCTGTATTCTGCAGACAGCCTGTCCCTGGTACACAACGACGACCTCGAACAGCTGGTCGCGGTGGACACCATGGTAGCGGCGGCCAGGCGCAATTTTGCCGAGCCCCTGACTGAAATCTCCCTGCGTCTGAATACACTGCTGCCGGTCAAGATTTACGACAAGAACAACCCTCTGGGTCCCGACGCCATCTGCGATGCTTTCGTAGAGGCGGTGCGGAACCTGGATCTGCACATCCGGGCGCGCCTGACCCTGTTGAAGAAGTTTGAACAACAGGTGATGGTGAATCTGAATGCGCTGTACGACCAGTGCAACGAGCTGTTTGTGGAGCAGGGAGTGTTGCCGTCACTGCGGCAGCAGCGCCGCGCCGCCAGACAGGCCCAACCCCAGTCGCGCCCGCAAACATCTCCCCAGCCCGCTCCCCAGGGACAACAGGGTGCACAAGCTCCGGTGACGCATTCTGGCGCCGCTGCAACCGGTGCGCCGGTACAGGGGGGATATGCGGCCCAGGGCGGGCATGGCCTGCTACCTCTGTCCGCCGGCATGATGCCGATGCCCTCCCAGGACCTGCTGGGCCATCTCGCGGCACTGCAAGCCCACCTGCCACAGGAGTATGCCGAGAGCGGGGTGCAGCTGCTGAACGTCAACAGCCTGTTGCAGGATCGCCTGGTAGAAGCGCGTGAGTCTGCGGCACTCGCCAAAGTGGACAGCGATATTATCAAGCTGGTGGAAATGCTGTTCACCTTTATCCTGGAGGACCGCAATCTCGCCGACCCGATCAAGTCCGAACTCGGCCGCCTGCAGTTGCCACTGCTGAAGGTCGCCATCGCCGACAAATCGTTTTTCAGCAAGGGTGGCCACCCGGCGCGCAAACTGCTGAACGAACTTGCCGATGCGAGCACTGGCTGGCAGGCGAAGGAAAATTACCGGGCAGACCCGCTGTACAAGCAGGTATGCGAGGTGGTCGCCCGCGTGCTGGCGGAATTCGAGCAGGACATCAGTATTTTCTCCATGCTGCTGGAGTCCTTCCGTGGATTTATCCAGCGCGAACGCAAGCGCGCGCAAAAGCTGGAGCAGCGCATTGTCGACGAGGCCGATGGCAAGGCCAAAACCCAGGCTGCACGGGCGCGGGTTGCCGCGGTCATGGACGCGCTGACCGCGGAGCGGGATCTGCCCCCGGTGGTCGCAGAATGGCTGGAGAAAGTCTGGAGCAGCCTGCTGTTCCTTACCTGCGTCAAAGAGGGCACCGAAAGCGAGAGCTGGAGCGGGAACGTGCGTACCGCGCGGGACCTGGTGTGGAGTGTGCAGGCGCCGATGCCGGAAAGTCGACAGCAACTGCTCGGGCTGCTGCCGGCCTTGCAGCAGCGCCTGAGAGAAGGTGTGGAAGCGGTGTCTTTGAACAGTTTTGAAGCCAAGCGCATGTTCGCCGGGCTCAAGGACGTCTACCGCGAGCGCTTCGCACTGGCGCAACAACTTGCCGCCGAACGCAGTCGCAAGGCCAAGGAAGAGGTGCGGGAGGAAGCCCGCCGCGAACTCCAGGCCGAGATGGAGGCCGCCGCCGCACAGGAAGAGGCGGTCGAGCTACCGCAAATGGAGGAGCTGGAGCAGGTGGTTGCCGAGGTGGAAACCGATGCGCTGCAAAAGGCGGGCGTCGAGGTATTGCCCGAGTCGGACTCGTACTGGCAGCAGACCTTCCGGCTTGCCCAGGGCAGCTGGTTTGAACTCAAGCGCAGTGATGAAGAACAGTTCCGCTGCCGTCTCGCGGCGGTGATCAAGGACATCGACCAGTTTATCTTTGTCAATCGCAACGGCGCCAAGGTTGCGGAGTTTACCCGCCTGGAACTGGCTCACGCATTGCGTGCAGCGGAACTGATGCCGCTGGATGATGGCATGCTGTTCGAGCGGGCGCTGCAGTCGGTGATTGGCAATGTGCGCAAGACCCGCGGGGAAATGCACTGATCGAGCACGCTGGCGTCGGCTGTACCGGCGCCGGCGATGTCACAGCAAATGCTTGCTGCATGCACATTAGAGGCAGCTTTTGGTTGTAAAATGCTCACCCGCGCCGCTGAGCTAATACATAGCGATGTTCCAGTTGGCCAGAAAATAACCATGAAATTCCCGCCAGGCTGATGACTTTCCTGTCAGGTCGCCATATCACTACTATTATCGCTAAATAATCCGGAAATTAGTCCTTTCGAGCCATTGCGCCCCGCCTATCCTTGCTAGATATTTGCGCCATAGTGCCAATAAAATTTTGATGCGTGTGGCAAAAGCGGTGCGAGTATCATCGCGAGTTTGCTCGCAATGACGCATGAATCCTTTTAGGGCGGTCAGCCTGGAAAAATCCCTTTGAAGTTCTGGAGGTCGGGCGAGGTTCCCGGACTCCGGCAATTGGCTGGTCAGGCCATTCATTCAGTACCAGGAGGGTATTGGGAGTGAGCATAGAAGAGATGGAAATCGAAAAGAAAGAATTTGTTGTTATCCCCGGTAGCAAGGGCCCCAGGGGGCGCCGCCCGGGCAGCCGGCGGCTGTCCGCTACGGTCAAGCTCGTCAACCAGAAAGCCATACAGTGGCTGCAGGCGCGGATCGAGGAAGTCTTTGCGCACGTAGATGACTCGCTCTTTTCCATGGCGGAAAAAGTGCATCAGCAGGGGGAGCAGGACGCTTTGTTCCAGGCCATACGCCTGCTGCGGGTAGAGCAGAACGGGCTGATTGACAGCCTGTGTGACGGGGTTGAGGAGCGTTTCCACGAGCCGCGAAACGATACCCCCGGAGAAGAGAGTGCGCCGAAGGAGGTGACCTCGTTCAAGTCCCTTTCCCTGGTCAGGGACGACGAGCTCGAGCAGCTGGTTGTTATCCGCACCATGATCACCAACGTCAAGCGCGATCACGCCGAGTCCATCGCCGCGCTTTCCCTGCGCCTGGATACCCTGCATCCGCAGAAAATCTATGACGAAAATATGCCGCTGGGCCCCGCGAGTATCTGCGCTGCATTTACCGAAGGGCTGGACGAGCTGGATATTTCCCTGCGCGCGCGGATGACGGTACTGAAGAAATTCGAATCGCACCTGGTCAACCGGCTGGGTGAGCTTTACGAAGCCTGTAATGCGCTGATGATCGAAAAGAAGGTGCTTCCGACCCTGGATGACCCCCTTCGCCATCGCAGCCGTATCGCCACCCGTCCCGGTGCCGGGCAGTCCGGCGTACAGCGGCCGCAGGCGGGCGTCGCAGCGCAGCAAGAAGCTTCTGTTGCTGGCCCGCAGGCCGATCAGGTGCCCCAGGGCGGTTTTGCCGGCCAGCCGGGTATGGCGATGCCGGGAATGCCCGCGCAGCCCCAGGGCGGTACTCCGGTTGCAGGAGGGACTATTGCAGGAGGAGCTGTTGCCGGAGGAGCCGCTTCCGGCAATGCGGGCAGTGGCCAATTTGCTCCCGGCCTGATTCCCTCGGGAATGGGTGCGTCGCCAATGGCGACACCCATGCTACTGGACCACCTCGGCCAGTTGCAGACCAGTATCCCCCTGCAGACGGGGGCCACCGGCCACCTGGTCGACGTGCAGGCAATGCTGCAGGAGCGGCTGGTATCAGCGCGCCAGAGTGCCTCCCTGCACGAGCTGGACAGCGAAGTGATTCGCCTGGTGGACATGCTGTTCACCTTTATGCTGGAAGATCGCAACCTGGCAGAGCCGATCAAGGCGCAATTGATTCGCCTGCAGCTGCCGATGCTGAAACTGGCGGTAGCGGACAAGGCATTTTTCAGCAAGGGCGGCCACCCGGCGCGGCGGCTGCTGAACGAACTGGCCGATGCGGCGATTGGCTGGCAGCCGGGGGAAAATTATAAAGAGGAGTCGCTCTACCTGCAGATCTGCCAGGTGGTCGAGGGCGTGCTCAAGGATTTCGACCGGGACGAGCAGGTGTTCGAGCGTTTCCTGGATTCGTTCCGGGAGTACTCCACCCGCGAGCGCAAGCGCGCTGCGGTGATGGAGCGCCGGACCGTCGATGAGGCTCAGGGTTCTGCCCGGGTCGAGGCCGCCAAGGCGCGCGTGGCAGCGGTATTCGAGGCGTTGGTCACCGAGCGCAAACTTCCGCGGATCGTGCACGAATGGCTCAACCGGGTGTGGAACAGCGTACTGTTTCGCACCTGCCTGAAGGAAGGGACCGACAGCGGTGCCTGGCGTCAGCACGTACTGACCGCGCGCGACCTGGTATGGAGCGTGGTCACGCCGATGCCCGAAAGCAGTGCCCGTATGAAGCGGCTGTTGCCGGACCTGCGCAAGCGGCTCGATGCGGGGGCGCAGTCTCTTTCCTTGAGCGCGGGTGACCGCCAGCGTCTGATGAATGGCCTGGACGTGCTCTATCGGGAGCGGCTGAATCTTGCCGAACGGGTAGAGTCCGAGCGCGAGCGCCGCACCCGCGAACGCCTGGTGCAGGAGCTGCGGCGCGAGGCCGACAGTATTGTTGCCATTCCTGATATGGAACCAGAAGTCGCGCCGGTAGCGGAATCCGTGGCGCTGCCGGAGGACGCCCGGGAGCTGCCGGAAAACCAGCCGGCACTGCCGGATGTGGAATCCCTGCAAAAAGTGGTCAGCAATGCGGCCGTTGAACGCAAGGAGTCGCTGGCGCCGATGCCCAATAGCGATGAGCACTGGCAGCAGACCTACCACCTCAAGGACAGCTGGTTCCTGTTGCGGACCCCGGACAAGTTGCCGGTACGCTGCAGGCTAGCCGCGATCATCAAGGACCTCGACCAGTTTATGTTCGTCAATCGCTCCGGGGCCAAGGTTGCGGTCATGTCCCGCCTGGAGCTGGCGCACGCCTTGCGGGAAGAGTCGCTGTTGCCGCTGGAGCAGGGCCCCCTGTTCGAGCGCGCACTGCAGTACGTGGTGGGCAATATCGGGGAAAGTCAGATCGCGATCACCGTCTGACCGCCGTTAATATCCCATCACACCGTTAAAGAAACCGGGCCTGGCCCGGTTTTTTTATGGCTGGCGGCTGGTGCTAGCAGTGGCAGTTGCTTCCTCCCTTCCATAGAATATCCTTTGGCTCAATGTTGCCGGGAGAACGCTTCGTGAAATATCAGGTCCAGTCAGGCTGGTTGTCGGGTGTCCGCAGGGTGCCCAGCCCCCATTGCAATAGCCGGCCGGGCGGAGCGGAGATCGACCTGCTGGTGGTTCACAGTATCAGCCTGCCGCCGGGGCAGTATGGCGGTTCCTATATCGATGAGTTTTTCCTCGGGCACCTGGATATCGACGCGCACCCGTACTTTTCAGAGATCGGCTCCCTGCAGGTTTCCGCACACGTTTTGATCGACCGCGACGGTGGCGTTACCCAGTACGTACCGTTTCACCAGCGGGCGTGGCACGCGGGGCAGTCGTCTTTCTGCGGGCGGGAAAACTGCAATGATTTTTCGATCGGTATTGAGCTCGAAGGCCTGGATACCGATACTTTTACCGAGGCGCAGTACAGATCGCTGGCGGACGTGACGGTGGCGATCATGGAGGCCTACCCGGCCATCGACAAAAGCCGGATTACCGGTCATTCGGATATCGCACCGGGACGCAAGCTGGACCCCGGCCCCGGTTTTGACTGGAAGCACTTTTTTATCAAGTTGGACGATCTCACCGGCGATACCCCCGCGGCCTGATTCCCACAGCCGCGGCGAGCAAATGACGAGAATAACCATCGTGGGATCTTTTAACGTATTTATTTATCGGGGGGCGCCATGGCGCTTTTGATCGTTCTATTGGCTCTCGGGCTGGTGCAGATCTGGGGCTCCGGTGGCCCGCTGCACCGGGATGGCTGGTTTTTGCGCTGGCAGCAGGCGGTCGCCGGGCAGCAGTCTGTTGCGCAAAAGCCGGGGTTCGAATTCGGTGTGGTCATCCTGCTGCCGGTACTGTTGTCGGCAATCCTCCTGGTGATCGCGGAGTCGATACTGGGCGGCCTGGGTATATTACTGGTCAGTGTGCCGCTGCTGTTGTACAGCTTTGGCCGCGGCAATTTCAACGAATCCCTTTCCAGCTATCTGCGCGCCTGGTACCAGGGTGACCTGGAAGCTGCGTATATAGAAGCGGAGCCATTGCTGAAAGGGGTTCAGAGCGAGATTCCCAGCGATGCCCAGTCCCTGCACCGGATTGTGTTCCGGGCAGCGGCTTACCGGGCCTTCGAGCGATTGTTTGCGGTGCTGTTCTGGTTCCTGCTGTTGGGCGTTCCGGGGGCCGTGCTGTACCGGCTGAGCCAGCTATATGTGGGCAACTGCGACATTGCATCGGTCGCCGAGGCTGACGCCAAGAGCGCGGCAGCCACCGGTGACGGGCAACTGGCGCGCAAGTGGCTGTGGCTGCTGGAGTGGCTGCCGGTAAGGGTGCTGGGCTTTACCCTCGCGATTGTGGGCAATTTTGCCGGTTGTTACCGGGCCTGGCGGGAGCACCTCACCTGCAAGGAGAGCGGCTCCGCCGACGTGCTCGAATACTACCTCGAGGGTGCGCTGGGCGGGATCGACAGCAGCGAGTGCAGCGCCGGCGTAGCCGTCAGCGAAGGGCAGCGCCTGTGTGGCGCGGAACTCGAGGCACTGCAGGGCCTGTTGTCCCGGGCACTGCTGATGTGGCTGACGGTACTGGCACTGTATGTGATTTTTGTTAGCTGACCGCGGTATTCATCTTTCATGTCAGAATTTCCTGTTTCCGATTCAGGTGCCGCCGACTTGCCGGAAGCGGCAGAGGTTTTTGCCGCCGCCCAGCGTCTGGCGGGGAAAATCCACCGCACGCCGCTGCTGAGCAGTCGCGCGATCAACGCCGCGACCGGCGCCGAAATATTCTTCAAGTGCGAACACCTGCAGAAAGTGGGGGCGTTCAAGGCCCGTGGCGCTGCCAACGCGGTGCAACTGCTGCCCGGGGGAACACAGCGGGTGGCAACACACAGCTCTGGAAATCACGGTGCCGCACTGGCGTGGGCGGCAGCCGAGCGCGGACTTGCATGCACGGTAGTGATGCCGGAAAACGCGCCGCAGGCAAAGCAAGAGGCGGTGGCGGCCTACGGCGCGGATATTGTGCTGTGCGCGCCGACGCTGGCTGCCCGCGAGGAGACGCTGGCGCAGGTAGTGGCCCGAACCGGGGCCCATGAAGTCCCACCATTTGACGACCGGCGGATTATCGCCGGGCAGGGTACGGTGGCCCAGGAAGCCCTCGGCCAGTGCCGGGAGCAGGGGTTTGACCCCGACCTGCTGGTGACCCCGGTGGGTGGGGGTGGCCTGCTGGCCGGATGCGGACTGGCGATGTCCGCCCTGGCGCCGGACGTGAAGGTGCTCGGCGCCGAACCCGCCGGCGCCGATGACGCGCAACGCTCATTTCGCTCCGGTCAACGGGTGACGGAGCAGGTCGCGGACACCATTGCCGATGGCCTGCGCACCACTCTGGGGGAGAGAAATTTCACTCTGATCCGCCGCACGGTGAATGATGTGGTGACGGTAGAAGAAGACGAAATCGTTTCCGCGATGAAGCTGTTGTGGACTCGAACCAAGCAGCTGGTGGAGCCGTCCGCTGCGGTCAGCCTCGCGGCAGTTCTGGCGCATCCGGCGCGGTTCAAGGGCAAGCGGGTTGTACTGGTACTCACCGGTGGCAATATGGACCTGTCCAGCGTCAGCGACCTGCTGGGATAAAACAGCGTTTCAGGCAAAGGAGTTGCGATAGTATGAATGGAGATCTGCCGAGCCGTTTTCGGGACTCAAGTACCCGCCGCGCAATGGCTGCTAAACTGGTGGCAGCCCCAGGTCTACCTCGGCCGTTGGGTACTACATTAACGCCAACAAGCTGGCGCAAGCGCAGTTGGAAGTGGTCTACGGTCGTTAACTACGGGGCGGCGGTCCTGGTTCTGACGCTTTGGCAATAATAAGCAGTGATAATTTATGACTAGGGAAACGGTCCGCGAAGCCATATTCAACCGCCGCATGTTGATCTGTATCGGGACCGGCTTCGCCTCTGGCATGCCGCTCTATGTCCTGATCCAACTGGTGCCCGCCTGGCTGCGGTCGGAAAACGTGAGCCTTGCCACCATCGGGCTCTTCTCCCTGATCGGATTCCCATACACCTGGAAATTCCTCTGGGCCCCCTTGATGGAGCGTTACCGGTTACCGCTCCTGGGGCGCCGGCGGGGGTGGATGCTGGTGATGCAGGTCCTGCTGATGATTTCCATCGCCGCCGTGGGGATGTTCGACCCTGAATTCAACATCTGGACGATTGCGGTACTGTGTTTTGCTGTGGCGTTTTTCAGTGCAAGCCAGGATATCGTGCTGGACGCTTTTCGCCGGGAAATCCTGCCCGACCGGGAGCTTGGCCTGGGTAACTCTTTTCACGCCAACGCCTATCGGGTTTCCGGGCTGATCCCGGGCTCACTGAGCCTGATTCTTTCCGATCACCTGCCCTGGGACCAGGTGTTCCAAATTACCGCGGCATTTATGCTGGTCGGTATCCTGATGACCCTGCTGGTCAATGAGCCAAGGCATCCCGGCGAACGGCCCAAGACCCTCGGCGAGGCGATAGTGCTGCCGTTTGTGGAGTTCTTCAATCGCAACGGCGTCAACCATGCGCTGCTGGTGCTGGCGTTTATGTTCCTTTACAAACTGGGGGACAACATGGCCACGGCGCTGGCGACGCCTTACTACCTGGATATGGGGTACACCAATACCGATATCGGTATCGTGGCCAAGAATGCGGGCCTGTGGCCGGCGGTGATCGGCGGTTTCCTGGGGGGCATGCTGATGGTCCGGATAGGCATCAATAAATGCCTGTGGATCTTTGGTGTTATTCAGATCATTTCGATCTTCGGCTTCATGATTCTCTCGGAAGCGAATGGGGACAGGGTGGGGACCCCCGGCTTTGAGCCGAGTCTGTGGCTGCTGGCCATTGTGATTGCCTTCGAGTACCTGGGGGTCGGGTTGGGCACCGCGGCCTTCCTGGCATTTATCGCACGCACCACCAGCAAGCTGCACACCGCGACACAACTTGCGCTTTTCACCGCGCTGACTTCGTTGCCGCGCACCTTTGCCAACGCCTCGACCGGATACCTGGTGGAGGGGATGGGCTGGACCAATTTTTACCTGCTGTGTGCCGCTCTGGCGGTTCCGGGGATGCTGTTGTTGTTTGTCGTGGCGCCGTGGCACAAAAACCCGGAGCTCGAAACGGGTACCGATGCGTCCGAACACCCGGAGACCGGGGGCGTCGAAGCCAAAGCGGAATCAAAACCCCAGTCGCGCTAGCCGCGGGTCTCCAGCGCAGCGCGATTGATCAAGGGCGCCAGAGGTACTTTGCGAGGTCGATGCGCCCGCCTATCGCTATCACTCCCTCCTGCGCCAGACGCTCCCGCTGGCGCTGTGCTGCCGGCTCCGGCAGCGAAATCCTGCCCTGTGCGTTGATCACCCGGTGCCATGGCAACTTCGTGTCCCTGGGCAATTTGCGCAGGGTCTGGCCTACCAGGCGCGCCGCCCGTGGATATCCCGCAAGCATTGCCAGTTCGCCATAGGTGACCACCCGGCCAGCCGGCACCTGTGACAGTGCAAGGCAGATGCGAGTTGTGGCATCATTGCCGTCTTCCGACCTGGAGTTCGTCGGTTCTTTGGTGTTTCCCCTATTAACACTGCGCATTTCATAATCCTAAGCTATTGCAAGGTTGTTTCGTGCTCTCTGCTGTGCCCCGGCTATTGTCCACTTTCTCGCTGACCATCTTCACGTTTTTCTTCGCGCTTGTCCCGGTTGCCAGTGCCGGCGTACTGACGTTGACCAATGGTGACCGTGTTCACGGAGACCTGGTGGTGGTGGAGCGGGACCACGTGGTGTGGAAGTCCGAGACATTTGGCGATGTCACCGTCGAGAAAAGCAAAATTCTGTCACTGGAGACGGAAAAGGACCTGAAAATTGCCGGGCGCGACGAGCCCTGTGCCCTGGCCGGCCACCGCCGCCAGCAGTGGGAGCTGTACTGTGACGAGGGCGACGGCTGGGTGATGGACTTCCCCGCCATCGACCACGCGGAGCCCTACATCAACTTTGTCGGCAACCCGGTGGTGTTCCGCGGCAATGTATCTGCCGCGGGTGTGTTTGAAAACGGTAACCGCGAGCGGGAAGACTGGGACATCAATGCCAACTTTGACGTGCGCAACGGGGATTTCCATCACCTGGTGGGTACCCAGTACCAGAACCAGAACAATGTCGAAGTGGAAGGGCTGGAAAAGTACCGCCTCAATTACGACCTGCGCTGGATCTTTGCGGAGAAATGGTTTGCGGCCGGAAACAGCGCACTGTTGCACGAAGAGGCGCGTAACCTGGACCTGAGCACTACAGTGGGTCTGGGTCTCGGTTATCTGTTTTTCGACACCGATAAATCGGCGCTGTCGGTCCAGGGCGGTGTGAGCAGCCTGAAAGAGAGCTATATCGACCCCAGCCTGAGTGAGGAGCCCAGCAAGCGCTACGCCGCGGGCCGTACCGCGTGGGACTTCCGCTACAAGTTCGAAGTGGGCCCGGAGGTCTACTATAACCAGGAGATCCTGCAATCCCTCGACCGCGGTGAGGATTACCAGAGCAATGCGGAAGTGGGGGTGCGCACGCCGCTGGTGAAGGGCATCCTGATGGAAGTGAAATACGGCTGGCTGTTCGACAATACCCCGTCGCTGGAAAGCGAAAAAGAAGATACCAAACTGACCGTGGGCGTGGGCTACTCCTGGTAACCCCCGGCATTCCGGCCAAGAGCGTTGATACAAGAGTTTTGAGGTAGAAGATGCAGATTGCAAACAGTGTGATTGCCATTACCGGTGCCGGCCAGGGGCTGGGCCGCTCGATGGCGGTGTATCTGGCAGAGCGCGGCGCGCGCCTGGCGTTGCTGGATGTGAACGAACAGGGCCTGGAAGAAAGCGTGGCGGCATGTAAAGCCAAGGGGGCTGAAGCCCGCAGCTACGTGGTGAATGTGGCCTCGGAAGAGGAGGTCGACCAGGGCTTTGCCGCAATCGTGCAGGACTTCGGAGGCCTGAACGTACTGGTAAACAACGCCGGCATCATGCGCGATGGCATGCTGCTGAAAGTAAAAGACGGCAAAGTCGCCGAGCGCATGTCACTGGCCCAGTGGCAGTCGGTAATTGACGTGAACCTGACCGGGGTTTTCCTGTGTACCCGCGCCGCGGCTGCCGCCATGGCGGAATCCGGCAATGGCGGTGTCATCGTCAATATCTCCAGCGTTTCCCGCGCTGGCAATATGGGGCAGACCAATTACTCCGCGACCAAGGCCGGCGTGGCGACCATGACCGTGACCTGGGCGCGGGAACTGGCGCGCTACGGTGTGCGCGTCGCCGCCATTGCGCCGGGCTTCATCGGCACCGACATGGTGGCGCAGATGCGCCCGGAAATTCTCGAAGGATTGGTAAAGCAGGTGCCCCTGCGCCGGATCGGCGAGCCCGATGAAATTGCCAGTACCGTCGCCTTCATCATCGATAACGACTACGTCACCGGCCGGGTGATGGAAGTGGACGGCGGCGCGAGAATGTAAAGTTCCCAGCAGTGAATATACACAAAAAAGCGAGCCGTTTGGCTCGCCTTTTTTGTGTGAGGGGGAAGTTTGGCCTAAACCACGCGCTCCACACCACCTTCCAGTTTCCTGGAAAATATCCACTGCCACAGCTGGATATGCCGCGCGCGAAATGCGCCGGCGCAGGACAGCAGATAGTATCGCCACATACGGTAAAACTGCTGGTCGAATTTATCCGCAAACTTTTCCCAGCTGTGCTCGAAGTTCCGGTGCCAGGCCATCAGGGTCTTGTCGTAGTCACTGCCGAAATTGTGCAGGTCTTCCTCGATCAGCAGATTCTCTGCACTGTCGCAAATCTGGCCAGTGGAGGGCAGGTCGCCATTGGGGAAAATATATTTTTCGATCCAGGCATCAGTGGTGGAGCGCCGCTGAGTCTTGCCGATGGTGTGCAGCAGTAACAGGCCGTCCTTTGTCAGGCAGCGCCGCGCAACCTGCATAAAGGTGCGGTGGTTCTTGCGGCCCACGTGTTCGAACATACCGACGCTGGCAATGCGGTCAAAAGGCTGGTCGAGTGCGCGGTAATCCTGCAGGTGTACGGTAATGGGCAGCTGTGCATAGTGTTCGTCGATATAGCGGCACTGCTCGCGGGATACGCTCACCCCGACGCATTCCACGTCGTAATTTTCCGCCGCATAGCTCAACAGGCTGCCCCAGCCGCAGCCGATATCCAAAAGCCGCATACCGGGCTTTAGCCCCAGCTTGCGGCAGATAAGGTCGAGCTTGGCAGTCTGTGCCTGCTCCAGATCCTCCGCGTCTTTCCAGTAGCCGCAGCTGTAGGCCATGCGATGGTCGAGCATGGCGCGATAGAAATCATTGCCCAGGTCATAGTGCCGTTCGCCTACCTGGAAGGCGCGGCCACGGCTCTGCAGGTTGATCATGTGTGAACGGAGAATTCGCCAGAGATTGCGAAATGGCTTGAGCTTTTTGTGCAGGTCCGCGCGTAGCAGGCGATAGAAAAACTGGTCCAGCGCCGGCACCGACCAGTCGCCCCGCATGTAGGTTTCACCGAGGCCGAGGCTGTGCCTGGCGACAATCTCATCCAGTGCCCCGTTGCGGTGAAGCTGCATGTCCCAGGGACGATCCCCATTGATGCGTATGTCTGCGAGGGCGAGAAGCTCGTCCACCATATGTTGTGGTCTGGAAGTGGAGGCGCTAGTCATCGGACTGCTGTCGCTTTCCATAATTGGGCTCCCGAGTAGCTGACGGCGATTTGCGCGTCATGTTGGTGAATGGCTACACTGCGAACCTGAATCCTGCCCGCGGCAAAAACTGCTTCAGGCTTGCAACTACCGAGTTTCAACAACTTGTTTTCAACAGCACGTTCTCAAGCATAACGGAAAACCGTCTGTTTGCCGGACAATCCGGTATTCTGGCCTGCTCGCGAACCGCGGAGAAACCCACATGCGCCCATTGCTTATTCTGTTCATCGCCATGCCAATCCTGGAAATGTGGGTCCTGATCAGTGTCGGAAAGGAAATTGGCGCGCTGCCCACCATCGGACTGGTGCTGCTGACCGCGGTAGTTGGGCTGGCGCTCCTGCGCCGCCAGGGAATCTCCACCGTGATGCGGGCCCAGCAGAAGATGCAGACCGGCGAGATCCCCGCACGGGAGATGGCCGAGGGGATCTTCCTGGCGGTGGGCGGCGCGCTGCTGCTAACCCCGGGATTCATCACCGATGCCATCGGCTTCGCCTGCCTGATCCCCGGGTTGCGGCAACTGATCCTGGGGAAGCTGCTCAACCGGATCGTGGTGGTGCAGACCTCCAGCTACGGGCCATATTCCAAGCCGGGTTCGGGCCCGGAGCAGGGGCCGCAGAGGGGCGGGGAGCCCGGCAAGCACGATGTGATTGAGGGAGACTACGAGCGCGAAGACCCCAAGGACCGTGATTGATCTGCATTTTGCTCAATAATTGACCGATCTTGCCGGCGGAAGACCCCTGTCGCCGGCCCCCATCATTTTTTTTGCCTGCCCCTGTTGAAATCCATTTCCGCGCCCTCAGATAGGGAGCACCCCAAGTTTTTGCCTTGCCTCCCACGGGAGGAGGGCAGGCTCCGGAGCCAGAGCGGCCCGGGCACTTGTTATTGCAACCCTAAATAACTCAATGGAGAGCAAATCCATGAAAATTCGTCCTTTACACGACCGCGTCGTAGTACGCCGTAAGGAAGAAGAAGAGAAAACTGCTGGTGGCATCGTGCTGCCGGGCGCTGCGAAAGAAAAGCCGAATCAGGGCGAAGTGGTTGCCGTGGGCGAAGGCAAGTTGCTGGATAACGGCGACGTGCGTGCGCTGTCTGTGAAAGTAGGTGACACCGTGGTCTTCGGCCGTTATGCCGACAGCAACACCCTCAAGGTGGACGGCGAAGAGCTGATCATCATGAGCGAAAACGACATCTACGGTGTTCTGGAAGGCTGATTCGCCCTTCCCGAGCGACCACACACAGAATTGAGGAAATAAGATCATGGCAGCAAAAGACGTAAAATTTGGTGATGACGCCCGCCAGAAAATGCTGAACGGCGTAAACATCCTGGCTGACGCAGTAAAAACCACCCTGGGTCCGAAAGGCCGCAACGTGGTACTGGACAAGTCCTTCGGCGCCCCCACCGTGACCAAAGACGGTGTATCCGTAGCCAAGGAAATCGAACTGAAAGACAAGTTCGAAAACATGGGTGCGCAGATGGTCAAGGAAGTGGCTTCCAAGGCTTCCGACACCGCCGGTGACGGCACCACCACCGCTACCGTTCTGGCCCAGGCAATCGTGACCGAAGGCCTCAAGTCCGTAGCGGCAGGCTTCAACCCGATGGACCTGAAGCGCGGTATCGACAAAGCCGTTGCTGCGGCCGTTGACCACATTGCTGGCCTGGCTACCCCGTGTGCCGACAGCAAGTCCATCGCCCAGGTGGGCACCATCTCCGCCAACAGCGACGAAAACGTCGGCACCATCATCGCCGAAGCGATGGACAAGGTGGGCAAAGAAGGTGTGATCACCGTAGAGGAAGGCCAGTCCCTGGAAAACGAACTGGACGTGGTAGAAGGTATGCAGTTCGACCGCGGCTACCTGTCCCCGTACTTCGTGACCAACCAGGAAAACATGACTGCCGAGCTGGACAGCCCGTTCATCCTGCTGGTTGACAAGAAAATCTCCAACATCCGCGACCTGCTGCCGCTGCTGGAGCAGGTAGCCAAGGCCTCCAAGCCGCTGCTGATCATCGCTGAAGACGTAGAAGGCGAAGCGCTGGCCACCCTGGTTGTGAACAGCATGCGCGGTATCGTCAAGGTAGCTGCGGTCAAGGCACCGGGCTTCGGCGACCGCCGCAAGGCCATGCTGCAGGACATCGCGATCCTGACCGGCGGCACCGTGATTTCCGAAGAAGTGGGCCTGGAGCTGGAAGCGACTACCCTGGAGCACCTGGGTACCGCCAAGCGCATCACCCTGTCCAAGGAAAACACCGTAATCGTTGACGGCGCTGGCGACGTAGCCGACATCGAAGCGCGCGTTAAGCAGATCCGCGCCCAGATCGAAGAATCCTCTTCCGACTACGACAAAGAGAAACTGCAGGAGCGCGTAGCCAAGCTGGCCGGCGGTGTTGCGGTGATCAAGGTTGGCGCAGCCACCGAAGTCGAAATGAAAGAGAAGAAAGCCCGCGTTGAAGACGCACTGCACGCTACCCGCGCCGCAGTAGAAGAAGGCGTTGTTCCTGGCGGTGGTACCGCCCTGATCCGCGCAACTCAGGCGATCACCGTAAAAGGCGACAACGAAGACCAGAACCACGGTATTGCCGCAGCACTGCGTGCCATGGAAATGCCGCTGCGCCAGATCGTCACCAACGCCGGTGATGAAGCTTCCGTAGTCGTAGACAAGGTGAAGCAGGGCGAAGGCAACTTCGGCTACAACGCCGGCACCGGCGAGTACGGCGACATGCTAGAAATGGGTATCCTCGACCCGGCCAAGGTAACCCGCTCTGCGCTGCAGGCGGCTGCTTCCATCGCTGGCCTGATGATCACCACCGAAGCCATGGTTGCGGAAATCCCGGAAGACAAGCCCGCAATGCCTGACATGGGCGGCATGGGTGGAATGGGTGGCATGGGCGGCATGATGTAAGCCGGCCTTCCAGCCAAACGAAAAAAACCCCGCTTTTGCGGGGTTTTTTTATTTCAGTACTCAATACAGCTTGTCAAGCCGCTACGTGGTAGCGGGCCATCGGCTCATTTATCTGATTGCCGGGCGCCAGGCGGTCCATCGGGCTGAGCACTCCCTTGCTCCCCCGGTTTACCACATGGGTGTAAATCTCGGTGGTGCTGATATCAGAGTGTCCCAATAGCTCCTGGATTGTGCGCAGGTCATAGCCGGATTCCAGCAGGTGGGTGGCAAAACTGTGTCGAAAGGAGTGCGCTCTCGCTGGCTTATGGATACCCGCTGCCATTAGCGCTCGCCTGATCTGTTTGGCCAGGGCAGTAGGGTGCAGGTGGTGTCGGCGCAATTCGCCGGTGCGCGGGCAGGGGCCTACACAAGATGCTGGAAAAAGGTACTGCCAACCCAACTCCTTGGCCGCGCGCGGGTATTTACGTGCAAGCGCATCGGGCAGATATACGTCACCCACACCATCTGCCACGTCCTGATCATGGAGAATCCGCACCCGCTCTATTTGCCTGCGAATATCCGGTACCAGCCCCTGGGGCAAAATCGTCGTCCGGTCCTTATTGCCTTTGCCTCCACGTACAAAAATATTGCTGCTATCAAAATCAATGTCCTTGACCCGCAATGACAGCAGCTCTGCGGAGCGGAGTCCCGAGCCATACAGCAACTGAACCCGTAAACGTGAGGGGCCTTTCAGGTGAGAAAGGATTGCGGCTATCTCATTGCGGCTATACACCACCGGCAACCGCCGTGGGCGTTTGGCCTGGGTAAAGGAAAGCCCATCCAGCGTTTTGTCCAAAAAACGGGTATACAGATAGACCAGAGCATTCAGCACAATTCTCTGGGTGCCCACTGAGCAGTCTCGCTCTTCTGACAGATGGGTCAGAAAGTGCTCCACTTCTGGCGCTCCCATCTCCTGAGGGTGGCGCTTCCTGTGAAAAAGGATATAGCGCTTGATCCAGTGAACGTAAGTTCGTTCAGTCGTATAAGCCAGCCCTGCATCGCGCATATGCAATCTTAGTTTGTCTAAAAAACGAACGGGTTGCGTGGGAACCCGGCCCCGAATATCATCCATAACATCATCTCGAATACTGTTTATAAATACAGTATAAGTGATAGGCGGATTCGTCAATGCCGAATTCAGAAGCCAGTGGCTTGTGTGCACGGAATGGGATAGGCTAACTATCTGATTTATAAAGAGTTGGCCAAAACAATAATGCCGCTCGAAAAAGAAGAACAAAAGCCATCGGCTTCTTTCGCTAGGGGCTACAATGATTTTACATTGGTAAGTGTTTGATTTTTAAAAAAATATACCAGCTTGCGGATATGTGCGCCGATGAACACAAGCCCCAACAACACAAGCCCATGGCGTATGAATAAAACTGTTAAATGCCAATGAAAAGTTCACTCAAATTCGTCATCTTATGGAGTTTTATGGTGTCAGCAGCAAACGCAGAGAATTTGTATTTCACTGCTACCGGTGAGGAAGATGGTAAGCCGCTAATTTTCAGAAGTATTCAATCCGTCCCTGACGGAGTCAAAGAAACTGAGTATCCATTTCTAGTTTCTGTTTATTGGCCATACACATCAGAGAATGATGGTGGTATGCCAGATGCAGCAACAAACGAAGCTCAAGTAGATTTTGAAGATGCTCTAGAAAATCTAGATGGTCCAGGAATAAGTCATTTGATGCTGGTTGT
Organism: uncultured Microbulbifer sp.; assembly: GCF_913055755.1. Lineage (GTDB taxonomy): Bacteria > Pseudomonadota > Gammaproteobacteria > Pseudomonadales > Cellvibrionaceae > Microbulbifer. The sequence continues at coordinate 52,841 of NZ_CAJXKH010000010.1, forward strand.
CACGGGTAATGGACGGAAAGAGTGGCACTGGTATGTCAAGAACGTTGAAGATTGGATGCAGCAGCTAAATAGTGCTCTGGCAGGAAAGCCGGTATTTCCCATTCAAATTGAGAATTCGCACCAGCCGGCATGGTCGCTTTACCACGGCTTTATTTCCGGAGTACAGGGCATTTAACAATCACAGGCAGTAAGCTACGGCCCTTCGGGCCTCCGCGGGACGTCTTACCTTGTGCACGTTTTGCGCGGGTCGCTACGCTCCCATTTTCGCGCAAAACGCGCACAAGGTAAGCCGCCCCTGCTGTGGGCGTTATATTCCCTCGAGAGG